>JBLIND010000352.1:0-6819 GCA_047639095.1 Candidatus Omnitrophota bacterium | reverse complement strand
GCGCGAACCCGCGATTGCTACAAGCAGAAAGCGTCTGGATATCAGGGACTGGTCTGTGCCGGAGCGCGCGGCGTGGACTTGAGTTCCGTCTTCTCAACTGGAGTGCTGCTGTTGTTGTTGTTGTTGCCATCCTGCTGAGCGATCAGAATGATGCCACCGGCTATAATAACTCCTGCGCCGGCTACAACTCCTGCGCCGGCTACAACTCCTGCGCCGGCTGGAGGTGGAGGTGCAGGTGCAGGTTCCAGTCCGCCGACGATCAAGCCTTCAGAAGGAAGCACGAGACGGTAGTGGTCGAGCTCGGAGGTTTCAGCCGTTTCGAGGACTGCAACGTTGATGTCGTTTACAGAAAGGATGAATCGGCCATCTTCAACAACACCCAGCGAGCATTTGCCCGACTTATCAGTCGTCGTTGTAGCGAGGGCGCCACCTTCTTTGCTGTCAACCGGTGTGATGGAAATTTTGATGCCCTTGGCTGCTTTGACGCCATCAGCTTGAACAACCGTGAAATTACATTCACCCGTCTTCATTTTGACCAGAGACTCAGGCAATTCGGCAGCGCCTGCCCAACTGGCCATGGTGATTACTAAACATGTAATTATGCTATGTATTTTACTCATGATGCTCTTACCTTTGCTTTATATCCCTGACGAGTTCCATGCTAATAGAGGCAATTATTACATTCTAAATCGAGCATTTTATTTTTTTATTCACGATGGACGAGATGTCAACGCACTAATCACAAATTGTTCTTTTTCTTCTTCCGATGGATGCGTTGCGTCGTCTCGCGACGGACTGCAACGCGCTCGGTTTTACGGCTTTTTAGCTGATCAGATCTGCTGTCGCTTAAAATGACGATATCGCTGAGCTTTTTCTCGCTCAGAATGTATCTTCCCTCGGAAATTTTTCCGGAATGGATGCCCTGGCTGATTTTTCCACTCGAAATCGTCTTGCCAATCCGTTCGCCGCTCTGAGCGGAGGCCGAAACGGCGAAAATGGCCGAAAAGGATCCGAAAATAGTTAAGTATATTAACGTCTTGTTCATTTCGTTCAAATTGGTGGGCAGGTCTATCCCCAAGTAACTAAAATAGAATTTAGCAGGTTGAGTGCCATGAACAAGTCAATTATGTTACTCTTTGGATCGCGGGATGGGCCGGGTTGACTCATTTGTTGACAGGGGCGCGATACGTATGACGATGTTTTTGCCTTTTTGCCAGCGGCGGTTAAACTCTTTGGCGCTTAACCATTGGTTGGAATTTTCGCCGGTATGGACACAGACGCGCTGGTTAAATGGGCTGATATCATTCACGACCAGAAAGTGGCCCGGATTTGGCGCTTCTTCCGCACCAAAATACACGATGGTTGGACC
The DNA here is from genome assembly GCA_047639095.1 of Candidatus Omnitrophota bacterium. GTDB lineage: Bacteria > Verrucomicrobiota > Kiritimatiellia > SS1-B-03-39 > UBA6053 > JAPYUI01. The sequence continues at coordinate 5,450 of JBLIND010000352.1, read as the reverse complement.
TGTCTGGCGGATCAAGTCCGTGAGTTCTTCGATTTTGAGCTGGGTGACCTCAGACTCATAGCCCAGTTTGCGTGCGGTATCTGCGATCACCTCGGGCACCGTACCTTGAAGGGCGGGAAGGTAGACCATTGCTCTCAGTGCGTGATGATCCACATACAGGCCATGGTAACGAAGGACCATTTCCAGTGAGCTGTCCCCACAATGACCATCCTCCTGTTGGACGAAGGGTACGTTTCTGGAGGGGCCGATCAGTTGCGCGCATCCCGACAGCCCCAGCCCGAAAAATCCACAGAGGATTCTGCACAAGTAGGGTGAGAATTTTCGCATGTTCAGCGGATGCTATTTTTCGAGGGAAGGGATGCGTTCCTGGATTGGGAGCTCAGATGTCGCAAAGTAGCTCTCCGGCACATGATCAGCGATAAGCCTGCGCAGCGCATGATTATCCTTCTCAGCAATTAACTGTTCGATCCGGTCGAGCTCGATGGTCTCGTTGATATCCGAATTCTTCGCCAGGACCCAAATCTTGTCATACGATGTTTCAACCACATCTTCATCTTCGGTCATCAATTCTTCAAACTCTTTTTCACCGGGACGTAATCCGATGAATTCTATGTGTATATCCTTTTCTGGAACAAAGCCCGAGAGTTCGATTAATCGGCGTGCGAGGTGGAGGATTTTTACCGGTTCGCCCATTTCAAGTACCATGATTTGACGGTCTTCTCCGACGATTCCTGCCATCAACACCAGCTCTACGGCTTCGGGGATGGTCATGAAATGCCGACGTGTATCGGGTGTGGTCACCGTGACCGGTCCGCCTTGTTCAATCTGTCGCTTGAACAAGGGGAGGACGCTGCCGCTGCTGCCGAGGACGTTGCCGAAGCGGACTGCGACAAAGCTGGTCTGTCCTGAAGGCTGCTGCAATGCGCAACGTTCGGCCAGACGTTTGGTCGCCCCCATGACGCTGGTGGGGCGCACGGCTTTATCGGTCGAAATCAGGACCATACGTTCCACACCCAGTATACGTGCAACGGTTGCGACATTGTTTGATCCAATGACATTGTTGTGGAAACAGGCGCTGGTGTTCTTCTCCATCAAGGGGACATGTTTATAAGCAGCTGCGTGATAGATCACATCGACATTGCCGGCGCTGAGAATGGCATCCTGCAGGTCAGAGCGGCTGCGTACATCGCCCGTATAGGCGATCACTGAAAGCCCGGCATGCGACTCTTCAATTTCGCGTTCGATCGAATACAAGGCGAATTCGGACATCTCGAACAGCACAAGTTTGGCTGGTGCATGAGCGGCCACCTGCCGTGCGATTTCCGACCCGATACTCCCGCCCGCACCAGTAATCATTACCGATTTCCCTCGCAGGTAATTGGATAACATGGAGCGATCAAACTGGGCGGGGTCACGATTCAGCAGGTCTTCGATGCGCACCTGACGAATGGTTGAGACGTCGAGTCTGCCAGATGCGATGTCATCAATCGCGGGAACCACGCGGAAGTCACAGGTTACCTGGGCATCACTGCAGTTGTCTACGATTAAGCGGATCTGCTTCGGACTGGTGTGGGGGGGGAGGATAATCAGGGTGTTTGCATTCATCTCGCGAGCAATGTCGCCGATACGATCAACCGGACCGGTAATCTGCGTGCGGTGCATACGCAGGTGCCAGTGATCCTTGTCATTGCTGACGATCGCAACGACCCGTCCGATGGAACCTTGAAGCGCCTGGCTGCGCCGGAGCATAATGTCGGCTTGCTCCACCTCGCCGATGATGATGGACCGGCGCGAGGTGTCCATATCTTCGTGCCCATAGCGTCGCTTCTTGAACCAGCGTACGGCAAAGCGGCAGCCCGCCTCCCAGAGTAGCAAGAAGAGGAAGGTGCTCAAAAAGACCGAACGAGGGTAAAGGTCGAATGTATAACCGCGGGCAGCGTAGATCATGCCCGCGTTGAGGATGGACCCCAGGAACACGGCCTGGACGGTACGGAGGACATCATCCAGACTGAAGTAGGTCCACAATCCGCGATACAGCCGGAAGATAAAGAACGCGAAAAGGAATCCTATGATGACGAAAGGCAGGCATGTTTTGAACGATGCGACGTGGGTGGAGGGGACGACAAAGTCAAAACGAATCAGGAAGGCACCACCGTAGGCAAGGATTACCCCGAGGGTGTGCCAGAGAATGATAACGCCTTTTCTGCGCAAGGGATTGCTCAAAAAAGAGTGGATCGTTTTGGATGCCCGTTCGAGATTCATGTCGTTGTGAATAACCCGTGAATAAAGCCTTAAAAAACTATCAGAGAATTTTAAGCGAGGTCAATCCCGATCGTTACAAATCTGTTCACTTGATCGTAATGTCTCGCAGGTTGTGGTGATGGAGCGGGGCAATGAATAAAATGTATTTCATGCGCTGAACTGTCTTGTATTCGATCTGTCCATCAAGAGGGTACAGGTCATGCAAGATCCCATCATCGTAATCGGCGCCGCGCGCTCAGGCACCAAGTTCATCCGCGACATCCTCGGTGCCAGTCATGATCTCGCGGTGGTGCCCTATGACGTGAATTTCATATGGCGACTCGGTAATGAGCAGGTCCCGCATGACCGATTGACACCGGAGCAGGTTTCGGATGCCCTGGCACAAACGCTCCAGCATCGACTCGCGCGAGCGGCTCGGCTCAAGCGCACGGACAAACGGCGCATGATTGAAAAAACGGTGTCCAACACGATTCGGGTACCGTTTGTTAACCGGGTTTTTCCGCGTGCTCGATATATTCAGCTCATTCGCGATGGCCGTGATGTGACCGAATCATCCGCTCGGCAATGGCAAGCCGCTACGGATTGGCCGTACCTGTTGGGGAAACTCACGTACTTTCCGCTGACCAATATGCGCTATGCCAGCCGGTTTGCATTGGATCGCCTACGCGGTTCAAAAAACAAAAAACATGTGGCCATCTGGGGGCCGAAGTATCCCGGTATCGAAGATGACCTTTCCCGAGAGGGTGTTGTATCGGTTTGTGCCCGGCAATGGACGTGCTGTGTAGAGCAGGCGCAGGCCGATCTGGCGGCGATACCCGAGGAGCGGGTCATGACCGTTCGCTACGAAGACCTGGTCGCAAGCGAAGAACCTTTTGCTGCGCTCTGTCACTTTGCCGGACTCTCGGATACGGCTCATGTCATGGAAGCTTATCGTGCGCGAGTCCTGCGAGACACGTCCGGTAAATGGCAATCCCGTATGGACGAGATGGCCCGGCAGCAGATGTTGGAAATCATCACCCCGACGCTGGATAAACTGGGATATTTATAATCGCTTCGCCTTGTATTTCCTCATGATCCGGTGAAGGTGAGCGCCATGGACAACGCAGCTGCCAACCAAGATTTACCTTTCATTCCTTTCATGCGTCCGGAAATCGGGGAGCCGGAAATTGAATCCGTGTGTGAGGTCCTGCGCTCTGGCTGGCTGACTACAGGTAAGTGGGTGCAGCGTTTTGAACAGGCCTTTGCGAAGTACGTGGGAGCCAAGCATGCGATCGCGGTGAACTCTGCCACGTCGGGTCTGCACCTCGGACTCGATGCGCTGGGCATTGGGCCGGGGGACAAGGTCTTGACCACTCCGTATACCTTCACGGCAACCGGTGAAGTCATCCGCTACCAGGGGGCTGACCCGGTGTTTGTAGATATTGATCCGCGGACGTTGAACATTGACGTGGGCCAGATGGCTGAAGCGCTGCAAAATGTTCCGGGCATCAAGGCGATGATTCCCGTCCACATGGCGGGTCAGGCCTGTCGCATGAAGGAAATCCTGGCGTTGAGCGAGCAGTACGGCGTTCCTATATTGGAGGATGCCGCCCACGCGCTTCCGGCGAGTACACTCGGGCGGCGCGTTGGAACGATCGGAGATATCACGGCCTTCAGCTTTTACGTGACCAAGACGATTACAACGGGGGAGGGCGGCATGGTTACGACCGACGATGATGCCTACGCAAAACGCATGAAAACCATGCGCCTGCACGGCATCGATCGCGATGTATTCAGCCGTTATACGACCAGGAAGCCCTCCTGGTACTACGAGGTCGTCGCACCTGGTTACAAATACAACCTCACCGATATCGCGGCCGCAATCGGGGTGCACCAGTTGGCCAAATGTGATCGCATGGCGAACGACCGTCGCGCACTGGCTGTGCGATACAACGAGGCCTTCGTAGATCTTCCCGTCGAGTTGCCACAGGTGGAAAACCCCGAGGATGAACACGCCTGGCATTTGTACATCCTGCATCTGAAACTCGATGCCCTTCGCATCAGTCGAGACACCTTTATTGAAAAACTTTCGGAGCGAAACATTGGTGCCAGCGTTCATTTTATTCCCCTGCATTTCCATCCCTATTGGCAGGAATCCTGTGGGCTGAATGAGGCCTCTTTTCCCCAGGCGACCGCCGCCTTTTCTCGTGTGGTCAGCCTGCCCCTGTATCCGGGAATGAGCGAAGAGGAGTTTCAACGGGTGATCACGGCCGTGCGGGAAATCCTGTTGGAAAACCTGGCTTGACCCGCGTCATGATCGCGAAGCGATTGTTTGATTTACTCGTAGCGATCCCGCTGGTCATCCTGTTGCTGCCGTTGATGCTGCTTATGGCGCTTTGGATCAAACTGGGCAGTCCGGGACCGGTATTGTTCAAGCAGGAGCGCATCGGATTAAAGGGCATTCCATTCAACATCTTGAAGTACCGCACCATGCGTCCAGACAGTGAAAAAGAGGGCTTGCGTATCACCGTGGGGAAGGATCCGCGGATCACGCCCAGTGGTCAGGTGCTCCGCGCCTGTAAAATGGATGAGCTCCCTCAGTTGTTCAACGTCATTAAGGGGGACATGAGTCTGGTCGGCCCGCGGCCGGAGGTGTCGGAGTTTGTGGCCTGCTATACGGACGAGGAACGCGAGAAAGTGTTGTCCGTCCGTCCCGGAATCACGGACTATGCGGCAATTGAATACCGTAACGAAAACGCGATCCTTGAGCTCTCGGACGATCCGCGGAAGACCTACATCGAGGAGGTGCTTCCGGTGAAAATTCGATACTACCTCGACTACGTGGATCAGCGATCACTCTGGATGGACATCTGTATCCTGTTTAAAACTGCGTGGGCGATTTTCAGGTAGTCGCTTCCCGTTCGAAGATCATGCCGCGGTCATCGTGGGCCATGAACACGTAGCCGTAGGTTTTCATCAAGGCGTGATAGTCCACCGAGGGGTCCCCGTAGGCGAGGCAGATATGCGGGATGCCTTTGGCCAGCAAGCCGGGCATTCCCTGCAGGATTTCTTCTTCGGCTCGGTTCGTGGTCAGGCTGATGAGGTCGATCTGATCGATGCCACAGGCGGCCGCGATGTTGTCCATGGTGTCGGCTTCCAACTCGGTTATCTCGTAGTCCTGTAGCCGCTTCTCGTCGTAGTCGACGGTG
>JBLIND010000351.1:0-6831 GCA_047639095.1 Candidatus Omnitrophota bacterium | reverse complement strand
AAGCCAGCCACCCTACCCAAACGCTCCACCCCCCGCTCGTGATGGATCCGAATCAATCGATCATATACCCGCGCAGCCAGCCCCGTGAAGCCTGAGGCGGAATCGAGTCGGCGCTATCCGATCCATCGGTGAGGGAAAACGAAATACCCAACGGAAATTTGCCCGGAGGTGGGTTACCCGTGGCTCCACCTTGTCCCCAGAACAACCCCTTGGCGACCAAATCGAATCGGCTCACCTTGCCATCGCTCACATCAACATGCCCACGAAACTCCGCGGTATACCCGCGATCGCTATTCGCGGTTTCCACATGCACCCGTCCGATTATCACGCCATCGTTCAACGACATCGAGACGTCTTTCACCTCTTCCGGCTTCCACATGGGCGGCTCGCCACGCGTGTTGTCGATCAAATGAAAGCGGGCGATCTTGCGCTGGAGGCTTCCGGGAAATTCACCCCTGGCCAAGGCGGCATGCTCCGCCCCGGTCATCCAGAGGTTATCGCGGGACACCGCGTTCTGGAAAATCTGTTGCATGGCATCATCGGTCGGCTCGTACCCGCCCAGGACCTTCGCCTGAACCCGGACCACCAAGCCCCCTTCAGGCAGCTGGGGGTTGAATTGCTTATCCGGGGAACCGGCCGCGACCGCTGCAGTTGCACTCGGTTTATGCTTGGCCAGCGCCTCCTTCATCTGCTTCTCAATGTAATGTGCCTGACGCGAATTCGTGTAGATGTACAGCGTGCCATCGGGTGCGGCGGCGTATAAGCCCTGGGTAGTTGACTTAAAGTCGTTACGCGGACCCTGCCCCGCGATCTTGCGGTAAAAGTCGCCTTCGGCGTCTTTCTGGCGACGTTGATACCACTGGTCAATCGCCACCGGGACGAATTTTGTTTTCAGCATTTCAACCACTTCGGGATCAGCAAAGGTCGACGCACGGTCGAGCACCCCGTTGTTTCAGGTACAGCCGAGCGGATGGCCGTCCATCGCCCAGATAAATAGCGGCTTCCGTTCGCGCGCGGCAATCCGCTGGGCGTTTAGCAGGGAGGTCTGCCAGGGAATCGTCCGCCAGGTCGCATCGGGCGCCGCCTGCACCGTTTTCATCAACTGTTCAAACTCCGGTTGCGTGAGTTCGGCTACGGCCGAATTACTCCAGGAGCTGCAAAGGATTCCACTGATCAATAGGGCCGTATATCTATTCATGCCTCTATCGTGCGACGAGAATGAGAAAAGTCGACCACGAATACGAGGTGCATGCACGAGCCGTACGGCCCGCTCGTAATGAATGCCGAGTTACGGCAGGATCCTCAAGCCAGCAAGTCTTCCAACACTTCGCCGGCAACGTCAGTAAGCCGGTAGTCGCGGCCGTTGAAACGGTACGTGAGTTGCGTGTGCTCGAGTCCAAGAAGGTGCAGCACGGTGGCATGAATATCATGCACGCTCACCCGGTTTTCGACCGCCTTGTAGCCAAATTCGTCGCTGGCCCCGTAATGCACCCCGCCCTTGATCCCGCCTCCGGCGAGCCAGGTCGTAAACGCGTGCGGATTGTGATCCCGTCCGCCGCCGTCCTGGGAGTCGGAGGTGCGGCCGAATTCGCCACCGTATATCACGAGGGTATCTTCGAGTAGTCCCCGGGCTTTCAAATCTTCCAGCAAGGCGCCGGTGGGTTGATCGACCGCGGCCGCACAGGCGCGATGGTTCTCATCGATGTTGTTGTGGGCATCCCAGGGCACATCGCTGACCGCCCCACCCGGAGTGCGCGGAATCGATGCGAAGATCTGCACAAAGCGTACCCCGCGTTCGACCAGACGCCGAGCGGTCAGGCATTGTTTGCCATAACCTTCGGAGTCCTTGTTGTTCAGTCCGTATGCCTCCCGGATGTGCTCCGGCTCCTGACTGACATCGAAAGCTTCGGGTGCGGCCGTCTGCATGCGGTAGGCCAACTCGAAGGATTCGAGACGCGCGTTGAGATCCCGGTCAAAAGGCCGACCCTCCGCGTGTTTCTGATTGGTGGCGTTGAGTAGATCGAGCAAGGAGCGCTGTTGGCCGCCATCCAGATGCCCGGGCCGATCGAGGTTCTTCACCGGCTTGGGTTGTCGCGGATCGAGCGAGGTCGCCTGATACACCGAAGGTAGAAAGCCGGAGGACCAGATCGGATCCGCGCCGCGCGGCTTGGTGCCGTGCATCACCACGTACGAAGGCAGGTCCGCACTCTCACAACCAAGACCGTAGGTAACCCACGAACCCATACTCGGAAAACCCTGCCGAATCATCCCCGAGTTCATTTCCAGCATGGCGGGTGTGTGGTTGTTGCTCTGCGAATAACAGGAATAGATGAAGGCCATGTCATCCACATGCTTCGCCATGTTGGGAAGGATGTCCGACATCCAGGTCCCGGATTGTCCGTGCTGCTTCCAGCCAAATGGCGAAGCGAGACACTTGCCGCTGGTGGTGAAGAACCCCGTCTTGGGATCCGCCCCGGCCAGGTCCTGACCGTTCCGTTTCTGCAGCTCGGGTTTGTAATCAAAGGTGTCCATCTGTGAGGGACTCCCGGTCTGGAACAGCCAGATCACCGACTTGGCGCGCGGGGTAAAATGCGAACTGCGCGAAGCGAGCGGATTGCTGGATCCGGCCGCGAGTACCCCCTGCTGCTGGAGCATGGTGGTCAGGGCCAACGAACCGCAACCGAGGCCGGCTCGTTCGAGAAAGCCGCGGCGGGAAAGTGCATGTAGTTGATGAGGATCCATGATGTTCTCCAGGTCAGTCGATGTAAATGAGTTCGTTGGCGCATAGCAGCGCATGGCAGGCGTTGCGAAAGGCCTTATCTTCCGAGCCACCCGGAAGGGCTTTTTGCGCCTCGATGTAGGCCGTAAAAGTCTGGATTTCCTCCGGGCTCGCCGGACGCGAAAAAGCCATGCGGAACGCACGGTCGATCGCTTCGGGTAACGGGGTGGTCGCATCGGGGCGCGCCCGCGCAGCAAATTTTCCCGCCCACTCCTGGAGCAGCGGGCCATTCATCAGGGTGAGCGCCTGCGGAGCCACGGTACTCTCCATACGTTGACCAATCGCCTGAATCGCAGCGGGGGCGTCAAAGAGCTGCAGCATGGGCGTGAGCTGACTGCGCTTCACGGTCAGGTAAATGCTGCGCCGGGGATTTTTCACATCGAGCGTCCCCTTTTCGTGCCGCGTGCGATCGAGTTGACCACTGATCGCCAGCAAGCTGTCCCGAATCGCTTCGGCTTCGATGCGGAGGGTGTTCCGATGGGCCCAGAGCGCGTTATCGGGATCCTTGCTGCGATGGGTTTCCGTGATCTCGTTGGTCTGCAGGTAAACGCTGCTGTTCATGATCAAGCGGTGGATCGGCTTGAGCTGCCAACCGTTCTGTATCAGCTCGGTCGCCAGCCAATCCAACAATTCGGGATGCGTGGGGCGATCGCCACGGGAGCCGAAATCATCCGGTGTAGCCACGATGCCGCGGCCAAAATGATGCTGCCATAATCGGTTGACGACGACCCGTGCCAGCAGGTTCCCGGCGCCATCGCGCGGATCGGTCAGCCAGCTCGCGAGGCTCACGCGACTCGGCGGCGGCTTTTCTGCAGCCGGGGCTTGCGTCCACTTCTCCTCGGTCGTCCAGGGTCGCATCAGGACCTGCATTAAACCCGGTTCTGCCAGGGATTCCTTATTCGCCGGATTGCCGCGACGCAGGTTGTAGACCTTGAACGAATCTTCCCCGAAGCCATAACTGGTACCGTTCACCTTGGCGGCGTAAGCCATGGCAAGGTCCGGTTTGGGTTCGGTGGTTTTATGCTGCAGCACCGACTGACTGAGGCTTAACCATTCGGCCTCGAAACCCTTGTACCAATCCACGGCTTTGTTGCGCTGCCCGTCATTCCATTTGTCGGATGGACTGCGCACGATCGTCGCCACATCCGCGGGCATCACCCCTGGGCGGGCGAGAAAGTAGAAACCGGAATCGCCGCCGTTGTTGACGATCTTCATCAGAATTTCGTTACGGCCGGGGGCGAGCTGGATGGTGGCGCGTTCCTGCCCCGCCGCGGCGATATTGCGCCCGACCTTCTTGTTCAACGCGATGCGACCATTGACCCAGAGCTTGATCCCGTCGTCGCTACCCAGGGACAGCTGAAGCACCGTCGGCTTTTCGGCATGGACTTCCCTGAAGAGATACTGCGCGGACTTATCGTCCTTGAATTTATCATTGTGCGCGATGCCATCGGCCCAATCTGGCTGCTCGGTCCATGTTACGTTTCCGTCTTCGTAGGTCTGATCCAGGGCCACGCCCCGTTCCGGCGGGTAGATTTCATCGAACACCGCGTTAAAATCGCTCCCGGAAAATGGGCCGATGTGCCGCCAGGTTCCGAGGGACGGAAGCGTATGGTCGAAGGTCGCCTCGGCTGCAAAATAGAAGCCAGACGTTTTCGTGTTGTTCACAATCTTCATCAACAGATCGTTGTGGCCCGCTTTCAATTGCACCACGACCTGTTCCTGGCCGGCTTTGGCATTGTCACGCCCGAGTTTGTGCGACAGCAGCTCTTCCCCGTTTACCCAGAGCTTGATCCCGTCGTCACTGCCCAGGTCCAGGATGAGATTCCGCGCCACCTTGGCGTCGATCGATCGGTACAGATAATGAGCCGTTTTGTCCCCGGTGAATTTATCGTTGTGCGCCACCGCGTCGGACCAATCGGGTTGCGCAGTCCATTTGACCGCGCCTTCGAGGTACGTTAGCTCCAGTTTGATTTCGCTCTCGGGTGGGAACGCTTCGTCAAAGGTCTTGTTAAAATCATTTGCGCTGAAAGGACCGATGTACTGCCAGGGACCCATGGCCGGAAGGCTCGGTTTCGGAATCGCCAGGGCCGAATAGTAAAAGCCTGATTGGCCACCGCCGTTGACGATCTTCATCAGGAATTCGTTGCGACCCTTTTTCAGATTGAGCCGCAGGTGTTCCTGATCCGGCTCAACGCCGCGACCGATCATGTTGGACAGGACCTGCTCGCCATTGAGCCAGCACTTGATCCCGTCGTCACTTCCCAGTGACAGTTCGAAGGCCAGCGCTTCTTTGGTTTCGATCACGCGATACAGGTAGTTGGCCGCGTTGGCGGTCGAGAAGGTATTGTGGACCGTGGCATCTTTCCAGTCCGGCTGGGGAACCCACTTCAAGGCCCCTTCCTGGTAACTTGCGGCCAGGTCGATCGCCTTTTCCGGCTCGAAAACCTGTTCAAAGGTCTTGGCAAAGTCATCGGTGGCAAAGGGACCGATGTGCTGCCAGTCTCCGGCCGTGTACTCGCCGCTTTCCGCCGGGGCCTGTTCGATCGTTGCCAACCAGGCTTCAAAGCGTGCCGGGAGTTTTTCTTTATCGAATGCAGCTTGCGCATCGGCCAGTGGTTTCAAGGCGGCATCGAATGTATCCCTCGCCTTGCGATAGACCTCCGGTTGCTGCTCCACCCCGACGTCGGCAAAACCGACATCCGCAAATGTTGCGGCGAGATGATAATAATCCTCCATCGGAATCGGGTCGTATTTATGGCTGTGACAGCGGGCGCAGCCCACACTCATGCCCAACATGGAAACACCCATGGTGTGAATCATGTCGTCGAGCTGTTCATAACGGCTCCGCTCCCGCTCTTTCATGGTTTGCTGGGTGGTGAAAGGCCCCGCGACCAGGAAGCCGGTGGCGGCGATACGAGGTACGGCGGCCTGCGCTTCCGCAACGGTTTGCACGTCGGTTTTCGTGAGCAGGTCCCCGGCGATTTGCAGGCGGACGAATTCATCGTAGGGCATGTCCTCGTTGAACGCATCGATAACGAAATTGCGGTAGCGGTAAGCGTTTGCACGATCCTGATCAAAGGCGTAGCCGTTGCTCTCGGCGAAGCGCACGAGGTCGAGCCAGTGACGCGCCCAGCGTTCGCCGTAATGCGGACTCTCCAGCAGCCGATCGACCTGCCGCGCCCACGCGCCGGGCAAATCCTTCTCCGCCTCGGCAACGAATGTCTCGACCTCTTCCGGATCGGGCGGAATGCCCCACAGATCGAAATAGGCGCGGCGAATGAGTGTGCGAGGCGTGGCGGCCGGGTTCTGCGCGAGGCCAGCAGCCTCCTGGCGCGCACGTACGAAATGATCCACCGGCGTGCGCACATCGCCGGGGTTCTTCACCTGCGGTGGCGAGGCCGCACTCAATGGACGCATGGACCAGAATGCGCGGCCGTCCTCAATGGACATGCCCGCGGTATCAGTCTGGGTACCCTTGCGCGGATCGGGCGCGCCCATTCCAATCCATTTCGCGAGATGCCCGATCAGCTCATCCGGCAGTTTTTTCTTCGGCGGCATTTTGAGGTCTTCGGAGCTGTGGCGCAGCGCCTTGAGGATCAAACTCTCCTCCGGCTTCCCCGGCACAAGCACCGGACCCGATTTACCGCCCTTGCGCATGCCTTCACGCGTATCCAGCATCAGCTCGCCCTTGAGCTTGCCCTTTGCAGCCGCAGCCGCGGAATGACACGCGTAGCATTCCGCGACCAACAAAGGCCGGACTTTTCCTTCAAAGTAGTCCAGCCCTTGCTTGATGTCGGCCTGCACCTTGACCGCCGGAGGAAGCGCGAGGAGCAGGGCGGCCAGGAAGTACCAGTGATAACAGGATAAGAAGAATGTTCGTTTCATGCGGATAAACCTGCTGGGCGATCAAATGGAGCGCGTTGAAATGGGAAAGGCTACGTGCGCATAGACTGACACACCCCGGCAGGAAAACACGCACAATCCCCCATCACCGGGCTTGATGGTCACAGCTATTTTTCTTCCGCACGGATCCTGAAGTACTCACGCTTCCC
>JBLIND010000350.1:0-6848 GCA_047639095.1 Candidatus Omnitrophota bacterium | reverse complement strand
GGCGACCGCCCTGCACCACGGTCGTCCCCGGCGTGACTTCGGTCACGACATTCGTCACCAGGACGGTTTGAAGCTCTGTCGCATGAGCAAAGGCCCCTCCGGGCCGAATCGTTGTGATAACCACTTTCGCCCGGATCTTGCGGGCGTGGATCTTCTGGGCAATGACATTTCGTTCGCGGCTCTTGGCCAGGTCCACCCGGTTATCAATATCCTTTTCCAGGCTGTAGCCGAGGCGCTCCCGCATCTCATCACTCAGATTGGTAAAGCTGATTTTCGCAATCCCGGCCTTGTGCTTCACCTTGATGAAACTGGGCGTCGTCTCTTTGATCACCACATTCTCATAGGTCCGGCCATCCAGTGTGGTTAATTCCAATGCGAAACTCGAAGAACAGAATGCTGCGCATACGAGCATCACGGAGATCCGTCGGCTTTTACCCTGCAGCACCTTGTGTATTGATGTCCCCATATTATCCTCCATTGAAGTCCCCTGTCGCCAGCTCCTGATGTACCAATGCGAGGGCGGCGATGCAAGCGGTATCGCTGCGCAGGACTCGGGTTCCGAGGCCGACGGGCTGGAAATCGTGGGCCTCAAAGAGCGCCTGTTCGTAGGCAGACCAACCGCCTTCCGGACCGAGGGCGAGCAGGGTCTGCGGGCGGGGCTGCCGGCTTTGAATGGTGTCCGCCACCCCGGGATGACCGAGGAGCTTGACGGCATAGTCGCGCAGGTGGTCTTCGATGAGGGGTTTGAGCTGTTTATGAATTTCGACCTGGGGCAGGTGGGTATCGCGGGCCTGTTGAAGCCCTTCGCGCAGGAGCGCGTCAACCTGCGCGGGCTCCAGAATATGGGAATCGAAATAGCAGCGCTCCACTTTCTCCGCATTGGTCAGATAAATCCGCCGCACCCCGAGGGCGGCGAGTTGCGCCCACAAGCGTTTCATGACCTTGGGCCGCGGCAGGGCGAGGAGCAGGTCGACCGCGGGCCGGGGTGGGGTTTCATCCCATCGGCACTGCAGGGTTACCCCGTCCGCGTCCAGATGAAGGATCGATCCCGTACCCAAAGGACCATTCAGAAGGCCGATTCGAAGTGAGTCGCCCACGCCACGTTTCAACACCTCGCGCACATGTCGGGCACGGACCCCCTGAAGGCGGGCCTGCCCTTCGCTAAGGTCTGCTTCATCTAGGAGGATCAGATTCATCGGCTCGGTCGCTTGATCTACACGGATTTTGCGGATATAGCAACCGGATGCCTGTTTACGTTATTGGTCATAAGAACCCGGATACCGACGCCATCTGTGCCGCCATCGGCTACGCAGACCTCCTGCAGAAAACCACGCGCCCGGACGCGGTGGCGGTCGCCTGCGGGCCGGCCAATGAGCGGACCGAATACGTTCTGGAACGTGCGGGGGTCCCGCACCCGCGCATCCTCATGGATGCGCGACCAAACGCCGGGCAGCTCTGCCGGAAGCAGGTCCTGTACGGTCGGCACAACGAACCCTTCCTCGAAGTCTATCGACGGATGCAAACCCACGGGGTACGCAGCCTGCCAATCCTGAACGAAGAAGGGCAGATCCTCGGCATGCTGCCCCTGCTCAATCTGCTCCACCTGCTGATCCCGCTCCAGGATGACATGGCCGAGCATCGCAATGTCAACACGAGTCTGAATCGCCTGCGCAGCGTGCTGAATGGCACCTTTCAGCACCTGGTCCGACCGGACGACGATGAAATCCTGACCATGGTGATCGGGGCGATGAGTGCGGATGCGTTCAAGGGGCACCTGCATCGCTTCTCTTCGGACAAAGTCCTTCTGGTCGCAGGGGATCGACCGACCGTTCAAAAGCCTTCCATCGAATACGGCGTCCGCTGCATCATTGTCACTGGCGGGTATAAAATGTCGGACAAACTCCTGGAGGAAGCGGTAGAAAATAACGTTTCCGTTCTGAGCACGCCCCATGACACCGCCATGTCCGCCCTGCTGATTAAAAGTGCGGCTCTCATCAACGATGCGGTGGAAACCGACTACATGCATCTCACCGAACACATGTCGCTTACGGATATCCGTAAAAAAGTTGCCACGACCTCCCAGCATCTGTTCCCGGTACTCGACGCCGATCAAAAGCTGATGGGCGTCATCGCGAAGTCCGACTTGATCAACCCCGAACCGATTCGCCTGATCCTCGTGGACCACAATGAATTCGGCCAGGCCGTCAACGGCGCCGACGAGGCCGACATCATCGAAGTCATCGATCACCATCGGCTCGGCGGGGATCTGACCTCCAAGGAGCCCATCCGTTTCATGAACGACATCGTCGGTTCGACGAGCACGATGATCGCCCGCATGTACCGGCAGAACGCCATGTTCCCCGATCCGCCCATTGCGCTCTGCCTGGCCGCGGGGGTGATCTCCGATACGCTGAACCTTCAATCCCCAACCACCACCGACGTCGACCGGGACATCCTGGCCTGGCTGGCCTCCTATGCGAATCTCGACATGGAGCGTTTCGTGCAGGAATTCTTTGCCAGTGGATCCGCCCTCCATTCGAATACGGCCGAAGAAATCATCAATGGCGACTGCAAGGAGTACCAGGAAAACGGCTGGAAGATTACCATCTCCCAGGCCGAAGAGCTGAGCATGGACAAGTTCTGGGAGCGCCAGGCGGAGCTGCAAGAGAAGCTGAAAGCCCATGTCGGCGAGCGCAAACTCGACTTTGCCTGCCTGATGATGACCAACATCACCATGCAATCCAGCCTGCTGCTGACCGCCGGTGACGACTCGGTGATCGATGCCATCCAATACCCGGAGGTGGAGCACAACCTGTTCGAACTCACAGGTATCGTCAGTCGGAAAAAACAATTGGTCCCCCAGCTTATGTGGATTCTCTCCAAGCTGACCCACGTATAACCGGAACATCATGAAGATCATCGATCGCTACATCATCCGGACGTTCGCCGTACCCTGGATCTACTGCCTGCTTGCGTTCACGATGGTCTTCATCATCCAGGATCTGTTCAGCAATATGAACGACTTCGTGGACTACAAGGTGCCTTTCCTCACCGTCCTCTTTTTCTATCTCTGCCTCCTGCCGTCGCTGATGGTTTTCATCGTACCCATCGCCCTGCTGATGGCGACGCTCTACAGCCTCTATCAACTGACCCACAACAACGAATTGACAGCGATGCGGGCCAGCGGCCTCAGCCTGTACCGCCTGGTCACGCCCTACATCCTCATCGGCTTGTGCTCCACGGGCTTTGTGTTGGTCATAAACGAAACTATCGGGCCGTGGTCCGCGTACTACACCACGATGTTCATGAAGGAAAAGGGGCAGAAGGAAGGTGAACTCTCCCCCTACATCAAGAGTGTGAATTTTCGAAACGTCACCGCGAACCGCCTGTGGGAAATTGAGCAGTTCAATTCACGCTCGCCGACCTATGAAATGACTGGGGTCACCCTCACCCAGGAACGTGACAGTGGTAAAAATGAATACATCATCATGGCCGAACGGGCGGAGTACCTGGACGGGCGCTGGACCATGTATAATTTTTCCCGACAAGCCTTCGACGAGGATGGCTACCAGACGGTGACCTTCGACAAGGATGGGGTCCAGTTGCGCGCCGACGACGTCCTGGCCTGGATGGAAATGCCACACCTGAAGGAGTCTCCGAACATCTTTATCAGCGACATGAAAGAGCGGGCCTTCATGTCCTTTACCCAGCTGAAGAACTACCTGATCCACCATCCCGGGGTCTCCAGCAAAACCAAGGCGGAAATCGGGACGAATATGCACATGCGCCTGGCCATGCCCTTCATCTGCATGGTGGCCATCATGCTTGGCATCCCTTTCGGAACCCACACCGCCCGCAAGGGGGCCATGCTGGGGATCACCGTCTGCATCGCCATGTTCATCACCTATTACATCCTGATGAACCTGCTGAAAGCCATGGGCCACAGCGAACAGATATCGCCCTTTCTCGCGGCCTGGGGCCCCAACCTCACCTTTCTCGGAATCGGCTTTACGCTGCTGTATCGCATGCGCTGATTTCTTTACATCCATCGTTTGACAGAGCCATGGGCAGGGATTAGGTTGCCTGACGATACCAGACACCTTCTCTTCAAGATGAGACACAAACCTGCCCACAAGGCCGGTTGCTGAGCAGGGGGGCTGGCCGGTAGATCCCGGTGCCTGGTATGCTGGAACAGAATTTATGGTTTACCCGCTAAGAACAGATCATCAGCCATTCGCGAATATTATTTACGAAGGCGAGAGCATCGGCATCCATCCGAACTCCATCGACCTCAGTGCCGCGGGTGTTCAGTTCAATGCCAACAAACCCGTCTCCGCCTACAAGATTCTCGAACTCCAGTTAAACCTCCCTCCCCACCTCTCCTGCCCCTGCAAACAAGCCGCCCAAGCCACCCAGACGATCACCTGTTCCGGCGTCGTCGTGGATTGCTGCAAAAATGCTGATTGCGGCCACTATCACATCTCCCTGTTCTTTCTGGACATGCCTGAGACCGCCCGCAATCACTTCGCCAATTAGCACCGCAGGGTGCTCGGCCAGGAAGGCTTACAGGGAACACCCCCTTCCCTGAGTCGAAAAATTGAATGCCCCCGGTCCCCCTTCCGTATTGATATCCCGCCAGGGTTCCGGCTAAGAATGAGGCGCATGAGAACTTTCACCCCTCTCCAGGATAAATCATGGATCTAGAACTGTTGCGCGATTTTTTCCTCCAAGCCATCGAAGCCGAGGCTTCGGACATCCACCTCAAGCCGGACCAGCCCCCCGTCTATCGTCTGGAAGGCGAACTCTACAAAGCCGAAAGCGATCCCATCAAGGAGCACGATCTCTGGACCCTGATCAATGAGATCCTCCCGCCCAAGCTCAAGCAACAATTCGATGACGAACAGCAAGTCGACTTCGCGTGGAACTTCCGCGATGACATGCGCTTTCGCGTGAACCTGTTTTCCAGTGGTGGCCAGCCCACCATGGCCCTTCGTTACGTCAAGGCGGCGATCCATACCTTTGAGGATCTACACCTGCCCACCATTCTGGGAAAGATCGCCTCGAACCGGCGCGGCATCGTCCTCGTAGGTGGGACGACGGGTAGCGGAAAATCCACCACCCTCGCCGCGATGATTCAATCGATCAACGCGCGCGAATTCCGAAGGATCATCACGATTGAGGATCCCATCGAGTACATTTTCGACGACCGCATGTCGATGATCTCACAGCGGGAGGTCGGCTTCGACACGCCGGACTTTAAAACCGGGTTGAAAAATGCCCTCCGCCAGGATCCCGATGTGATTATGATCGGCGAATTGCGCGACCGGGATTCGGTCGAGACGGCCATGGCCGCCGCCGAAACCGGTCACCTTATTTTTTCAACCGTACACACGGACAACTCCGCCACGTCGGTCACGCGTATCATGGACATGTTCCCGCAGAACGAACGCGACCAGGTTCGCCATGCACTGGCAACCACCTTGAAGGCCATGATCAGTCAGCGCCTGGTGCCCGACCTCGACGGCCGGATTCGCCCCGCGATGGAAATCATGCTGGATGCCCCGCTGATTAAAAAGCTCATCCGCGATGGACAGAGTGAACGGCTTTCGGCCGCGATCGAGTCCGGAAATGAAGACGGCATGATCTCCTTTAATCAATACCTCTATAAGATGGTGCAAAATACCGAAATCAGCGAAGAGACGGCCCTTGCTCATGCCTCGAATGTGGAGTCGATGAAGATGAATCTCAAAGGCATCTTCCTCGAAACCGGTTCTCGCATCGTCGGCGGCGACTGATCAGGCCAGGCGATCGCCCGGAACCATCGGGTACCCCCGCAACCAGGCATCGCCGGTCATGACGTTTTTCCCCGGCGGCTGCACCTCCAGCAGACGTAAGGCCGCCTCCCCGGTGGCCACCAGCGGGCCGCCCACGATGTCCAGCACTTCGCCCGGCACCCCCTGCCCGGGTTCGACCTGAACCCGATGCAGCTTGATCGTTTCTTCCCCACGCTTGAAATTGGCACAGGGCCAGGGATTAAACGCACGTACTCGCGCGTCGAGCGCTGCAGCATGCAGCGACCAGTCGATAACCCCATCCTCTTTCGTCAATTTGCGCGTCTCGGTAACCCGATTCGGATCCTGTTCCACCGCGTGTGTCTCTCCGGACATAAACTGGTCGACCACCTCAACGATCACGTCCGCCGCCTCAGCCGCCATCTTCACAGACAGACTCGCGGAGGTCTCCGTTGCCTCCAAGGCGACCGGTTTCTGGAGCAGGATATCCCCCGCATCCATCTCCCGGCTCACGTAAATGACGCTGATCCCGCCGACCGGATCCCGATTGAGAATCGTAAACTGGATCGGCGATGCGCCCCGGTAGTGCGGCAAAAGCGAAGGGTGAATATTAATCGACCGCAGCCGGGGCATCTCAGTGACGCTAACCGGGAGGTATTGCCCATAGGCAAACACCACATTCAAGTCCGGCTCCCAGCCTTCCAGCGTGGCCAGGGATTCCGGATCGCCAATTTTCTCCGGCGTAATAACGGGCAGACCCAGCGCCTCCGCGCGGGCCTTCACCGGGGCGGCCGTCAGCTTTCTCCGACGCCCGCTGGGGCGATCCGGCTGGCACACGACGCCCACGAGCTCCACCCCGGCTTTTGCGTGCAGAGCTTCCAGGGCCGGGACCGCGATCTCGGCGGTTGCGATATAAATCAACTTCATTCCCGGACCTTGACCGGTAAAACCCGGTGGGTCAAGCCATGGACCGCCCATCGGAACCCGGCGATCAGGCTTGGACATCCCCGCCGACTGGGGCATATTGCGCACCGTCCAATCCAACCTGGGATCGCT
>JBLIND010000349.1:0-6874 GCA_047639095.1 Candidatus Omnitrophota bacterium | reverse complement strand
GAGCTGCTCTGGGTGAAAAGCACCAAGTGGGGACCGTTCAATGGCAAGCTGCTCAATCTCTCCTACGGCTATGGAAAGGTCTATGTCGTTTCCTATGAAGAGGTCGACGGCAAGATGCAGGGTGGCATGAGCCCCTTGCCGATCGCGCAATTTCCAACCGGGGTCATGCGCGGGCGTTTTCATCCGACCAACGGCCAACTCTACGCCTGCGGCATGTTTGCCTGGGCGGGAACGCAGAGCCAGCCCGGAGGCTTTTATCGGATGCGCTACACGGAGAAATCCGCTCACCTTCCGGTGGAGCTACATGCAAAGAAAACCGGGATGGAACTGACGTTCTCCGAAGCACTGGATCCCGAACTCGCCAAGCACGGAAAATTCGAGGTGAGCACCTGGGATTTAAAACGCAGCGGCGGTTACGGATCGAAACATTACAATACGCAGAAGCGCGAGGTCAGCGGCATTCGGATTTCGGCAGATGGCAAAACCGTTGGGCTGGAAATCCCCGACATGAAGCCCACCTGGTGCATGGAGATAAAGTACGCGGTCAAGGGCGCGGATGGTAAAGAAGTGAACGGAACGATTCACAATACGATTCATGCCCTGGGCGAGTAGGCTGTAGGGTGGGTGTTTTTTGGCCCCAAAAAACCAGCGGCGAAGCCGACTGAAAACGGCCTCACTCCCCATCCCCATTCCCCAACACACACACCACCCCACAAAAAAACGTTCGAGTATTTCGCGCCTTTCGTGCTTCCCCCTTTTCCGGAGAGCCTATTTCTTTTTTGTTTTCGTCTTCCCCGCGCCCTTAATCCGATCCGCATACTCCGGGCGATCTTTCCATGAATCGAAGTACGGCTTGTAGGCCTCAACTTCCGTCCAGAAGCGGGGCGCCGGTTCGCCCGGATTGATCACCCCTTCGGGATAATCCTTTCCAGCCTGGCTTTGGAGGACGGTTTGATCCCAGGCGTCGAAGGCGCTTCGAAGACGCTGAAAAATCTTCGGCTGTTGCTCAGACAGGTCCGTGGTCTCGTGTGGATCGGCCTCGAGATCGTACAGGGCAAATTTACCCTTCACGCTCACCAGCTTGTACTGGTTGTCGACCCAGGCAGCGTTGCCGATGTGCCGAAACGGAATAGGCTTGAGGCGCGGGCCAATTTCTTTCGTGAACAGCGGCTTCAGGCTCATGCCGTCGGCGGGTTGCAGCTGGGCCGAAGCAGGCAAGCCGGTCAGCTCGGCGATGGTGGGAAAAATATCCATGGTCGAGGCGGGGAATTTCGTCACTCGGGGGTTCGGAATGCCGGCGGGCCACTCGATGATCCCGGGTACGCGCAAGCCGCCTTCGTAGACGCTGCCTTTGAAGCCCCGCAGGCCGCCGACCGTCTCCGGTTGAATCCCGGGCAGGCCGCCGTTGTCGCTGTTGAACCAGACCAGGGTGTCGTCGGCAATTCCCGCATCGCGGAGACCTTTGCGCAGGCTGCCGATGCTGCGGTCCATCGCGACCAGCTCGCCATAGTGATGATCCGACCCTTTCTTGAGCGCGGCGAAGGAGGCTTTGTCTTCATCGCTTGCCATGAAGGGACTGTGCGGCGTGCCATACCAGATGACCGTGAACGAGGGCCGCTTGGCTTTCGCCTGTTGACCGATGAAACGTAAGGCTTCGCTGACGATGATCTCGGAACTGTCACCCGTGAATTCCTCGAACACGCCCTGACGACTCATAACGGGATTCAGGTCGAAGAAATTGGAAACACTGAGCCAGGTATCGAAACCGAAGGCACCGGGGTTGTGATCGTCCTCTTTCAGGATGGGCACGCCGGGACCGCGCAGACCATTCAAGTGCCACTTGCCAAAATGACCGGTCGCATAACCGTGAGCCTTGAGCGCCTGTGCGAGCGTTTTCTCCTGGAGGCGCAACGGATAGCCATGACTCAATACCCCGGTGCGATCGTTGCTGCGACCGGTTAAGACACTCGCCCGGGTGGGCGAACAAACCGGCGCACCGGCATAGAAGCGATCGAAGCGCAAACCCGCCGCGGCCATTGCATCCAGGTTCGGCGTCTTGAGCACGGGGTGCTGATTGTAGCCGGTCTGACCCCAGCCCTGGTCGTCGGTCATGACCAGAATGATGTTCGGCGTGGCCGCAAGGGCGGACCAGGTGAGGAGGAAATACAGACAGATCAATCGCTTCATAAGAACACTCCGGTTGCGGACATACGGAGGTGATAACGCGAATCGAAAAGAATTCAACTGTGGATCGTTCAGGGGCCAGTGATCCGAAAGACCTGGCTGAGGGGCACGGCCGTTTTCACCTTGGGCTCGACGCCGCGGCCAAACTGAAAGGCGACGACCTCGACCTCGATAGGATACCTCACCCGCTTAGGCATTTCAGCGAGATGCACCATGCCATCGATGATCCGGGCCGGACCGCGGGCGATGTGAAAATATACTTCCTGCTCCGCCGTACTCGTGGCGAGCGGCTTGACGGGCAGCGCGCGCGCCTTGGTATCCGCGATGCGTTCAAAACGCAGGGCCTGAACCCGGCCTTCGGTGAAGCCCTTAAACCCACGCGGCAGCATGCCCACCAGCTCGGTATACCGATAGCGCTCATCGCCTTCACTGAAGGCCATAAAGGTCGCACGCATGGGATCCTTCGCGGAGGCGAGCTCGTCGAAATGAATGCGAAAGGTGCTTGGACCTTCCGCCCGAATGGGACCACCAACCACCTTCACCCGGATCGGTTCCTTGGATTGCCCGGCCGCTTCCCCGGCATCGAGCCAGCGCGGCCCCCGCCCATCGCTGGAAGGCGTCGGGACCTCCGTCATGTAGGCGGGATGCACCTGGAAGCGCTGGCCATCGCCGATCCATTTCACCTGGGTAAAGAAGTAGCGGGTCCCCGCGTCCAGGGTATGGCGATCGCGCCAGCGGATAAACTGATCCTTCTTCTGGAAGTGATCCGCATGATAGGCCTCCGTCGCGCGGACATGGGCCTCGTCAAAGTACCAGATCGCTTTTTGGGGATCGCCCTTGAAGGCCGCAGCCGAAGCCGGTGGCAAGGTGCTCGGGGATGGGATGGACCGGGCGGCCAGCCAACCGGTCTGAGGATCGATCGGCTTACACACCACCGGGGCATGGCCATGCATGGCCCATTCGGGAATACGAGCCTGGGCAGCTTTGCGCAGGAACAAAGCAAAGTATTCAGCGTTGCGGGCAGACCAGCCGAAGTGACCGGCACCGGGTTCCACCACGATACTCGCGAGGTTGGCCGAATCGCCACGGCGGTACTCCATGATCGCTTCAAAGGGGCGATCCCAGGGGCCCTCGCGCCCGTCTTCATCGCGCATGACGCCGCCAAATTCATCGAACTGCCCGACCATCATCAGGCAGGGGATCCCCGGGGGCAGCGGCTTGTCGCCCCCCGGCACCCCACCCCGGTAGAGCATCAGGCCGAAGCAGCGATCCGCAAAGGCGAGAGCCTGGGCCTTTGCCTTGGGGCCACCTGCGGAATGCCCCATGAAAAACAGGGGGGCAATGGAAAGCTCGCGATAACCGGAAGTTTTGGCGAGGGCATCGAGCACGTCCTGGGCATCGAGCGTACTCAACCCGGTCTTGTAATAGATGATGGCGAGTTTTTCATCCGTGCAGGCCTGCCGGACCACGGGATCCTGTACACACATGC
This sequence comes from Candidatus Omnitrophota bacterium, assembly GCA_047639095.1. Classification (GTDB taxonomy): domain Bacteria; phylum Verrucomicrobiota; class Kiritimatiellia; order SS1-B-03-39; family UBA6053; genus JAPYUI01. The sequence continues at coordinate 3,201 of JBLIND010000349.1, read as the reverse complement.
GTTCGGCCAGCGTCGTCCCGGCCACGAGTACGCCGCGAATCCGTTCCGCGTCGGGCGGCACCCATAGATACACCGTGCGATCGCCGTTGAGGGTCTTAATCGGCACGGCGTATTGAAAGACGGCGGCCGGCAGGCTGATCACCAGCGCGCAATAGATGAGGAGGACTCTACCCATCAGCTACCTATACCCCGTTTGGCCAGGAAAGGACAGGTGGAGAATCCCGGCATCAACGCGGGCGCGGTAGAAAGAGGGTGAACAGGGCGGCGAGGCCGATCATTCCCGCCGCCGCCCATAGACACAAGACCAGGCCACCGGCCAGGTAAGCCCAGCCCGAGACCAGGGTGCCGATCAGGCGCCCCCAGGCATTAGCCATGTAGTAGAAGCCGACGTCTACGGCGACCTGGTCTTCGTTGGTGAAGGCGAGAATGAGATAGGAGTGCACGGACGAATTCAGCGCGAAGACGATGCCAAAAAGGAGGAGGCCGATCAGGACTGACAGCTCGAGATACGCGCTCCACTGCACCATCGAGGCGAGGCCAATGGAAACCAGGAGCAGGATACCCACCCAGATCCTGGAAGCCCCTATCCCACGGGAAAGGCTACCGGATTGGCCGAGCAAGCGAGGCGCACCCGCCTGTACCAGGCCGTAGCCGATGACCCAGGCGGCCATGAAGGCGCCCACGCCGCTGAAGGACCAGTCGAGCACCTCTTTCAGAAACACCGGTAGCCCGACCACGAACCAGGCATCGCGGGATCCGAACAGAAATAGACGCGCAGCCGAAAGCAGGTTGATCTCGCGAGACTTGGAGAACAGGTGGGTGAACTTCACCTTCTGTTTGGCTTTTCCGATATCTTCTCGCAAACCGATCAGCGCGAGCAGCAGGATGATCACCAGGCTCCCGGCCATCAACCAGAGCGCACCTTGAAAACCCACCAACCCCAGCAGCAGTCCCCCGACAAAAAAGCCGATGCCTTTGAGGGCATTCTTGGAACCGGTGAGCAACGCCACCCATTTGAACAGGCGGGACTGGTTCTCTTCACCCGAAGCATCCCGGGCGAGAAATTTGACCGCACTCTTTGCGCTCATCTTGGTGAGATCCTTGGCGATGCCGGACAGGGCCTGGGAGGACATCACGTAGGCGATGGCGATCCAGCGCCCCCAGCTCTCCTGGAGTAGCGACAACTGAACCAAGGCAAGGATCTGGATGAACAGACCGACGAACAGCGTGAGCTTTAATCCGGTTCGCGAGCCCAGCCAACCGCCGAGGAAGTTGGTGAGCACGCCGCAGCACTCGTACAGCACAAAGAGGTAACTGAGGTGCACCGGGCTGAAACCCATCTCACAGAAGTGGAGGAGCACCAGCATGCGCAAGGCGCCATCGGTCAGCGTGAACGCCCAGTAGGCCGCGGTCACCAGCGCATAGCTACGGATGTTCATCCCTGTTCCATAGAGGCGACGACTTTGCGGACCAGCTCCATCATGCGATTCACGTAACCGATCTCGTTGTCGTACCAGATGAGCACTTTAACCTGGGTGCCATTGATCACCATGGTCGAAGGACCATCGACGATGCCCGAGCGGATATCGTTGGTGTAGTCCGTCGACACGAGCGGGCGGGTTTCGAATCCGAGGATGCCGGTTAAGGGGCCCGTGGCTGCAGCAGCGAAGAGGCGGTTGACTTCCTCCACGCTGGTCGGGCGTTCGACCTCGAAGACACAATCGACGAGGGACGCGTTGAGCAACGGTACGCGTACGGCCAGGCCGTTGAGTTTCCCCTCCAGCTCCGGGTAGATCATGGTGATTGCCTTGGCGGATCCGGTCGAGGTCGGGATGAGGGCGTTCAACGCCGAGCGTGCCCGACGCAGATCCTTGTGCGGGGCATCGACCACGACCTGGGTGTTGGTCACGTCATGGATCGTGGTCATGGAGCCGTGTTTGATGCCCAGTGATTCGTGGATCACCTTGACTACGGGGGCGAGGCAGTTGGTCGTGCAGGACGCGGCGGTGAGCAGGTGATGGGCGTCGGGTTGGTAGAGATGATCGTTGCATCCCATGACTACGTTGAGCGCGCCGTCTTTCACGGGAGCAGCGACGATGACCTTTTTCACCCCCTGGTCGAAATAGGGCTGCAGGCTATCCGGCGTGCGGAAGGCGCCCGAGCACTCGACCACCAGTTCGATGCCGCGGCCAACCCAATCGACCGCGCCCGGCGTGGCGTGTTCGGAAAAGGTCACAGAGGTGCCGCCGATCTCGATCTCGTGTTCGCCGTTCGTTTGGATCGAGCGATCCCAGCGGCCATGTACGGTGTCGAATTCGAGCAGGTGCGCGGCACAGGCGGCACCGCCATGGAGCTCGTTGATGTGTGTGATGTCGAAGTCCGGCCAGTCCCAGGCCGCGCGTGTGGCGAGACGACCCATGCGTCCGAATCCATTGATACCAATTTTCATGTTACAACGTTCTTTCTGGAGTGAGGTTTTCTGGACTGGATTTCTCTGGACTGGGGCAATTTATTGCCGCTCTGGTTAAGCCCATTCATTGGCGCCCCCTTGCAATAAATTGCTTCGGGAGAGCGGTGATAAATCCCCCCACTCCAGCGACTCAGCACCCGGCCTTCTCCCCACAAGCGGCGGTGGTAAACGGCAAACACAATTCCGGATTACCCTGGCAGCAATCCTCCATGAGAAAACCCAACAGCTCCCGGACCGATCCAATTTCCAGATGATAAAAAATCGAACGCCCCTCGCGTCGCGGGCGAACCAGTCCCGCATTCGCGAGTTCCTTCAGATGAAACGAAAGGGTGTTCGCGGGGATGGCGAGCTCCTCCGCCAGTGCACCCGCGGCGATGCCCTCCTCCCCCGACTTCACCAATGCCCGAAAGACCTCCAGGCGGGTCCCCTGCGCGAGCGCGGCCAACGATTTAACGGCATCCTGTAATTCCATACTTCCAGAGTTATGGAAATAGATTCAATCGTCAAGCGAAAGAACCCTTCAGGAAGGCAAAGCCCCTGAACGGGTTTTGCATTTGCCATTTCCGCCCTCCGGGGCTTTATTGCTCCCCGACGCCCTGGTAGCTCAGTTGGATAGAGCACCGGACTTCTAATCCGACGGTCGCAGGTTCGAATCCTGCCCAGGGCGCCACTTATTCCCCCGAAAACCTTAACAGTACTTAGCATTTATTGGATTTTCGCCCTTTCCCCAG
>JBLIND010000348.1:0-6883 GCA_047639095.1 Candidatus Omnitrophota bacterium | reverse complement strand
ACCGCTCCGTGGGAATCCGTAGCATGGAGCACCGCTCCGTGGGGAATCCGTAGCATGGAGCACCGCTCCGTGGGAATCCGTAGCATGGAGCACCGCTCCGTGGGAATCCGTAGCACCTTAGACCCACGGACCAGTGGTCCGTGCTACGTGCCTTCCTACGTGCCTTCCTACGTTATTGCGGAGTGTCACTGGGGTCGACGGTCCAGACTATTTCGGTCTGAGGCTTGATCGTTAAGCTCTTTATGACCTTCTTGCGTTCGTACCAGAGTGTGTGACCATCGGCAAAACCCAGCACGCCGGTATGCTTGCCGTAGCGACCGACGAATTGGTTGCCGTACATCCCGGGATCACCCGTAAAGTTTTCATCCTCTTTTTTTTCTGACGGCATGCCGTTTTCCGCGAACAGGACGGTTCGAGATGTTTTGCTGATACTGGACATCTTGGGCGGAGCGCCATTCATGGCGAGGTTGCGGTTCATGGCAAACGAAAAGTAAGGCCGCAAACCCTTGTTGCTCGGATATTTGGCCCCCGTCAAAAAGAACAGACTGCCCGGGCCATACATGGTTCCGCGCGCTTTGGCCATCTCTGAGAGCGGCTCGGCACCACCGGTGTTGGGAAGGGCGTTGTACCAAGCCTCAGCCGTTGACGCATCCTGTACCACTCCCCAATCGCTACCCTGCGCGGAGCCATCCTCGCAAAGACGATCCTTGTTGTCGTTGGTGTATTGAATCATCCATGCGGCGAACTGCTTCATGTTGTTCATGGCCGTAATGCGCTTGGAATTTTTCAGCGCCCGGGTGACAGAAGGCACAAGAATCGCGGCGAGAATACCAATGATGGCAATCACGATGAGCAATTCGATTAGGGTAAAACCTTTGCGTAGTTTCATAAGGGAGATCCTGGTCAGGTTGCTTTATTGTATAAAGGTACTCGAATTGACTGGGCAAGTATAATTTGGCGTATGGCGCGCAAAGGGCCGAATGACCACCCGATTCAGCATCTTTCAACCCATCCGGACACAAACGAAGCGACAAAAGTGCACGTGCAACACTCTTCGAGGTTCTAGGTTGCAAAGTGCCCGTTCCGAAAATAGGTTCCCCTTGTTTAGATTTTATAACCTTCGGAACACACACCATGAGTAAATGGGTACACCTGGCCAAGTCATCGGTCGGCAAAAAATGGATCACCGGAGTGACAGGCCTGGCATTGGTGCTGTTCCTTGTCGTCCACTTGATCGGGAACCTGACCCTGCTGCTCGGGTCGGATGCCTTCAACGGCTACGCTTACTTTCTCGAACACCTCGCACATGGTGGATTCGTGATCGTGGCCGACATCGGCCTGCTCGCCTTCTTTATCGGGCACGCCTGGATCGGCTGGCTGATCTATCGGAAACGGCGCTCCGCCCGACCCGTTCGCTACGCCCTTTCCCGGAACGCCGGCGGCGCGAGCAAGAAAACCTTCGCTGGCCTCAACATGATCTTCAGCGGCTTGGTCCTCCTCGTCTTCGTCGGCGTCCACGTCAACCAGTTCAAGTTCGGCGATGCCGCGCTGGTCATGGTGGACGGCAAGGAAATGCGCGACGTCTATACCCTGGTCATCGATGCCTTCCAGCACATCGGATGGACCCTGTTTTACATGTTCTGCATGTTTATCCTGGGTACCCACCTCATGCATGGCGTCTGGAGTGCCATCCACTCCATCGGTGCCAGCCGCCCAAAATCCTTGAAGTCCCTGGTCGTTTTCGGACGCGTCTTCGGTTGGGCGCTCGCGTTCGGTTTTCTCCTACTGCCTGTGCTTATTTTCTGTGGCCTGATTCCCTGTGATTGTGCCGCCCCCATTTCAGAGGTGACCCCATGAGTGATTCCAGCCCTAAATTAGACGCGCACATTCCGGATGGAGCGATTGCAGAAAAGTGGACACGCTATAAATTTAACCTCAAGCTGGTCAATCCGTCCAATCGCCGAAAGCACCATGTCATCGTGGTCGGTACCGGCCTCGCCGGCGCATCAGCCGCCGCATCCCTGGGAGAACAAGGCTACAACGTAACCTCCTTCTGCATCCAGGACAGTCCCCGGCGCGCCCACTCCATCGCCGCACAAGGCGGCATTAATGCGGCCAAGAATTACAAGAACGACGGCGACAGCGTCCATCGGCTCTTCTACGATACGGTCAAAGGCGGCGACTACCGTTCCCGCGAAGCCAACGTACATCGCCTCGCCGAGGTCAGCGTGAACATCATCGATCAGTGTGTCGCCCAAGGCGTCCCCTTCGCGCGTGAATACGGTGGTCTGCTCGACAACCGCTCCTTCGGGGGTGCCCAGGTATCCCGGACCTTTTACGCCCGGGGCCAGACTGGCCAACAACTGCTCCTTGGGGCTTATGGCGCGCTCATGCGCCAGGTGGATGCAGGCACCGTCACCATCCATCCCCGCCACGAAATGCTCGACCTCGTGGTCGTCGATGGCCACGCCCGCGGCATTGTCACCCGCAACCTGGTGACGGGTGAGGTGAAATCCTGGGCGGCCGATGCCGTGCTCCTCTGCACGGGCGGATACTCCACCGTTTTTTATCTGTCGACGAATGCGGTGAACTCCAATGCGACCGCCGCCTGGCGCTGTTACAAGCGCGGGGCCATGTTCGCCAATCCCTGTTACACGCAGATTCACCCGACCTGCATTCCCCGGCTCGGTGAAGCCCAGTCGAAGCTGACCCTGATGTCGGAATCCCTGCGCAACGATGGTCGCGTGTGGGTACCCCAGCAGAAAAAGGATCCGCGCAAGCCGAAGGATATTCCCGAAGACGAGCGCAACTACTACCTCGAGATCAAGTACCCGGCCTTCGGTAACCTCGTCCCACGGGACATCGCCTCACGCAGCGCCAAGGAAGTCTGCGATGCCGGCTACGGCGTCGGACCCACCGGCTTTGCGGTCTACCTCGACTTTGCCGATGCGATCAAACGACTCGGTAAGGACGCCATCGCCGCGCGCTATGGTAACCTGTTTGATATCTATGCCGAGATCACGGACGACAATCCGTATGAGACCCCGATGATGATCTATCCCGCGCCGCATTACACCATGGGCGGCCTGTGGGTGGACTACAATCTCATGAGCACCATTCCCGGGCTCTTCGTGCTCGGCGAAGCCAACTTTTCCGACCACGGCGCAAACCGCCTCGGCGCTTCCGCCCTCATGCAGGGCTTGGCCGACGGCTATTTTGTGATTCCCTCGACCTTGCCGGACTATATCGCCCGCACGAAACTCGAGGAGGTCGATACCAGCCATCCCGCGTTTAAAGACGCCGAAAAAGACGTCGATGACGAGGTGAAGAAGCTGCTGTCGATCGGTGGCAAGCGTTCGGGCAACGAGCTGCATCGGGAATTAGGCGCCCTCATGTGGGACGAGGTCGGCATGGGTCGCACCACGGAGGGCCTCCAGAAGGTCATCGATGAAATTCCCCGACTGAAAAAGAAATTTGAGACGGACCTCAGCCTTCCCGGCCGCGGCGACGACTACAACAAGGCGCTCGAACAGGCCGGTCGCCTCTCCGATTATTTCGAACTGGGCGATCTCATGGCGCGCGACGCCCTCGACCGTCTCGAATCCTGTGGCGGACATTTCCGTGAGGAAATGCAGACACCGGAAGGCGAAGCGCTTCGGGATGACGAGCACTTTTGCCACGTCTCGGCCTGGGAGTACCAGGGTCCGAACACGCCCCCCAAGAAACACACCGAAGTTTTGACTTTTGAAAACGTGCCGCTGACCACCCGCAGCTACAAATAAGCGCCGCACCTGGAGCCTGTATCATGGAAACCAATACAATGACCATTCACCTGCAAGTCTGGAAGCAGGCTCGCGGAGAAAAAAACGGCAAGCTCGTGGCGTACACCGTCAAGGACGTCTCGCCGCACCAGTCCTTTCTCGAAATGCTGGACAAGCTAAATGACGAGCTGATCGGCCGGGGCGAAGAGCCGATTGCGTTTGAGAGCGACTGTCGCGAAGGCATCTGCGGAAACTGCGGTCTGGTCATCAGCGGAATTGCACACGGCCCGAAGAAAGCCTGTACCAGCTGCGAGTTGCGGATGCGCGAATTCAAGGACGGCGATACGATCACCGTCGAACCCTTCCGGGCCGGCCCCTTTCCCATCATCAAGGACCTCGTGGTCGACCGCGGAGCTTTTGATCGGGTCATCGCCAAAGGCGGGTATGTTTCCGTCAACACGGGTGCCGCCCCCGAAGCCAATCTCATCGCCGTGTCCAAAGACCGGGCCGAAGCCGCCATGGATGCCGCGGCCTGTATCGGGTGCGGAGCCTGTGTGGCCGCCTGTCCGAATGCGTCAGCCGCCCTGTTTGTCGGAGCCAAGGTCGCCCAGTACGCCCACCTGCCGCAAGGCAAGGCTGAGGCGGATCGTCGGGTGATGCGCATGACCAAACAGATGGACGACGACGGGTTTGGCGCCTGCTCGAATCACGGCGAATGCGAAGCGGTTTGCCCGAAGGAAATCTCGATCAGCAACATCGCCATCCTGCGTCGCGAATACCTGAAGGCGCTGATCAAGAGCTGAGCACCTCCGGCATCATCGCCTGAAATGCAGGGATAGCCCTCCACGTTTTTTTATGCCAGACTGGGGTCCATATGCCCCAACGAATGCCGCTCGTAGAAAAGGAGCTCATCGAGCTCGCCATGGCCCGGCGAACCTACGTGCTCCGCGTCGTCTACGCCGGCATGCTGTTCCTCGCCTTCTACTTTATCCTGCGGGAAAACTTCCATCTGACCGTCTACCAAGCCTCAAGGTTCGGCCGCCTCGGAGTGGGCGAGGATCTCTTCTGGGGAACGGTCTGGTTGCAGGCCGTGAGCATTTATTTTTTCATGCCCATTCTCATGGCAGATGCCATTGTGGGGGAAAAGGAACGACGCTCGCTGGATCTATTGCTCCTGACCCGCCTCTCCGAAGCCTCCATCCTCTGGCAGAAATTGTGGAGCCGGATCGTGCCCATGCTCAGCTTCCTCATGATCTCCCTGCCGCTCTATGCCATTGCCTACATGCTGGGGGGAGTGGAAGCCTGGATGCTGGCGATGGCGGTTGGCGGCATGCTGCTGTTTACGTTTTGCTCCGGGCTGATCTGTCTGAACCTCTCGTCCTGGACCAAAACCACGATCGGCGCGCTGATTGCCGGTTATTTCATGATTCCCGGCATGCTCCTGGCCATCGTCTTTATCTCGATTCCGACCCTGGGGTTCGCGGCGCCGGTGATTGGCGTGGTCTTTTTTATCATCCTCTTCCATACCGCACGCACGAACCTGAAGAACTACACCATCAAGTACCACGTCTGGGAATCGTTCTACGCCACCACACCCTCTGAGTCACCCATAAGTACACCTACAAGCGGGAGTCTTCCCGAGGACGAACCCGTTTACTGGAAGGAAGTCAGCAAGAAACGCCTGGGCCTCTCGCACCAGGTTCCGGCGATGATCTTGCAGGCCTTGCCGCTGCTGATCTTCGGTCTGCCCATCCTCATCATGCCCAGTGCGGCGGAGAAAACCACAGCCTATACCATGCTCATGGGCGCGTACTCCCTGCTCTGGATGACCGCAGCCGCGCGCTTGGGTTTGTTCGCCGTGAACAGTATCGCCTCCGAACGCTCCCAGGAGGCCTTGGAGATTCTTCGGACCACCCCGATGACCGCAAAAGAGATTGTCCGCCAGAAATTTAAAGCGGCCTACATGTACGCCTGGTCGATGGCTATTCCGCTTTTCGCTACCCTCTGTTTTATCTGCCTGATGTTCTACCGCGACCTCGTCCGGGAAAGAAATCTCGTCACTGTGGCGTACGACCGAAACCTCCGGTTCCTCTCCTCCTCCGACATCGGCTTCGCCCTGGCCATCGGCCTGGCGAGCATCTTTGTGCTGCTGCTCTTCTGGGTGCATGCCGGCTTTCTCATCGGCCTCAGCGTGCGTAAACGGAGTCGCGCGCTGTTTCTGATGCTGCTGTTGATCGGAGTGAATATTGTGGCGCTCTGGATCACCATGGGCTTCAACCCCTACCAGGATCACTTTTCCGTGCTGAATCCTTTCAACGCTGCCGTGTTTTTTATCTGGCCGATGGATCTCCTCGATTGGCCACATCATCTGGCCTTGAAGAGCCTGGGCATCTTTGCCTTACTGACCTTACTGCTGCAGCGAATTGCCCTGGGGGAAGCCGAGCGGCTTCTGGCAAGCTGACGATTCAGAAGTGTGCGTCAGACCTGTTTCCGTAATTACTCCGTGTCTGGGCCTCCGCCCAATGTCTCCTGGGCCAGCGTTGTGCTGAAGTCCAACGAGAGGTATGCATACGACAACGATGGGAATCCCACCGACGACGCTCGCTGGAGCTACACCTGGAAAGTCCGAAACATTTTATCTGCATAAATCCGGAGAGTAGAAGAGCGGTGGCTTCGCAAACGGAGCCAGCGAATTGAACATTTAAGCAAGCTCCGGGATCTCCTCAATTGTTTGTGGCTTCTATATTATTGTGTGAGGGAAGTGGTCCTCCGGCATCGACTTCGATTTCCACCGTAAACGCATCGATCCCGAAGATGCGGCCGAAAAGACCTTGGATAGAGAGATAGAGATTTGGGTCATTTAGGGGAAAGTGAACCGAGTTTCAACTATAAATCCGCGTCTCCATCAAGTCGCCTCGAATCGTTCCCATCCCCCCATGCCTTTGTGTCCCTTTTGCACAAGCCGTGGGGATGTATGGTCGGTGGAGGAGCTGAATATGGCGGAAAACCTAATGAAAAGCTGTGTTTCTACTTTTACTCTGTGAAAATGTTCTTTTTTGAAAATGTTCTTTTTTTTGTGCTCTAGGGAAAGCTGTGGCCAGCCCCCTGTTGACCCCCTCCCT
>JBLIND010000347.1:0-6933 GCA_047639095.1 Candidatus Omnitrophota bacterium | reverse complement strand
AAGCGAGGGGTCGACCTTTTTACAGGGGCCACACCAGTCCGCATAGAAATCGACGATGGTCACCTTTCCTTTGCCTACGTAGTCCGCAAGATTCACCTTTTGGCCACCATTGGAAACAACGACGATGGGCGGGCGGGCGGGTTGCGCGCGGGCAGGCGGGGTCATCGGCATGGGGGCCAGGGGTTGTTCGATGGGTGAAGAAGACAGCACGGAAAGATCTTCGCGGGTCACGTCGGAAACGATGTAGTCATCTGCAAAGCTCAGCATGAAATTGGAGTACATCCAGAACATTCCCTCGCGCCCTTTGCCCGTCCCCGACGGTTTGCCCAACTTGACCAACACCTCATCCTGAGTGAGCCCGATTAATTCCTCATCGCTGATCTGCGGAACCGGCGGAACGTACGGTACGGGTTCCTCCATCTCGACGTCCAAATCAACCGGCGTCGACAACTCTGTTTTGGCCATGGCGAACTGATTGGTCACCCCACTAAGCCAGGGCGCTTCCGCCATGCCTTCATACTGACTGAAATCTACCCGTTCATCTACCTTGGCGTAGGTTTTGGCAACCTTAGCATCCAGCTCAGGATCTTGACTTGTAGCGAAAGCGCCCCCTCCGATCATGATTAAAGCAACCACAGAGGTCAGGCCTGGACGCCAAGCCCGGGCTAAATGAACAAAAAAGAAGGCGATGCTGACGAAAGGAAGCAACAATACGCCCAGACCCCACGCGATCGATTGGCGAAACGCGACGACATAAAACCAGATACTGGCGACAATGTACGCGACAATACCGATACAGACTGCGATCATTCCAATTTCAAACATTGCCATTACAATAAGCAATTATTGTACCAAGCTTACATCTATTACACCACATCCGAATCACTTGCGGATTGTGACGTCATCACAGGCTGCTCCCCTTTTTTGACCTGAATAACCGTATATTCTTACGGGAATCGGCAAAAGGCGGGCAGTCCGCACAGCCAGACCGACCCGTGTTGGGTCAGGGGATAGCCGTCATGGTCGTGGCCACTGAGTTGACATCCACCGCAGTATCCTGCATCGCTCGGAGGATCGTGTCCGGATGGGTGTCGTGCTACGCATACAGATAACCACTCGCAGTGCACGGTCCCGTCACCCCTCCGGGGTGAGTGATTTTTTTGGTGAAGGTACCCCTGGTTGAAGCCCAGACTAAAGAATGCTGCCACTCCGTGGCGAGGAGTCGTGGAACGATCATCATTCAAGCGGCCGAACGCGAGTCCCACCCCCGGAAGGGGTATGGTATTCAACCCCGGCCTTCAGGCCGGGGTAGCCGACTAAACAATGCTCGTCCCGGCGGGACGGAAGCGGAAACGACGGACACGCCTGGAATCCATGACGGATGACACCGGTACGCATGACCGCCTGCTCCTTCGCGTGCATCCGCACCTACTCGACTAAGGGAGCCTCCAGCATCTTGCCATCGGCCTGCAGGCCTGTATACACGTTCGCCGGCGAGAGTCCCAGCCAGGCATCGTTCGCGGGCGTCTTGAACAGGGCCGCGTACACCCAGGCGTTCAGGCCCGCGAGGGGCACATCAGGTTCCGACTGCATGCGCTCGTGAACACGACGATGCAAAAGGTATTTGTTGCAGAGGGTATCCACCCGGATGTCGTCCTGAAACAAACGCACCTTGCTCATCACCGGGTCCTCGACCCGACATTTACTGATGGCCACGATCATAGCCACTTTGGCATTGGGAACAGCCTGCTCCTTGCGCATCAAAGCGACCGAGTGTTTTGACAAAACCGTCACGGGTTCCTGCGCCGCTGCACTACGCCAGAAACGGGACACCTCCGGAAGGTCCTCCGGCCGAGGTTCCGCGACAATCAGGCGGCGACAAAAAGCAAAGTCAGAATCCGTGGAGTTCTCTATCCGCTTGAGTAGCGCTTGCCAGTCCGCATCTGTTGCGCGCACCTCTTGTGCGTGATAATCACGGATGACGGCGGCAACGTCCCCGGCATCCCGGCAGGTGTCGGACAGCGCCGTCATCTGGTCCAACCAGCCCCGAAAAGCCTGCGGCGAAAACAGACCGGGAAGCACATCCATCACGCGTCCGCTGGATGTCAGCGCGTAGTGCGCACTGTTTCCCGTGATCGTCTGCTCCAGCTTCCGCCCATCGCCGAACGAAATCGTCAACTCCGGAACCGGACGTTCAGATTCCCAGCAGAGGACAAACGCCTTTTGCAAGGTGGTTGCAATCGTGGGGTCCGCATAAAGCACGGTTCGAAAGAATCGACTGTTCGCGCAGCTGCGTTCATCCTGCAGCTTGCCCAGTAGTCGCAGATAGAGGATGGGCTTGCCTTCTACCTCGGCCGCCTTCTTTGCCGAAGCCTGGTCCGTGTACCAGTACAACCCCGACAAGGCTGCATCTTTCTGTCGTGCGGCATGATCGATGACCTGCCTGAACGCAAGGGAGGTGGCCTCCTCTTTGGCCAATTGATCGGCGGTGAGTCCCGGGACCAAGCCATTCGATCCGGTGTTCAGGCCGTACCTGCGCTCCATCCAGTTCTTGTTCGCCGCCACCAGCTCAGCCACCGCAGACGGCCCTTCTGCACGGAGCATTTCAGCGAATGCGGTGCGCGTTTCGATGTCCATCGATGCGATTTCCTGAGGGCTTATCAGGTTCAAACCGTAGGTGCCGCATGCCTCGGCCATGTAAAGGTTCATTGCGAGGGCAAAGCCCATGATTCCTGTCATCCATTTTTTCATCATTCATCTCCGGTTAATATGTTGACGCGATCCTGGATGAAACAGAGAGCGCACGTGTCACAAGCGGATAAAAAGTCTGTAAACTATTTGTAAAATCAGGAGACTTCCCCGCGATTGCCAAGCCGAATGAATTATGGCAGTTTTGGCCTGCATGAAGCCGACTGGACCACCATTAAAAACTCATAAACCGAAAGATGGACTGTTCACCTGTCCCAAGTGTGCTTCGTACCTGTCGGAAGATGCCGTCATATGTATTGAATGTGGCTTGAATCTGCGTACGAACCTCTCCGTGCCCATGGCCAACCATCCTTCGGGCCTGAACAACATGCTGTACGTCGTGCTGACCATCGGAGGCCTGTTCGTGCTGGTGAATATCCTCATGTTGAACAAAGCGCCGGCCAACCTGGTGAATCAGCAGCTCACCGAGCATGTCGACCTCTTCAGCCAGGCCGACTTGTCGGAAAAACCCGAAGCCTATGTACCGCCGCCGCCCCGCCCGACATCGAAAAAACCCACTCCAAAGCCAAAGCCAGTGGTAAAGCCTGCACCCCGTCCGGAACCCATGCCCGAATCGCCACCGACCGTAGCAACCGAACCCGTTATCCCTGTGGCCCAACCTGAACCGCAGCCGGAACCGATACCCGAGCCTGCACCAGTACCCGAGCCTGAACCCGAGCCGGAACCAGAACTCGATCTGGCAGCACAAAAGGCCCTCGTTTTAAAAAGCATCACCTCCGACATGGATCGTACGCACCCGCTGCTGAAATCCGGTCGAATCGAAACAATCTATGCGAAATCGGGTCAAATGAACGGTTTGATCAATTTAATTTCCCGTGGATATCTGCTGATCACGGTCAATGGCAAGCGGGAGCAGGTGTACTTTAACCAGCTGGAGACCCGAACCCGGATACGTGTGGATGAAGATTTCCGCAATAAGGCCCTCGAAGACATGACCTACCGGAAGCTCGTACAAATGAGGATGAACAAGGACTGAATCATCAAGAGCCATGCTGATCGCAGCACCCACGGTGATTGACACACCGTATGTCATAGGATTTAGTTGGAAAACGGCAGGAACGGATAACATTTAATGGATCACGGAAACTTACAAGGCCTTAAAAGCGACTTTCAAAAACTGCTCTACGAGCTACACCCGGCGTATTTTGCTGAGTCGCCACAGAACGAACAGGTCGCCCAGTTACTCCCGCGCGAAAGCGTCGAGCTCATCCATAGTCTGCCGAAGCCCGGCGATGAGCAGCATGGTTTCCATTCGGACTCGATCGCTTTTATCAACGACACCTTCATGCAGACACCCGAAGGCGTGGATGAACGGCTCCGCACCCGTCTGGATCTCCTGCGCCGGGCCAACAATGCCCGCGATGAGGTGTCAATCAAAACGCCCTACCATACCGTCGAGGCGATTTTCCCCATCATCGTCCAGAATCAAATCATTCATGCGCTGTGGACAGGCCCGCTCAAAGTCGACGAATTCGTCGAAGGCGACTATCGCACGATCAGCCGACTTACGGATATGGAGATTGAGGACATCCAACGGGTCACCGCACGGATGCACACCCTGACCGCCTCGGAGTTGGAAAGCATCCTTGAGCACTATCGTTTAATGGCCAACATATTGACCAAGGCCATGTGTCCGGGCGCCAAGCCACCGGCGCCGCGCGATCCGAATCTGGAACTCAAAGCCCGTGACCACGCACTCAGTGCGCTTGCCGGAGGTTTTGCCCATCACTTTAACGGTCTGCTCTCCATCATCCTCGGCTACAGCAGCTACTTGCTGAACCACGAGAGCCTTTCCGAAGAATCCACGGAAGTCCTGCAGCGTATTGCCGAAGCCGCACAGAAGGGTCGTCGACTGACCAATGACCTGCTCGGCTTCGCCGGAGAAAAAGACGAAGCGCAAAAAGTCTGCAAGATCCACACCATTTTTAATGAGGTGGTTTCCCTGCTGGAATCCCAGTCGCACTCCCGGGTGCGCTTCGTGCGCAAGTTGCGGGCGGAATCCGACCAGGTGCTTGCCGCGCCGAACGAGCTCCAGCAGATCGTCTACAACATGTTGTCCTGTGCCATGGACTGCCTGGCTGAAGGCGGCGGCGAAATTTCGCTGCGCTCGATTAACACCGAACTGCCAACCGAAGACGGCAAAGGCAAACGCCAGCACATTCGGATCGACGTTTCTGACAGCGGAGCCCTCGCCACGCATACCGGCGAGGAGCCGTTGTACGAAGCCTTGCTCGAGCAGGAAATCCAGGAAGAGGAAATCAATCTCTCCAGCCTGCATCACATGGTGAAGAACCTCGAAGGTACCGTCGCCGTTACCACCGACAGTATTGGCATCACCCACATCGAGATTCTCCTGCCCATCTGGATGGGCGAGCCGGTGGACTACCCGAAATCGCGCCCTGCCCGCCTCGTATCCAGTCAGGTCTGGGTCGTGGATGACGACCCCCTATTCCTCGATATGTGCAGCAAGGTCCTCGAAGAAGATGGCCATGCCGTGGAGTCGTTCACGGACGGCTACGAGATGCAGAAGGCACTGGAGAAAGCCGAACTTGCCCCGGACTTGATGGTCTTCGATTTCTCGATGCCGGAGTACAACGGACTCGAGCTCCGCGAGTGGCTGGAAGGGATCAAATTCGACATACCGGTCATCATGGTCAGCGGCCTGACCACCAATCATCCGGATATCCGCCGTGCCCTGGAGATGAAGAAGACCTTCTTCATCCAGAAGCCGTTCTCGTATCGGGAACTGGCCGACCTGGCCAGTGTCGCCATGGGTGAAACCCTGCTCGGCGAATAAGCCGGGGGCTGAAATCGTTTTCCTATGATCGGAAGACTTTTCCAATCGGCTTCCGATCATCGGGAAACCCCGTGTAGATGTCCATGAAGCGCCCCCCCTATGAGCTGGTCGATTTTGGCGACGGCCGAAAACTCGAACGATTTGCCGACACGCTGTTCGACCGACCCGCCCCCAACGCACAAGGCTACACAAAAGCCGCTCCATCAGATTGGGCCCGTGCGGAGGTGCGCTATGAGCGCGGGGCATCGGTCCCGGGAAAAGATGAGCGAAACGGTCAGTGGACCTCCGATGTTCCGGCCCCCGAATCATGGGTGCTGGATATGGCGCATTTTTCCCTGCAGCTTCGCCAGACGCCCTTCGGCCACCTGGGTGTGTTCCCTGAACAGATCGCCAACTGGCACTGGATCCGAGACCAGGTCAGCAGCCTCGTACACGAAGCGGAAGAGCAACCTGTGCGTGTGCTCAACCTTTTCGCGTATACCGGCGGGTCAACCCTGGCTGCAGCCTGCGCTGGAGCGGAGCTTACCCACGTCGATGCGGCAAAAAACATTGTGGGCTGGGCCAGACAAAACGCGGCGGGATCAGGCTTGGCCGATGCGCCGGTCCGCTGGATCGTGGAAGATGCTGCGTTGTTCGTGCGCCGAGAAGTGAAGCGCGGAAAAAGCTACGAGGGGATTGTTCTGGATCCGCCCAGCTATGGACATGGCGCCGCGGGCCAGACCTGGTCGATTCACAAACATTTGATTCCCCTCTTACAGGACTGCGGCCGTTTGCTCAGGGAGCGCGGGCGCTTCTTGCTCCTGACCTGTCACACACCGGAATTTGGCCCGATGGAGCTGGAGGCGCTGGTGCAGAAATACGTGCAGCCAAGCCCGTCAGGCCGAATTACGGCGCATGCAGGCACCATCAGCTCCGCCGATGGACGCACCCTGCCCGCCGGAACCGTCGTGCGCTGGACAGCCTGAACGGCGAGGCTGTGACGCGCGACAAACTCATCAACGAGTAAGGGCTCTGGGCCTGACGCGGCTCAGGATGTAGTGGCGTCCGACTGCTCCACCTGCTCCTGCCTGATCCGGTTGCGCAACCAGAAGAGTGCGACACCGAACAGCGCATACTGCAAGACCCCGGGCTCAGGAACGGGTGCCAGGTGTTCGCGGAAGGTGAAGAGCACGTTGACCTGGTGGGGATCGGGCAGTCCTGTGACAAAATCCAATTCGGCCTGCCCAAAGGCATCGCCGGCAGGCAGGTCCAGCAGGATGGAGTTCCCGTAAAAAATGTTTTCCTGTATGTTGGGGTCATTCCAGAAGCGTACGTAAACGAATTCGCCAATGAGTGAATCATCGAATTGGATACCACTCAGGTCGAAT
>JBLIND010000346.1:0-6986 GCA_047639095.1 Candidatus Omnitrophota bacterium | reverse complement strand
GAGAGAGACGAGCTCTTCACCCAGGCTGTAGTCGACGAAGTTGACGTGCAATTGATTGACCCGGAGTTCTTCGATCAGGATGGCTTTGGGTTCTGCAGTTTTTTCCTCCGTCTCTTTCGTCGTCTCCTTCGCGAGCGACTGCACGTTCATGATGCCATCTTTGTTGCGCACGAGGTTGACGGTGGCATTCTCGAGTTTGACCGTCCGGACCTTGATGGTTTTGCCCATGAGGGAGCGCAGGCTGACCGCTGCGTGGAGCTGGTTGGCATGCAGCAAGGGTTCATCTCCAAATCCTTCCGGCTGGCCGAGGGTAAAGTCATCCAGCGTGGTCGAGCCTTTCAGCAGGGCCAGGGCGATGCTGCCGAGGGATCCCTGGGCATTCAGATTTTTTGGAATTTGTTTGGCGGTTTGACTCACGATAATCCCTGGGAGCATGATTCGAAGAACAAGGAGGGCGAGGATGAGCACCGCCAGAGCGATGCCGGTTCGTTTGATGGCTTTTTTTACGGTTTTCATCAAAAGGGGACAGTCGCGATTGGTTGAGCGGCTTACAAGTCTGGATTAAGCTTTTCTGGGTTCAGGCGTCGTACAAAGCGTGCAGACGCTTGTGCAGGTGGCCATTGGTGCAGAGGTAGGCGTGCTGGAAGGGTTCCATTTCGGGAAAGCAGGTAATCTGTGCGCCCGCTCGCTCGGCGATCAGGCCAGCCGCGGCGAAGTCCCAGAGGTAGATGCCCATGTCGACATAAGCATCGGCGCGCCCCGCAGCAACCGAACAGATGTCAATCGCCGCCGCGCCCAGCAAACGCGCGATGCGAGTGGCGTTGATCAAGGTGTCGAAGATCCGCATGTCAAACGAGGCGTCTTCGTCGGGCTTGCCCGCACCAAACAGTGCGGTGGCCTCGCGCAGATCCGAGGTGTTGGAAATATGGATCGGTTCATCGTTACACAACGCCGGGCCGTGTTTGGTCGCGGTGAAAAGCTCGTCATACATGGGGCAGTAGATGCAGCCCGCGAGGATTTCACCCTGGTGTTGTACCGCGATCGAGGTGCACCAATGATGCATACCCCGAGCGTAGTTCAGCGTGCCGTCGATGGGGTCGATAATCCAGGTGTAGGGCGAATTCTGATCGGTCTGATCTTCCTCGCCGAGAATCGTATGGTCGGGAAAGTGTTCCAGCACCACGGCATCCGCCACCTGCTGGGTTTCCACATCCATCTGTAGTTTTACATCATGGGTGGCGGATTTGTTGACTTCGGTGCGGCGGTGTCGATTGGCGCGGGCAAAGTCGCCGGCTTTGCGGGCTGTCGTCACCGCGCATGCAAGCAGTTCGTTCTCGGGGATTTCCATATTGGTATTTTGGGTAGGAGAGCCTAAGCATAGGCTGATGACATTGATCGAGCAAATACGGGCACTTTCCGGAGTGGAGCTGCGTGAACAGGCCCCTTTGAGCGAGCTGGGAACCTTCCGATTGGGGGGCGCCTGCACCGCGCTGGTGGATTGTTGTGAACCCGGTCCCTTAAGCCAGGTGATGTACCTCCTCGCCATGCATCAGGAAACGTATGTGTTGATTGGCGGCGGTTCCAACCTCTTGTTCTCAGACCAGGGCTTTGAGGGCTGGGTCGTTCGGTATCATTCGTTGGAGCCCCTGATCGCGCAGGACGGCACCCGGCTGTTGGTGACCGGAAGTACCGTGCTGGATGATCTCGCGGCCTTCGCGGCCGAAGCCGGGCTGGAGGGCGTGAACGGGTGCACCGGCATTCCGGGTACCGTTGGTGGCGCGATCGTCGGCAATGCCGGCGCCTGGGGTGAGCAGATCGGCGATGTGGTCGAATCGGTGGAGCTGCTGGATCCTATGGGGGACGTGTACACAGCGGAGGCGGCGGAGTTGGAGTTTGCCTATCGGCATAGCAAATTGAAAACGTGTGATGAGATTGTGCTATGTGCGCAGTTGACCTTGCGGGAAGGGGATACCGTCGCCCTTCAAGCACAGCGCGCAGCGATCCTGGAAAAGCGCGCAGAAAAGCATCCGGACCTGGCGATTGATCCCTGCATCGGCAGTATTTTCAAAAACATCGAACCGAGCT
Source organism: Candidatus Omnitrophota bacterium (assembly GCA_047639095.1). GTDB lineage: Bacteria > Verrucomicrobiota > Kiritimatiellia > SS1-B-03-39 > UBA6053 > JAPYUI01. Next base: position 4,901 of record JBLIND010000346.1, on the reverse strand, counting down.
CTGCGGCCGGACGGCGTCAGGCGGCGGGATACTTTCTGGAACAGGCGGGCGCGAAAACCTTTCGCGTGGGCGGCGCGCAGGTGTACGAAAAGCACGCCAACATCATCGTCAAGCGCGCGGAATGCACGGCCCAGGATGTGTATGACCTTTCGTTGAAAATGCATGCGGCCGTGCAGGACCAACTTGATTTTTCATTGATTCGCGAAGTACGTTTTCTCGGACCCTTTGATGGTGCGGATTCGCACAAAGGTTTCTTTTAATCCTTTCACGCCTTCTGTAAGCAAATGGCTTCAACCTACGACTGCACTCATCTATGACGGAACATCAACTTCTCCCGGTACAAGAAATTCGCTGGCACGGCGATGGTATTTACGAACTCCGGCTGGACCGTCAGCAGATTGCATTCACGCCCGGCGATTGCTTTGCGCTCTTTGCCGAGGATCAGGAGGCCTCGCGGCCGTACAGCGTCGCCTCCGGCGCAGACGACCCCTTTCTGGCCTTCATTATCCGGCGCATGCCCGGCGGCGAGGTCAGTGATTTTCTTGCTGGCCTGCAGCCCGGCGACCTGGTCAAGGTGAGTCCGCCCTTTGGCTGGTTTCGTCCGGGTCAGGCGAATCCGGGAACGCCCTTTGTATTCATTGCGACCGGTACCGGCATCTCCCCGTTTATGTGTCACTTCCGGAGTCGTCCGGATCACCCGCCCGTTTCATTGTTGTATGGTGTGCGCGAAGTGGCGGATGCGGTCGAGTTGGATTGGCTGCAGCGCGCCTGTGATGTGAAGCTGGCCGTTTCACGTGAGCAGGGAAACGGGCATCATCATGGCCGGGTGACGGACTTGCTTCCGGGGATTGCATTATTGCCGCAGACCCAGTTCTACCTGTGTGGGTTGGATGCCATGATCGACGATGCGACGGTATGGCTGGAGGGGCAGGGGGTTGAACTTTCGCGGATCCATCGCGAGTGCTTTTTTAACGCGAATTATGATTGAGTGGCTTGACGATGGAATTGGAAAAAATGCATCACCTGGATCGGGAAGACTGGCTGCTCACCCAAGCGGGTGATCTGCGCGGTTATATCGATGCCCGACGCTTGCGCGAGCTCTGGTTTCACACCGGGACGACCTGTAATTTACGCTGCCCCTTCTGCCTGGAAGGATCCAAGCCGGGTGACAACCGGATCAATGCGATGTTGTTCGATGATGCCCGGCCGTTCATCGACGAGGCGCTGACCATGGGCGTTGAGCAATTCAGCTTTACCGGTGGCGAACCGTTCATCATTCCAGATTTCATTCGGATCCTCGAGTACGCCCTGGAGCATCGCCCCTGCCTGGTGCTCACCAACGGCACCGAGCCTTTGTTAAATCGTTTGGCCGACGTCTTGCCCTTGAAGGATAAGCCGCACCCCTTGAAGTTTCGCATCAGCCTCGATTACCCCGATGCGGCAAAACATAACCAAGGGCGCGGACCCGGCACCTTCGACCGTTCGCTGGATTGTCTGGGGCGCCTGCATGCCTACGGGTTCGATATTTCCATCGCGCGTCAGCGTGCGAAAGAGGAGGATGTCGCCGCGATGGATGTCGCCTTCCATCCCTTCCTCGAATCGGTCGGCGTTCCCACGGATATCAATATCGTCAGTTTCCCCGATTTTCTCACCCCGGGTGAAACGGCGGATGTGCCCGAGATCACCGAGAACTGCATGACGCAGTATCAGACGGCTGAGACCCGAGACGCGTACATGTGTGCGGATACCCGCTTCGTGTTGAAGAAAGACGGGCGCATGCGCGTGTACGCCTGTACGTTGGTCGACGACGATATCGATTATGATCTCGGATCAACCTTGAAGGAAAGCATGGAGGTACGCGTGATGTTGAAACACCACCGCTGTTTTTCCTGCTTCGCCTACGGCGCCTCGTGCAGCGAGAAGTAAGCGCGCTCGGCTCAGGGGCAGGTCAGGGCTTGTCCATTGTGTTGCGGTCCGAGGGAGAGCAGATACGGGACGGCATTTCGCGCCCAGGTCGTTGCATCCGGAAAGCCATCTGCGCCTTCGCTCCAGCACTTCTGCAGCATGTCGGTGTTAATGACGCCCGGATTTATCGCCACGACTGCCAGGCCGGGCGGCACCTCCTGGGCCATGGCGGCGGAAAGGCCTTCCACCGCCCATTTGCTCGCGCAATACGGGGCCACGTTTGCCGAAGCTCCTCGCCCCCAGCCGCTGCTGAAATTCACAATCACGCCCGAGCCCTGGGCGAGCATCCTTGGGGTGAAGTGTCGAATCGTGTTGGCAATGCCGTTGATATTCACGGCGGTCAGCGCATTAAATTCGACCGCGGGCACCTCCCACAAGGGCGCGGGCGCGTTCATCAGGGCGGCGTTGTTCACGAGGAGATCCGGAGCGGGAATGGAGGCGGCCCAGTCGGCCACCTCCGGATCCTCGGCGACGTTCACGACCTGCCAGTGGTGGTCCGGGTAGCAGCTTTTCAGCTTGGCGATGGCGTCCTTCGAGCGCCCGCATCCGCTGATCCGGTGGCCGGCTTCGATGAAGCCGTCTACCATGGCGCGGCCGAGCCCTTTGCTGGCCCCGGTTAGAACGATATGTCGACTCATTGCTTGCTCCTGATATTGCCCATGCTCGGTGCTTGTCCTGTTTACATTTAATGTTAGATGGAAGGCTGAAAAGAAAGGAATTAGTACCCTTTATGGCCGCTGAAATTTTGGATGGTAAGCGCATCTCCCAGGAGATGCGGGACGAGCTTAAGACAGGCGTAGAAATCCTGGCTGCAAAAGGCGTGACCCCCGGGCTCGGCGTGATCCTGGTAGGCGAGGATCCCGCCTCGCGATCGTACGTATCGGCGAAGGAAAAAGCCTGCGCTGACGTCGGAATTTTCTCTCTCGAAGCGACCATGCCAGCCGATGCCAGCAAGCAGCAGATTCTCGATCAGGTCCAGGCGTACAACCAGGATCCGCGCATCGATGGTATTCTGGTCCAGCTGCCCTTGCCGGATGCCTCCATCGAGGAGGACGTGCTGAACACCGTGCTCCCCGAAAAGGATGTCGACGGCTTCCATCCCATGAACGTTGGAAAGATGATGCTGGGTCTGCCCACCTTCCTTCCCTGCACACCGCATGGTATCCTGCATATGCTGAAACGCAGCGGAGCGCAGATCGCCGGTGCCCACGTCGTCGTGATCGGGCGCAGTAACATCGTCGGTCGGCCTATCGCAAACATGCTCAGCCAGAAAAGTGAATTCGGCAATGCCACCGTTACGCTCTGTCATACCGGCACGCGGGACATCGCTTCATTCACCCGTGATGCCGATATCATTGTCGCAGCCGTCGGACGCCCTCATACGGTCACCGCCAACATGGTGAAGCCCGGAGCGGTGGTGATTGATGTCGGGGTGAATCGCATCGAAGATGCTACGCGAAAGCGCGGCTATCGACTGGTCGGGGATGTGGATTATGATGAGGTCGCGACCAAGGCGTCGATGATTACCCCGGTACCTGGCGGGGTGGGGCCGATGACGATTACCATGTTGCTCTACAATACGGTGCAATCGGCACAAAGGCGATTGAGCTGAGGGGGGCGAGCCATTGCGGGTACTGAATCGATACCTCCTGTTTGATTTTTTGATGATCTTCGGGCTGACGCTCCTGGTTTTCACCTTCGTTCTGTACATGGCCGGGATGATCAAGGCGATCGACCTCATGTCTCAGGGCATCGCTGCGAAGGTGATCCTCCAGATCTTTGCCTATCAGATCCCCTACATTCTGTCGTTCACCGTGCCCATGAGCACGCTCACCGCATCGCTTCTGCTCTTCGGACGCTTGTCGATTGATGGGGAGATCACGGCTCTCCGCGCCTGCGGCATGAGCCTGCCGCAAATTGTATCCCCAGTGCTCCTGGCCGCGGTGGTGTTGACGATGATTTGTGTATGGATCAATTGGGAGGTTTCACCCAACAGCCATTGGGCGCGTCGGAAGGCCATGGTGGACATCAATAAAATTGAACCCATCGATCTGCTGGAAGAGGGGCGGTACGTCACCGGATTTCCCGGCCTGGAAATCTTCGTGAAACAGAAAAAAGGCGGCGACCTGAAGGACGTGCACGTCCGCGAAATTAAGGAAGGCGTGCGCATTCGGTCGATTCGCGCACAGGAGGGCGACGTAAAGGTCGACAAGGAAGCCCTCGTGATGACGATCAACCTCAAGCGGGTGATGATTACTCAGTATGATCCGGATGATCCCTACGATTTGTCCAAGGCCCGGACCTTCCCGTCCGAGTATTTTAACAAGGAATTTCCGTATGGCGAAATGCTGGCCAACAAGAATATCACGAAGAAGTTCAAGGATAAGACATTTACCGAGTTGATGGACACCATCAAGCATACGGCCAAGTATTACCCCGTCCTGATTGAAGAAGGACGGCTTGCGGATTTGAGTCGCAAACGGATGCAGGCGATGGTTGAGGCGAGTAAACGCATCGCGTTCTCGATTGCCTGTTTCTCCTTTGCCCTGCTGGGGATTCCCCTGGGCATGCGGTCGAAGCGGAAGGAGTCGTCGGCCGGTATTGGCGTGAGTCTGATCCTCGTCTTTACCTTTTACCTCTTCGTGATCATTGCGGATTCCCTGACCGCCTATCCAAATCTGTTGCCGGATTTAATTGTCTGGATTCCGATCATTGTCTCCCAGGTCGCCGGATTCTGGATGCTGAAACGGATCGCCTGATATGCGCGATTGCCTGTTTTATCCGCGGGCCATCGGCGAAATCATCCGTGTGCTGGGAGGATCGGGCCTGTGGTCTGGAGTGCCTGCTGTGGCCCGCACACCAGTGCTCGTGGATCGAGATTTCTTCGGCATCAACGTGGCAGGTTCACCCGACGAGGCCGTGAATGAAGCCAGTCT
>JBLIND010000345.1:0-6993 GCA_047639095.1 Candidatus Omnitrophota bacterium | reverse complement strand
CCTGAGCCATGCGAATGGCATCACCGCCACCGGCCTGATTGTCGACATAAGAATTATTGCGCATGATCAGCGTACCGGAACCATTGTTCCCGATCCACACGTTACGTACATTTGCAATGCCTGCGTTCTGATTAATGGTTACGGTACCTTGCGTATTTCCGTCATCACCGATCACCACGTGGTGATTGGTACCATTAATACCAATCACCTTGGAAGAGTCATTCAGGGTCAAGTTACCCGTACCCGTGCCATCATCTCCGACGCGAAGACTTCCGCCATTATTGCCCATCAGCATAATCTGACTACCGTCATTGGCGACCATGACCCCGGTTCCATTGCGCCCCAGACTGATCTGCTGGTTATTCCGGTTACGAAACTGGGCGTTGTTGTTCAAAATGACCGTACCGGCTGAGCCCCCAGCATTTGCGATGCGCCAGTTTTGAGATTCGGCAATCGTATTATTGTTCATAACAAGGGTGCCGACACCCGTCGAATTCACGGCGATGAAGCTCTCGTTACCTGAATTACCGTTCGGGTCGGCAACATCCAGCGAAGTCGCATCCCGGCTCGTGCGCAATTGGGCGTTGCCAAACATCTCGACATAGCCGTTCGCCGCACCACCGCCGCCTTCACCAATGGAAATTCGATCTTCCGCAATCAGCTCAGCCGTGCCGCTACTGATATAGGTGGCATCGCCTTGGCGAGCCACATGAAACCAACCCTGATCGACGCGAATGGTGCCAGAAAGATGGTTAAACAGGGAGGAGGCGGTAATCGAGTTATTGATTTCAAGCTGATTTACGAAATTCTCGCCTGCCCCGGGATTCCAGGAAACGGTATTTCCGACTCCGGAACCGGTCCAACCCAGACGCAGGTTTAATTCGCCCACGGTATCCACAACCGTCGCAGGCTGGACGGTAACGACGCCCCCTGCATTTACATATGCATTTACGTCCGCCGGTGCAGGACCGGGGACCCCATTGCTCCAGTTGCCTGCACTGGTCCAATCGCCGGTTGAGCCGTCCCATTCGGAATTTCCCTGTACCAGGCTAGAAAGGCCCAAAGAAAGCGGCAGTAGCAATAACTTAGTGATATGTTTCATAGATTTCCCTTTGATAAGTAACTCATACTGAGCTGCTAACTGAGGTGCTAACTGAGGTGGTGGATGACATTCAAAAAATCAATATAGATGGATTAACCATAAAAATTAAGATGATATAAGCAAAAAAATGCAGATATTATACTATTGTATACCCCCATGATTTATCGATGCAGGGCATTTTAAGAAAAAGGCATTAAATACTGAAAATTCCAATCTCTTCACGGCTGAGCTTTCAACTCCTGCCGGAGCTGCATCAACAGAACGCCCAACCGGTTTTGGCCATCCCCCTGCCGTCCCGCCCCCCAATAGCGGTCAAAAGGTGAATTTTCGACCAATTCCCGACTGCCTGTATTTAAAAGCTGTTTCTGGAGTACCGGATCCGAATATTTAACCCGCAAAGCGTTTAAAACCAGCGTTTCGCAGACCTCCAGCCAATCCGAGCGTATCCATTTCTTGTTTGCATCCACGATCAGCGTGGCCTTTTTAAGCGTCCGGGCCGTACGGATCTTCTCCCGTAGCTCGACATGGGTCTCACTGGGGAATTTACTCGCCTGCAGATAGTGCTCGACCGAAGGCCAGCTCAGGTCTTCGACCAGAATCGGATGCTCGTAGCTGTTGGAGAGCTCAAAGTAGGTCGTATTACGGTCATAAAAGCGGATGGGATTCGACATGTGCACCATCCTACCTGCCGTTCCCATTCTATCGCAAGCAGAATGCGGTTCTTGCGCCTTAAGCGGCCCCTTGCTATAGCCTCAGGCATGCAAAAAATACTTTTCCTCCTGGTTGGCCTTCTAATGTGCTGTTCCTGCGCCGGCCCACGGGCCTCTCTGCAGAAAATTATTGTTCCCGTTGAGCAGCTGCCGCGCGGCATGGGCATGCCGATGATCAAGCCCTCCGGGATCCCGCACATGCGCTTCGTGAACTACAACCCGCAGATTTTCACGGGTCGGGAGAGCCTGGAAGAAATGGCGCACTCCCTGATGACCCCTCACTTCGATCGCGAGACCCTGACCGGCGCCCTGCTCTCCACCTACACAACGCCCGAGGAACTGGTGGTCTACGGCATGGTCTACACGACACCGGAAGTCTGTGAAGCCGCTCGCAAGACGCTGAAGCCTTTCCTCCAGCCACGCGATGGCGTTGTCATACAGACGCGCGAGAACCGCATGGCCATCATCTGGTCCGAAGCAGGTAAAAAGCCCAAGGAGGCCACGTTCACCGAGATGGTGAATTTCGTCGATCGACACTTGTAGCCTGGTGGTCGCGCAGGCAATGCCCATCACGCCAGGCGGGCAAGAAAAGCAGCCCGCCCCTCGGCAACCTCTGCACGAGGCAGACCGCCCTCCCGAAGTTTTTCATCCGATTGCCTGGACACGCTGGCATAGAACGCCTCCCCGACCTGCTTCAGTTCGGCCACATCGCACTCAAGCAGGGAAAAGAGGACATTCTCCGCTTCGGCGTACGCCCCGACGAGCTGTAGATACGGGACGAGAAGTACCGATACCGCATCCGGCAAGCGGACCTCAACCAGATCCCGGCGCAACCCTTCGATCCGCTCCGCGGTCTGTTTGGCCCCCTCGCTCTGAAGATAGGGAAACGGCAACAAAAGTAAGTGAAGACTTTTCAACTGTCGCCGCTCCAGGCCGGCCGGGTCGGCCTGATTGGTGTAGGCCAGGGCCTCCGCATACACGCACATCCCGGTCGCAAAAATTTTATTGATGTCCGGCACCCCATTTCCGGTGAACAGGTCAATCAACGCCTCGGGTGGCAATTGCTGGATGGTCTTAAAATCCAGCCCGGTGTATTTCTTACTCGCGGTCGTGAGCGCCTGTACGGAAGCCGTATAATCTTCAGCCGTGGTACCCCGGAGAATAACGCTGACCACCCGGGAGATCTCCTGGATGAGTTGGAGGATCCAATCGTTGCGGATCATGGCTTACACGTGGAAGACGCGTTTGAGATCAATTCGGCGTCCCAGTCGAAAATGATAATAAAACAGGAATACCGCGAGCGGACCACCAATACTGAGCACAATGAAGGACCAGGTCAGGCTCACCGCGCCGAGGAATCCACTGATCAACAAATCGAGCCCAAAGCTGAGCACGATCAGGAGGATGGCAAAGCACCCCCACCAAAGTACCCCGCGCAGCCCGCGATGATACAGCAGGTGCATCAAAGCCATCGAGGCGAATGCCATCCCCGCCATAGGCAGCCCGAGGGGTAAAAACCAGAACAACCCTTCATGCCCGAGGTCGACCAGGACAAGAAAGCCCACCATGGACAAAAACCATCCGAGATAGACCAGCCAGGCATGACGAAAGAAAATCAGGGCGAAGGTCGCGCACAACCAGACCAGGCCCAGCGCGCTGAGGGCGTACCGAGACCAGGTGATGGCTTCATGCTTCACCAGGTCACTGCTGAGGACGATGGCAAAAGACACCGCGAGAATCAGGGTGAACACCTGCCAGATCAGGCGGCGGCGTGTTCCCGGGGCCGAATCCGCCGGCAGTCGAATCTCTGGATAAGGTGACGGATCCACGGCCTCGCCGCTCAGGATCGGCACGCTGAATCCACAGAGCGGACACGCATCAACTCCGTTATTCACTTCAACCCCACATTGCGCGCAATACGGCATATCAGGACCACCGGTAGTTGGTTTCAAGTTTAACCGGGATGCCCGAAGTGCGAAGGAAGGCGAAGAATCGTTGCTCGATCGCTTTCTCGGAAATCAGGCTGCCAAACGTGACCGCGACCTGATCGCCAAAGGCGATAACCCCGGTATTGATCCGCGTGATCGGGTTCGGATTGGCAATGAAGGTAAAGCGGTCAATCGCCTGGGCTACATCCTCGGGCATACGAACAAGCCCCAGGTTGGTAAGCACGCCCGAATGCTGTCCGGTCGAGAGGTGGTTGTAAATCAACCGGCCTACCGGAAGCTTGCAGCACAAGGGCGCGAAGCGCGTGTAAGGTGTTCTCTCCTGGGCGACGTTCCGCGTCAAATGGCGGTTTATAAACTTGGGGTCGTTCATGCTTCGCATGAAGTGATAAACGGACTTGAGACACTCGTCAAAGTCGTATCGCCCCAGGCGCGCATCGACTTCCGGCAACAGGGTCAGGAAAAAGTTACGCATGGTCGCCGATGGATACTTGGGCCGCAGGTTCACCGGGATCATCAGTCGGATCGGCTTCCAGGTCGAGCGGGGTTGGGTCATCATCGCTTCCTGCAGGACCATCAGGAGCACGGCGGCCAGCCATTCGGTGATACTGACCTGTTTCGCCTTGGCCGCCGCCTTAAGTTCGGCCACGGGAAGGACGCCGGTGGTGATATGATGGGTCGCCGGAGGCAGCAGCATGCCCGAGATGTGAAACGCTTTGGAAAGCGGCTCGGCGGGTGGAATATCCTGCTGGAAATAGCGCTGGTAACTATCTTCATCCTCTTCGGGATCCGGGGTTTCGCCCGGCTTCAACAAACCATCCCACTGCTCGGTCCCCAGGTAGTGCGCCAGGAGGGTCTGCATATAAGAGAGCGCACCCGAGCCGTCGGTGAGGGTATGAGAAAACTCCACGGAGATCCGATTGCCATACACCAGGATGCGATAAAGCAGGCGACGATCCTTGGAACGTCGGGGCACTCGGCACGGACACAAGCGCTCATCCTGAACCAGCGGCAGATTATCCTGCTCCTCAAAGTAGTTCCAGAAGAGACCATACTTCAAATGCACCTGGTAGTAGGGAAAGCGCGCGGCGACCGCTTCGACCGAGGCCTGCAGGCGTGGTTTGTCGACCGCCTCGCGCAGGACCACCGCCAGACGGTACACCGTGGTCATGCGCGAAGTGACGACCGCGGGAAAAATGCGTGCGGCGTTATCGAGCTTGTACCATTCGCGGTGTTTGTTGAGCAGGGACATAAAGGTGCAGTGCGTTGACAATATGAAGCCCTTCATAGATAATGCAATCATGGAAGCATTCTGCAAAGCGCTCGGCGACCGACCAACCCTCCCTCGAATAGAAGTGCCCAGGACCGCCACCCATACCCCCTCTCACCCACCCATTGTTTAACGCACCACCCCTGAGCCCTTCATCGGTGCTCACTTACTCCCCATGTCTATATTTAAAGCAGGCCAACGCTACATCAGTGAAACAGAACCCGAACTCGGACTGGGTACGGTTCTCATGGTCGAGGGGCGCCTGGTAAAAGTCGCCTTCACCGCAACCGGTGAGGTGCGCCAATACGCGGCCGCCTCCGCACCGCTCGCCCGTGCAGCCTTCAAGCCGGGCGAGATGATCGCAACCGCCAAGGGGAAATCGCTACGCGTCGATGCGGTCAGCGAAATCGACGACTTGCTGGTATACACCTGTGGCGAACAAGAAATTCCCGAATCCCTGCTCGACGACCATCCCCCGGCGGGGCGCCCCGAGGACCGCCTCCTGCACGGGAAAGCGGATCCTCCGGACCTCTACGCCCTGCGCCTTGAAGCCTGGGGGCATCGGGCGCGCATCGCGACCGCGCGGGCTCGCGGCTTCGCCGGGGCACGGATCGATTTAATTCCCCACCAGCTCTACATCGCCGAGCGGGCCGTGCAACGGACCTCCCCGCGCATTCTCCTCGCAGACGAAGTCGGGCTGGGCAAAACCATCGAAGCCTGCCTGATCCTCCATCGCCTCCTGGTCAGCGCCCGTATCAACCGCGTCCTGATCCTGTTGCCGGAAGCCTTAATTCATCAATGGTTTGTGGAGCTGTTGCGGCGCTTCAACCTCAACCCCGCGATCTACAACGAGGAACGCTGCGATGCGGCTGAAGCCAGTGCCCCGGACGGGAACCCCTTTCTCGCCGAGCAGATCATCCTCGCGTCGACGAACTTCTTTGCGGAGCATCCCAAAAGGATGGGCCAGGCGCTCCAGGCGGGGTGGGACCTGATGATCATCGACGAAGCGCATCACCTGGAGTGGACTCCGGACGCGCCGAGTCCGATGTACCAGTTCGCATTTGCCCTCGCCCAGGAAAGCAAGGGCGTCCTGCTCCTGACCGCCACTCCAGAAGAGCTCGGACTGGAAAGTCATTACGCGCGCCTGCACCTGCTCGACCCCGAACGCTATCCCAATTACGCGACCTTTATCGCGGATCACGAAAAGCATGAGGCCATCGCACGTGAAGCCGAAGCACAGATCGCGAAAGGAGAAGACATTCACGAACTGCTCGATCGCTACGGACCGGGACGGGTTATTTTCCGCAACTCCCGACGGACCATGGAAGGGTTTCCGGTGCGGAAAGCCTGCCTCGTCCCGCTGGAACCGGATGCCTCGAAGGAGGCCTGGCTGGCCGAGCTGCTGCGCTCGCTGGAAGGCAAAAAAGTCTTTCTGATTACGACCACGAAAGCACAGGTGCTTGAGCTGGAAACCCAGCTGGTCAATCACATCCAGATCAAGACGGCTTTGTTTCACGAGGACATGGAATTGATTGCGCGCGATCGCAGCGCCGCATGGTTCAGCGAAGAGGACGGCGCCCAACTCATGATCAGCTCGGAAATTGGCGGCGAAGGACGCAACTTTCAATTTGCGCACCACATGGTGCTCTGGGATCTCCCGGGGCATCCAGAGGTGATCGAACAGCGCATCGGCCGACTCGATCGCATCGGCCAGAAGGAAACAATTCATGTGCACGTCCCCTATTTCACCGGTGACGATGAAGAACATCGTGTACGTTGGCTGCACGAAGGCCTGGATGCCTTTTCACACTGCCTGCTGGGCGGCGCGGACATCCATGAAGCGTTTAAGGAACGCATGGACGAGCCAATTGAAAAACTGATCAAGGACACTCGCAAACATCGCGTGGCCCTGGAAAAACAATTGGCCGCCGGTACCAATCGCCTGCTGGAGTTGCATTCGTTTAA
>JBLIND010000344.1:0-7001 GCA_047639095.1 Candidatus Omnitrophota bacterium | reverse complement strand
GCGAAGCCCACGATCGGGCCTTCGGGGACGGTTCCCAGCGGACCCTTCACCTGGAAAGCGAGGACCAGCCTGTCATCCTCTACCTTCATCTCTTTCAAGTAGGGCGGCTCCCAACGCACATCCAAGTCATATTGCGTCTTCATGGCCCACGCGGCAATTCGCTCACCCACCGGGATCTTGAGTCCGGGATGGTACCAACTGCGCCGCTGATCAAAGCTGCTGGCAAAGCCGATGTTCTTATCCCCTGCCTTTCGCAAGTCCAAGAAGGTCTTGTACTGGGCTTCGCGGATATAGGCGCCGACATCCAGCATCTTTTCGAGGTAATCATCGGCGGACTGGTTGCCCGATGTGCAGAGCGAAATAATGCCGAAGGGCATCTGGGGATCGTTAAGCGCTGCACGCCATGACTCAATCATTTTCGGGAATACCTGGTAGTACCTGGTTGCTCCCAACGAGCCTTCGAAACAGTTGTTATAACCCTGGTGCCAGATCGCGCCCTTGACCGCGAAACCGGCCAGCGGTGCAATCATGCCGCCATACAGGTTGCCCGCTTTCACATTCGGCGGACGTAAATCAGTGGGCAGTACCTGGTTCACCGGGCGAGGCGGCGTGCCCCTCTTTATCTTCATCTCGATCCATGCCTTTTTTTTCTGAATCCGTTCCTCCAAATCCTTCTGTGAATCGTACGCGGCCAGATAGGCTTCCTGTTCTGCCACCCATCGTTTGGTCTCCGGCGCGTCTGCCCCACGGACGGCCGCATAAGGTGTCCAGGATTCAAGGGTGGAACCACCTACCGAGGTATCAATCACGCCAATCGGAACCTGCGTGGCCAAGTGGATGCGCCGGGCGAAGATGTATCCGATGCCGGACAGGTCGCCAATCGTCTCCGGCGAGCAAACCTCCCAGTAACCGTGGTCGCGGACATGCGCGTTGCGCCCCTTGTCCCATTTATGCGTAATCGTGAACGACTTCTGAGACTCCTGGACAGACTTCCGGGGGACGGTCAGGTGACGGATGTGGTCGAAATTCGCAGAGAGGATCTCGGCCTTTCCGCCTTCGATCCTGCCGATCGGCATCTCCATGTTGCTTTGGCCGCCGAGAATCCAGATATCCCCGATCACGATATTTTCAAAGGTCAGTGCTTTTTCGTGGCCCTTGACCGTCAGGGTCTGTGGGGTCGAGTTGGCGTCCATGGTCGTCAGCGTAATCCGCCATAAGCGCTCACCATCGGCCTCCGCCGTCTGAGCCTGGCCGGCAAAGGAGACGGTGACTTTTTCCCCGGGCGAAGCCCACCCCCACACGTGGACCGGCTTGTCCCGCTGGATCACCATGTTCGACTGAAACAGGTTGTTGACGCACAGGCCATCACCTACGGCGGGCACTTCCACCCAATCCTTTCCCTCCTCCGGTTGGTCTTGTGCTCCGGCCCGGGACAGGACGGTCAGTGATAAAGTCAATAGCAGTACAAGGGTTCTTCTCATCGGCGGATTCCTTTCGACTAATAAAATTGGGCTCACGAGCAAGCATGTGCATCAGCAAGGGGGCTGGCCACAACTTTCGTTGATTTCCAATGGCTTACAACGCTACTTGGCCGATTTCGCCTTCTTAGCCGCGCTTTTTGGCGCCGAAATCTAACCGTAAGGAATTTTTGATTCACGAATCACCCACCGCTTTCCCCGTCTTCACGAGCTACGCCGGACACGCTGGAACGATGTATCGACTCGCGCTTGGCATGGTGCAGAACGTAACAAATCGAACGGCTTCTTAAACGGGTAAAAGGAATTCAAAAAGCCGGGCTAAGGAGCTCATTTACCTATCTCTCACAGGTAAGTTGTTGGTTATCAACGAAAGCTCTGGCCAGCCCCGGGAAGAAAGAAGTTGGGGAGCCGGTAGACCGAACCAAATTTTGCAGGCGACGATGACGTTCCGGACTCCCTGCACTCATTCGGTTAACGGAAAACGTTGCGTCGGTCCATTCTGCCAACGGAAATTTTCAGCGATTTTCATTCGGTCAACGGATGGGATTTTGGTGGTTCATTCTGCTGACGGAAAAATCGCTTGGTATTCTGCCCGTTAGACGGATAGGCGATCACGAATTTTTCCGTCAACCGATTGGAGGATTTTGAAAGAATGATCATACGTACACTCTTATCCGACGTTCCTTGGGCGATCTCAATTCTTGAATTATTCGGCTGCCCCCTTCTTCCGCAGTCCAGCCAGCGATACACGGTTACGAGTAGAGACCGGAGCGTAATTGTGATTGATATAAATGATAGGTAAAGGCAGGTAGAGCAGGATGACATTTATCCCATTGGGTTTACGAAAAGAATTGCTGGACGGAATCGAGTTGCTGGGATTTAAAGAACCCACCGCGATCCAACGAGAAGTCATCCCCTTCATTCTCGAGGAAAAAAGAGATCTGGTGGCGCTTAGCCAAACCGGGACGGGAAAAACCGGCGCGTTCGGCCTGCCCATTCTTGAAAAAATCGATCTCAAAAGCAGCAAGACGCAAGCGTTGATTCTCTGCCCCACGCGAGAGCTCTGCGTCCAGATCGCCCATGATTTCGCAACCTTTTCAAAAAAGCTTCCCGGCGTGCGGACCCTGGCGCTCTACGGAGGCGCCGACATCCGCCCGCAACTCGCGGGCCTTGACCGCGGAGCGCAGATTATCGTGGCCACGCCCGGTCGTTTACTTGATTTGCTGCGTACGCGTAAAGCAGAGCTTTTCGCGGTTGAACGCGTGGTCTTGGATGAAGCGGATGAAATGCTTAACATGGGGTTTGAAGAGGATCTCAATTTCATTCTCGATGAAGTACCCAAAGATGCCCAACGCCTGCTCTTCTCGGCCACGATGCCGCGGCGGGTAACGCGTATGATGCACACCTACATGAACGACCCGCACGAAATCACCATTGGGGAGCGCAACACCCTCTCCGAGCTCGTGGAGCATCAGGTTTTGCTGGTACACGCCAAAGATCACTATGCTGGATTACGCCGCATGCTCGATACCACGCCCGGGATATACGGCATCATTTTTTGCCGCACCAAAGCGGAAACCCAGTTCATTTCAGATCGGCTGAATAACGATGGATTCAAGACGGCCGCTTTGCATGGGGACCTGTTGCATGAGGAGCGGGAAATGGTAATGAAACAATTCCACACGCGCCAAAATAAATTATTAGTGGCCACCGATGTCGCGGCGCGCGGACTGCATATCACGGACCTGACTCACGTGATCCATTACGCTATCCCCGACGACCAAAACACCTATACGCACCGGAGTGGGCGAACCGGACGTGCGGGAAAAAAAGGGATTTCGTTGGTCATCATTCACGCGCGGGAAAATTTTAAACTCGAACGGATTGAAAAGATTCTGGGCCAAACCTTTAAAAAGTTACCTATTCCCTCAGGCGAAACCATTGGGCGAAACCTGCTTCAAAGTCTGCTGCCCCAATCCGACCATTCCGATGCAACCCTCGAGGAAATCAGCGCGACGCTCGAAACGCTCACCGCATCTGTAGCGATTGACGCGCGGGCGCTGAAGAACGCGCGCGAAACAGTGAACTATTATCGCGTTGCCCCCGAGCTCAGCAGCGAGCCGGAGAAAGTAAAGCCCAAGAATAAAACCGCCGGCAGCATCTCCGGCCGCGAAGCCCGCGAACAACATGTGCCCCGAACAATGACCGAGGGCATGATTGAGCTCGTCGTTAATATTGGAAAACGCAATGCGCTTAGCGAGGAAGGCTTGAGCGAACTGATGAGTCAATGCGACAAAACCATTCCATTGGGGCGGATTAATATCGTGGAGATGCAGACCTATTTTGAGGTCCCCTACCCGCTCTCTCACGAGATCATCAACCACTTCAAACAAAACCCGGCCGAGTTTGGCGGGCGCCCGCTCAACATAGCCTTTGCCGGAAATGCCAAACCCGTGGATCACAAGAGATCAAATCCACGGGGCGGTAAGCGCGGAATCAGATAACAGGCTAACGATGATCATTGAAAGTTGCCCCCGCCACCTATCAAGAAGGCTCAACACTGAAATTTAGACAGGAAAGGGGTGCGGGGACACGCGGCGAATTCGCCTTGAGAAAACCCAGGACGAAGACGATCCAGCCCATTGAGTTCTAAAAAAAACAAAAAGGTATACGGCTGATTTCGCCCCTAAAATCAACGCCATAGGCCCTCTACAGCAGCTCAGATTGCCGCGATTGACGAGTTTAAGGGGGAGTGGCGGGCCTTGGGGCAATTGGAGCCCGAGGTTCGGCTATCGTTGCGACGATTGGCGACCATTGAAAGCGTGGGGTCCTCTACCCGAATCGAAGGGGCACGTCTGAGCGACGAGGAGGTGGCGGGTCTACTCGGCGATCTTCAGGCGGAATCATTTCGCTCCCGAGACGAACAGGAGGTAGCGGGCTACGCGTACGTGATGGAAACGGTTCAGACCGCCTGGCAGAATCTGAATTTCACCGAAGGCATCGTTTTGCAAATCCATCGCGATCTGTTGCGTTACAGCGCCAAGGATGAACGTCACCGCAGCGGGTGGAAAACCCTGCCCAACCACGTAGCGGCCTTTGATGGAGACGGCAAGGAGATCGGGATTGTGTTCGAGACCGCGTCGCCCTTCGATACGCCCAAGTTGATGGAAGATCTCCTGGCATGGTACACGAAGGAGGAAGCAAATCCGGTGTTGCACCCCCTGTTGCGCATCGCGGTGTTTAACGTGATGTTCCTGGCTATTCATCCGTTTCAGGACGGCAACGGTCGCCTTTCCCGGGTACTCACCAACCTGCAGTTACTGCGAGCTGGATACGAACATGTTTCGTACAGCTCATTGGAAAGCGTGATCGAACATCACAAGGAGGCCTACTACCTGGCATTGCGGCGCACCCAGACCACGCTGGGGAATCAACCCGTAGACTGGGAGCCCTGGCTGACCTTTTTCTTCAGCGCGATGCGGTCTCAGATCGATCGCCTGCGCGAACGGCTCGAAAAGAAACCAGCACCCGTCGTGGCGGACCATGCGCTGCCGGTCGGCCTCTCCCCGCTTGCCGGCCGTCTGCTGGGAGTGCTCTATGCCCGGCGAACCTTGTCCGTCGCCGAAGCAGCTGCAGCCTTGGACGCCAATCGCAATACGCTGAAAACTAAGTTTGCAGAGTTGGTAGAGGCCGGGTTAGCTGAGCTGCATGGGAAAGGCAGAGGCGCGCACTATCGTCCGGCGCCACGTGATTAAACCTCTGCTGCGGTGAGTGGGCGACGAAAGGCGCAGCCGAAAAAAGGGGGCAGCCCCCGCTCACCTTGCTATACGGAAGGAATCCCTTCCTCACGAAAAACGGGTAAAACCCATCCTACGTTATTCAACCAGCTCCCCTACCATAGGACGGGTTTCCAGCCTCTTCACCCCGCATGACAAGGTGCCGTTGCGTGGCCTTCGTCCTTAAACACGAACGGCCTCGGTCATTATAACCGAGGCCGTACGATATGCGAAGTTGAGCAACTACTTCGTAACGGCAACACCGGGTGTTTGAGCATGCGCGTTTTGCGGGAAGTCGAAGGTCAACACGAGCGGTTCAGAGCCCGTGTTCTCGATTTCCACACCGCCATTCGCAAGTGCGGCTTGCGTGATGAATCCAATCTCAGGATAGATCTCGCCGAGAATCATATCCTGGTGATATTTCACTTCGAGCTTTCCAACACGGCCGCTTCCGCCATTCGTGTGGAACAGCGCGGGACTCTCTGGACAGAAATTCGTCTTGCCGCCAGGCTCCACGGTGAGACGGAGAATCGAGGCCTTCTGGTCGCCGAGGAAATCACCGTAAACGATCCACTTTGCGTCAACGCCTTCGCCTGCGAATTCTTCGGCGGTGATCGCCGGACGCGCATTCTTCTGGACGAAGTCCGGCTCCTGGTTCGCTGTGAAGTCTAACTTTTCAGCCAGGTACTCCCAGTCTTCGTGCCGATCCTTCGGATAGTCCTCTTCACGGCATGCGTAGAAGGCATCCGCGGCTCCGATACGCCCGTCAAGCGTAAGGTCCTCCGCCAGGAAGTGCTCATCCATCGTGACGTGCAGCTCGTGCGTGCAAAGGTTCGTCGGCGAGTGCAGCACACCGTTCGGCATCACGAAGCCGTCATCAATTTTCATCATCGTGTGCGGCGACAAGTGCCGAACCCCGTTATACTCGCCCTGTCCGAAACGCTTCATACAGGCAAGAAATTCGTCCTTCGTCACGAAGGGGTAAAGCCCCATGGCCGTGGTGTGATAATGCGATGGACTGACTCCAGGATTGTCGAAAGAATTGATGTCATAGACTTCCCACTTCGACCAGTGAAGATGATGTGGAATCGGATTCAGATTGTCGAATTTCTTGGACACAATCGGCCAGGTCGGCTCGCCGTACAGCGATTTCGAAAAGGCCGTAATCTTCTCACCCATGACCGCTTCAGGATTGGCGAGGATCAAATCCTGCAGCGAGATGACCTGCCCGCTCGGAGTGAGAACGTGCGCTTCACCTTCACGAAACGGGGCCTTATTTGTACGCGTATCGATGACACCCGTCACGATGGGAACGGTACAACACATCCAGAGTTCATCGAGCCCCGTACCGTTCATGTAATCCGGATAGTACGATCCCTCATCAAGGCGAAGGCGTTTCCCTGGCGTACAAAATGTCCGACCGGCGTAACGGTGCATAAGTTGCAGCACCCCGCCTTGACTGTTAAGGCAGTCATCGAGAATCGAAGCCGATTCTCCGCCCGTTCCGTCGATCACATCTAGTTGGGGGTACTCGTGCAGTTTATCCGGGAGAATTGATGTCGAAGCAGTCATGGGCAATGAACCTTAGGTTACTTAAAGAAGCGTGTCGGTTTGGAAAAAAATTAAAGAGATTACGTTATTTTCAATTTACTAAAACACAACGAGGCGGACTACGAACTCGTTTCTTCGATGTGATAGCAGTTCAGAAAAGCGAGTGGCAAGAATGAATAGCCCTCGATTTGGCAGT
>JBLIND010000343.1:0-7021 GCA_047639095.1 Candidatus Omnitrophota bacterium | reverse complement strand
CCACTCCGCTCAAAATCCTTCCCGCGTTTGTTGAATAAGGCCCTCGCAGGGAACGATTGACTCTTTCGTCGGGGAGAAAATACATTGATTTTCCTTTCGGTAATTCCAATAGTGGAAGTGTATCCATATACGGAAACTTCAACCTGAGGTCGAAAAATGAAAATATGCTCCCTGATTGTCAGCGGATTCCTGTGTGTCTCCCATCTCATCGCCGCCGATGATCTCCTGGTGGCGGATTTTGAACAAGAGACTTACGGCGCGTGGACGACCACCGGTGAGGCCTTCGGTCCGGGGCCGGCAAAGGGCACCCTGGAAGGCCAGATGAAGGTGAGCGGGTTCAAGGGCAAACGCCTCGTGAACAGCTTCTTCAAAAAGGATGCATCCACGGGAACCCTGACTTCGCCGCCGATCAAAATCGAACGCAGCTTCCTCACGTTCCTCGTCGGCGGGGGAGGACATCCGGACAAGACCTGTATGAATCTGTTGCTCGACGGCCAGGTCGTGCGTACGGTTACCGGACCGAACACCGCATCCGGCGGAAGTGAAGCGCTCGAGCTCGGCCTGTGGGATGTGAAAGACTTGAAAGGCAAGATGGTTGCGTTTCAGGTAGTGGACGATGCAAGGGGCGGTTGGGGGCACATCAATATCGACCACATCGTTCAGACGGATACCAAGCCCAAGGTGATTGCGTTCACGAGCATGGAGAAGAGCTTCACGGTGGAGAACACCTACCTGATCCTGCCGATTCAGAACAAGGGCGCGAAGGGTGGGCGACTTCGATTGTCCATCGATGGGGAGGTCGTACGCGACTATGGGCTCATGCTGGCGCCTTCGGCAGAGCTGACCGACTGGTATGCGTATTTCACCATTGAAGGCTACAAGGGCAAGCAGGCGACAGTGATCGCGAGCAAGGCGACCGAAGAAGGCTTCGCCCTGGTCAAACAATCGGACACGGTTCCCGGTGAAGAAAACTATTACCAGGAACCGCATCGTCCGCAGTTTCACTTCACGCAGCAGGTCGGTTGGAACAACGATCCCAATGGCATGGTGTATCATGACGGCCTCTGGCATTTCTTTTTTCAACACAACCCTGTGGCCTTGCCGTGGGGGAACATGACCTGGGGGCACGCAACGAGCAAAGACCTCGTCCACTGGGAGCAACAGCCGAACAAGCTGTTCCCCAAGACCATGATGAAAGGTGATGCGTTCTCCGGCGGCGGCACCGTGGATAAGCAAAACACGGCAGGGTGGGGCAAGAATGCCCTCGTTGTTTTCTACACCGATACCGGATCGGGTGAGTCCGTCGCCTACAGCAGCGATGGCGGAAAAACCTTTACCCCTTACGCGGGCAACCCGGTGGTCAAGCACAAGGGCCGGGATCCGAAAGTGATCTGGTACACCTACGATGCGGGTGAAACGCCCTTAAACGAGGCCGCCAGCAAGCTGGGCGGTCATTGGGTCATGGTGGTGTATGACGAGCACCCCGATCACAAGCGCAACGCGGCTTTTTACACCTCGACCAACCTGAAAGAGTGGACCTTGCAAAGCCATTTGCCGGGGTATTTCGAATGCACCGAATTGTTTGAGTTGCCGATCGACGACGATGCATCCAAGACCCGGTGGGTCGTATTCGCGGCGGATGCCAAATACGCCGTAGGCGACTTTGATGGCAAAACCTTTACGCCCGATCATGCCGACAAGCACCAGCTTCATTGGGGGCCGTATTACGCGTCCCAGACCTTCGACAATGCTCCAGATGGCCGGAGGATCCAGATGGGTTGGCTGCGGGTGAGTGCGCCAGGTCCGTACAACCAGCACTTCAGCTTTCCGCACCGACTGACTCTGCGGGCGACCCATGACGGCATCCGGATGTTCGCTCAGCCGGTGAAAGAGATTGAATCCCTGCGAGCAAAGAGCAACGAAGCAAAAGCCCAGGACCTGGTTGCAGGTCAGGCCGTGCGTCTTCCCGTTGAGAGTGACCTGCTGGATGTGCGACTCACCGTTGCCATCGGCGATGCGAAGTCGATTGAGCTGACGCTGCCGGGCCGGAAGATCACCTACGATGTGGCGGCTCAAATGCTGAACGGCACCCCGCTCAAGCCGGTGGACGGAACCATTGCTGTTCAGGTCCTAACGGACCGTTCCTTGACGGAGATTGTCGGAAACGAAGGCCGGGTGTTTATCTCAGGGCCCGGGCCTGCAGAACCAACATCAGGCGATGTTTCGGTGCGGGTTCAAGGCGGCAGGGCAAAGCTCGTTTCCCTTGAAGCGCATGAATTGAAATCGATCTGGAAGTAAGTCCGTACCATCCGAAGGCCCTATGAAAAATATAGTCCTCCTTCTCATCCTGCTTCAGGCGATTCCGCTCTGGGCGGTCGGCCCCAATGTGATCCTGATCATCACCGATGATCAGGGCTACGGCGACCTCTCGTGTCACGGTAACCCCGTGCTCAAAACGCCGAACATGGATCAACTGCACGGTGAATCCGTCCGCTTTACCGACTTTCATGTCGCGCCGATGTGTTCACCGACGCGGGGGCAGCTCATGACTGGGCGCGATGCGATGAAAAATGGCTGCACGGCGGTGTGTCAGGGGCGTTCGATGATGCGATCGGACATCCCGACCATGGCGAATTTCTTCGCGCAATCCGGCTACGCCACCGGGCACTTCGGAAAGTGGCATCTCGGCGACAGTTATCCCCATCGCCCGCAGGACCGCGGCTTTCAGGAGACGATTCATCACCGCGCGTGGGGGATCACGTCTCTCGCCGACTATTGGGACAACAGCTATTACGACCCGGTACTCGAACACAACGGCGTGGATAAAAAGTACGAGGGCTATTGCACCGACATTTTTTTCCGCGAGTCCATGAACTGGATCGAAAAATGTCAGGCGGATAAGAAACCCTTCTTCCTGTACTTGCCGACCAACACGCCGCACGTACCCAATGTCTGTCCGGAGAAGTATTCCGAACCCTACAAAGGCACGCATGAAGGCAAGTCCATCCCCGATACCTTTTACGGCATGATTGCGAATCTGGATGAAAACCTCGGCAAGCTCGAAGCGTTTCTGAAGGCCCGGGGCCTGCGTGAAAACACCATACTGATTTTCATGTCCGACAATGGCACCCAGAGCGGCGGGGCCCAGGCCATCTACAATGCGAGCATGCGCGATAAGAAGACCAGCGTCTACGAGGGCGGGCATCGGGTGCCTTGCTTCATCCGCTGGCCGGATGGAAACCTGCAGCACGGCAGCGACATCGATCAATTGACGGAGGTTCAGGACATCCTGCCGACCCTGGTGGAGCTGTGTAGCCTGAAGACGCCAACGCCTCCGAACGTTGATGGCCTGAGTCTGGCTGGCCTGTTAAACGGCACGGTCGCCGTGCTCCCGGATCGAAAGTTGGTGTCGCAATATCGGGTGTCGGGCGAGCCCTGGGATCCCGCCGTGGTCATGTGGAAAAAATGGCGCCTCATCGGACCCGGAAAGTTGTACCATGTCGGCCGCGATCCCGGCCAGCAGACCAACGTCGCCGCCGAACATCCGGAGGTCGCCCAGGCGATGGCCGCGCACTACGATGCCTGGCATGCCAACGCGAAGCCGTTGTTTGATCTTCCTCGCTGGATCACCCTCGGGTCCGATGCCGCGAATCCGATGACCCTCTACGCCCAGGACTGGACCGGCGGCTACTGCGACAACCGCGGCGGCCTCACGCAGGCCACCGCCCAGGGCTATTGGAACGTGATCGTCGAGCGTGAAGGGGTGTACGAGCTGGAGCTGCGGCGCTGGCCAAAGGAGTCGAGTAAAACCCTGACGGAAGGGATCAAAGGGCCGAATGACACCAGTCGAAGCGCCCGCCCGATTGCCGCCGCCAACCTGGCGATCGCAGGCGCGAATTACACGATGGATACCCAGGCGAATGACACACACGCAACGTTCCGGATCAAACTCGAAGCCGGTAAAACCCGCTTGTCCACCACCTTAATGGATGCCGAGGACCGCGCTCTGTGCAGTGCCATGTTTGTTAATCTCAAACGGCTTTCCGAGCCCGAAGGCGCCTTAACCCCGCTCTCCACTCGAGCACCCAAAGGCGCTGCGCCCCGGAGTAATGTCCGGCCGGCCAAAAAGGTCGTGGCAAAACCCGTGACCCTTTCCGCTCAAGATATCCTGATCGCGGACTTCGAAGGAGAAACATACGGCGATTGGACCTCCACCGGAACCGCCTTCGGCAGCAAGCCCTCGGAGACCAAAGGTCGGGTCAGCGGTCACCAGGGCCATCGCCTTGTCGACACCTTTCTCATGAACGAAAGCGACAAGCCCACCGGCACCTTGACCTCACCCGTTTTTAAGCTCGAACGGAAGTACCTGAACCTGCTCATCGGCGGCGGAAACATCCTCGACCAAACTGCGATCCATCTCCTTGTGGACGGAAAGCGTGTGCGTAGCGCAAGCGGCTCAGCCACCAAGAATGCACAGAACCAGAAAGTCATGCACGCTGTCTCCTGGGACCTCTCGAGGCTCAAAGGCCAATCCGCCCGACTCGAAATCGTGGACCAAGCCCTCGGCGGATGGGGCCACATCATGATCGACCACATCTTCCTGTCCGATACCCCGACCGCGCCCTGAAACCCCTCGTTCCTATCATAGGAACCCCTGGAAAAAACCGTTCCTATCATAGGAACCACGCACCCAAGGCATCCCCGGTCCCAAGACCCCAAAATCCCCCTTCAAAAAATCTCCCCACCCAAAAACCACCCAAAAATTTCCCCACCCAATTTTCGTGCCTTTCCCGTATTTCGTGGTTCCCCCTCTGGGTCCGTCCTATTTCCGCGCCGGAACCTCGTACACGTTCCGCAAGCGCTCCAGCTCCTGGCTCATCTCTGTAAGCACGGTCTGGTACTCCGGATTGCCCGCCTGATTAATCATCTCGTTCGGATCGCGTTCGAGGTCGAACAGGTTGATGCCATCATTGGAGTAAAAGTTGATCAACTTGTACCGCGCGTTGCGCACGCCTTCATGTCGCGGAACCTGATGTTCGCCGCCGTGTTCGTAGTAGTGGTAATACACCGATGAGCGCCAGTCGGCTTTCGCATCCGCGAAGAGGGGGAGGAGGCTCTTTCCCTGGATCTCCGCGGGAACGTCAACGCCTGCCGCATCGAGAAAGGTGGGGGCGTAATCGATGTTCTGAATAAGTTGTTCCATCCGGCTGCCGGGTTTGATCTGGCCCGGCCAACGAATAACGAAGGGCATCTTCAGTGATTCCTCGAACATCCAGCGCTTGTCGTACCAGCCGTGATCGCCGAGGTAGAAGCCCTGGTCGGAGCTGTAGATGACGATCGTGTTTTCGCTTAAGCCCTGCTCGTCGAGATAGGCGAGGACGCGTCCGATATTTTCATCCACCGAGTCGATCGAGCGCAGGTAGTTTTTGACGTACCGCTGATACTTCCAACGCACGAGATCCTTTCCCGTCGGTGCGGCTTTGATAAAGGCATCATTGCGCGGTTTAAATGCGGCATCCCAGGTGGCCTTCTGGGCGGGTGTCATCCGCCGATACTCGCCATCTTTCAAACGGGTCTCCCGCTTCGAGGCCCAGGGGACCTCCTGGTGCACTTTAAGATCGTAGGCGTAGTAAAAATGTTTATCAATGGACATGGCATTTTTCGCGAGCATGGGGCTGCGATTTTCCCACGTGTCGAACAGGGTATCCGGTTCCGGGATGTCGATGTCCGCGTACTTGTCGAGGTGTTTCAGATCCGGCGCCCAGGTGCGATGGGGGGCTTTGTACTGGCACATCAGCAGAAAGGGTTTGTCGTCCTTCTGTTGTTCCAGCCACTCCAATGCGAGGTCGGTCGTGATGGTGGTGCAATAGCCTTCAATGCGGCGCTTGCCATTCATGCCGATGAAATCCGGATTGTAGTAGGCGCCCTGGCCGGGAAGAATATCCCAATAAGTGAAGCCGGTTGGATCCGAGCCGAGATGCCACTTGCCGATCATGGCCGTGGTATACCCGGCGGCCTGGAGCGCCTTGGGAAAGGTAAACTGTTTGCCATTAAACTTCGTCCCGCCGCTGTTGGTGAGAAATCCGTTTTTGTGACTGTGTTTGCCGGTGAGGACGGTCGCGCGGCTCGGCCCGCAGATAGAATTCACGCAGAACGAATTCAGAAAGATCGCACCTTCGTTGGCAATGCGATCAATGTTGGGGGTCTGGTTGATGCGTGACCCGTATGCGCTGATGGCATGGCAGGCATGATCATCGGAGAACAGGAATACAATGTTGGGCGATTTGGCTGGGGCAAGCCCAGTCAGGCAGAAGAGGAGGAGAGCCAAGTATTTTTTCATGCCCCGTTCTAAACCGGGGCCGCAGGTAACCGCAATTTGTTTCTGGTCGGAAGGCATCCGGGAAAACGTTTTACTTTTCTGGCAATAAAGTTCTGTTCTGCGCATTAACCTTATTGAAGCTGATGATATCGGCGTTTGATATGAGTAGCGACGCACAATTGATCCAAGCATACCAGAAGACCGGCTGCCCTCAGGCGGCCCGGCAGTTGTGCGTCCGCTATGAGCAACCGATTTACCATTTTTTACGCAGCATGCTGGGGCAGAAGGAAGATGCGGAAGATTTGACCCAGCAAACCTTCATCAAGGCCATCCGCGGTCTGGTGGAATACCGGGAGCGCGGGCAGTTTAAGAGCTGGCTTTATCAGATCGCCCGCACAGAGGTCCTGATGCATGTGCGCAAGGGAGCAAGCCGTCCCGAAACTTCCGCAGAACGCCTGGATGATATCCCGGTTGCCGCGGGGCCTTCGGCCTACGAGGATCTCGCGCAAGCGGAGCGTATCCAGGCCCTGCAGCTGGCGATCGAACGGTTGCCCGATCTCGAAAAAGAAGTGGTGATCCTGCGCCTGAAAGCGGAATTGCCGTTTCGCGAGATCGCGGAGATGACGGGTGCTCCGCTGAACACCGTCCTCGGCCGCATGCACAATGCCACGCACCGCTTGCGGGATATCATGAAGGAAGTCG
>JBLIND010000342.1:0-7022 GCA_047639095.1 Candidatus Omnitrophota bacterium | reverse complement strand
TTTGAAGTTGCATGGGATCGACACGTGTTGTTCTTCAAGCCGAACGACCAGCCAACCCAGGCCGTGTTGGAGGAGAAGATTAAATCCTTCACCACTCGCTGAGTGTTACGGACATACGGGATACAAGAATCACCCGTTCGCTCCCGTAGCATGGAGCACTGCTCCGTGGTCCTGCCGTAGGATCCGTTACCTGCCCCTGGTCCCTCGAAGCCAGCGGGGGACAGGTAACGCCTAGCGCCTCGTTCCTCGTCGCAAGGCTTTTACCTATCCTACAGCCAACGCGGATCCGTTACCTGTCCCCCGGGACCAACGTGGCCAGTGGTGGACAGGTAACGCCAAGCGCCTCGTTGCAAGGCTTTTACCTATCCTACGATCTCGGCCATGGCCCGACCGGCCAGGTATCCACCCGTCCATGCGGCCTGAAAATTAAACCCACCCGTCACCCCGTCGATATCCAGAATCTCGCCGGCCATGAACAGGTTCGGCTGCACGCGGCTCTCCATGGTCTTCATGTTGATTTCCTTCAGGTCGACTCCGCCGGCGGTCACGAATTCTTCTTTGTTCATCGACTTACCATTCACGGGCAGGCGGCTGTTCAAAAGCAACTCCATCAAGGTGTTCGCAGAGGCTTTCGCGAGTTGGGACCCGCTCGTGCCGGGCGCGATGGCGGCCAGCTCCATGAAGCGTTCCCACAGGCGGCGGGGAATTCCGGGGAAGGGCGACTTCCGAGTAAGGTCTCTGGCGCCCTGGCTCTGCCGCAATTCGGCGATGGCCGTTTCCAGTGCATCCCGGCTCAGGTCCGGCAGCCAGTTGACGCGCAAGGTAAAGGCGTAATCCCGTTCGGCTAGGACGCGTGCCCCCCAGGCGGAAAGTTTCAGGATGGCCGGTCCGCTCGCGCCCCAGTGGGTGATCAACAACGGTCCGGTCTGCTTGAGTTTGCTGCCTTCAATCGCGGTTTCCACGTGTTCTACCGTGATGCCGGCCAGTCCAGCGAGGAGGGGGGCTTCGATGTGAAAGGTGAAGAGCGAGGGAACGGGATCGATGATGCGATGTCCCAGCTGTTCGGCTATGGTCAGCCCCGCGGATTGACGGTTGCCCCCGGTGGCGAGCATGAGGCAGGCACAGGTCAGTTGCTGACCGTCGCTCAGCTCGAGGTCAAAGCCGTGCTGGTCTTCATTCCAACGGGCGTTCTTGAGGCCGCGCTCGGTTTGAATTACCACGCCGACCCGCTCCGCTTCCATCATCAGGCAGTCGATGATGCTCGCGGAATCATTGCTTACCGGAAACATGCGCCCGTCGTCTTCGGTCTTGAGTTTCACCCCGCGTGATTCGAACCAGTCCACCGTATGGCTTGGATTAAATTGATGAAAAGGCCCCAGCAGCTCCCGCTGGCCACGCGGATAATGTTGGGTGAGGGTACGTGGATCGAAACAGGCGTGGGTGACGTTGCAGCGCCCGCCTCCGGAGATCCGAACCTTGGCCAAAAGCTTGCGGCTTTTTTCCAGCAGGATCACCTCCGCCTCGGGACATGCGCTCTTGCACTGAATAGCGGCGAAGAATCCCGAAGCCCCGCCACCCGCAATGCACACCCGGCGTTGGTTGTCAGAAGGCTTACTCACGCGTGCACGGGACCTACGGACAAGGTGCCGCTGCTGAGGATCCGGGCGCGAAGACCTCCGTTGCCTTTCAACGCTTCATACACGCCGGGGGCAACCGCCTCGTCCATCCAGTAACAGGGTGCGCACTCCTCGCTCCCCTCGAATTCCACGCCTTGAATCGTAAAGCGTTGGCCGATCCACGCATTCAAATCGACGCCGCGGATGATAACATTCCGGCGAAAGACGGTTGCGGGTACCTCCGGCTGGTTGAACTTCACCTGGATGTCCCGGTAGATGGCTTCATTGAAAAAAGTGATCTGCCCCTTGTGGTTGGCTTCATGCGGGAAATACCGGTCGCCGACCAGGCCCCGTCCGGCGACGCATTCCACGGTATCCACGGACAGAATCCCATGATCCAGGCGGCCTTTTTCGTGCCGACCTTTGAAGTCGTGGCCGGGGGAAATGAACAACGCTATGATTTCAGGTTTCATCGGATGAAGCGACCGCCTCGTCGGGTGCACCGACGCGTGATTGGATCCAGGCGCTGTGCCCATCTGTATACATTTCTTTTTTCCAGATCGGAAGCCGGACCTTTGCCTGGTCCACGATGTAGCGACAGGCCACGAAGGCCGCATCGCGGTGCGTGGCGGTCACGCCCACCCAGATGGCGACCTCGCCGATGGAGAGACGACCCGTCCGATGGGCAAAGGCGGCGTTGTGGATGTCGAACCGGTCATGGGTCTCGGCGAGGATCGCCGCTGCAATCGACGGGGCGAGCTGCGGGTAGCCGTGGTATTCCAGGACGGCAACAGGCTGGTCGAGATTCTTGTCCCGGACCCAGCCCTCGTAGCTGGTATAGGCCCCGGCACCATCGGCCAGCAGGTTTTCCCGCAAGGCCTGCAGGTCCAGGGGCGTTTCGCATAGCTGAAAGGCATCCATCTTACCCACCACTCATCGGGGGCAGGAAGGTGATCAGGTCCCGGTCCTTCAAGGCGGTGTCATGCGCGGAAAGTTCATGGTTCACCGCGACCTGAACCTGGTGAAAGGCGTGCTTAAACCCGTAGGCTTTGGAAAGATCCGCGTAGAGCGTTTCCAGTGAATCGCTGGTCAGCGTGCGGACCTCCTCCGGTTTGCCTGCGAGCTCGGCGAGTTGGCCAAAATAGAGAATCGTTATATTCATGACTTGCGCATGGCCTCACATTCGTCGGGTGTATTCGCGTTGTCCAGGGCGCTCGGATCGTCCTGCTCGATCAAGGCCGCTTCCTGCCGGATCAGCCAGAAGCGTGGACACATCCGGCCGGTCTCGCGGGTCAACGCGATCAGGGTCGGGGCCATCTCTTTCGGATAAATCGCGCACAAAGGCTCCGGCAGCCTGTCGTGCGTGCTCTGATACGCCACCGGTCCCCGCTCGGATTGTGCATGGTAGGCTGCGATGAGCTTGCTTAAGGTCACCGTCTCCAGATTGGGCAGGTCGCAGGCGATGACCAACCAGTCGGCCTCCGGGTGTTGTGCCATGGCCGATAGAATTCCGCACCCGGGACCCTGCAGCTCTTCCATGGAGTCGAGTACGGTCCCGCAACCTTCCGGTACCGGAAAAGCCTGATTCGCGCGTTGCGAGATGAACACACACGAAACGACTTCACTGAGCAGGCGGACACCGTATTCGAGCTGCGTTTCACCCGCGCGATAGGATATCAGGGCTTTGTCCCTTCCCATGCGGCTGCTTTTGCCACCTGCGAGGAGCAGTCCGTAAAGGGGGGGGCGCTCACTCATGACAGGTGCACGTCCCCGCTGGTGCCACCGGTTTTTTCAATCAGGCGGATGTCCGTGATCCGAATCTCATGCGAAAGCGCTTTGCACATATCGTAGATCGTAAGGGCAGCCACGGAAACGGCCGTGAGGGCTTCCATTTCCACCCCGGTTTGATCCTCCACCTTAACGCTGCTTTGAATCTCCAGTTGCGCCTCATTGATGGCTTTGATGTTGATCTTGATCGAGCGCAAGGCGATGGGATGACAGAACGGAATGAGCTCCGATGTCTTTTTTGCCGCCATGGTCCCGGCGATGATGGCGGTATCGATGATCGAGCCCTTCTTGCTGTGCCAGTCATTGCCCTGGAGCTGGGCGAGAATCTCGGTTCCGAGGGTGACGATGCCCGCGGCAGACGCGGTGCGGGTGCTTACCGGTTTTCCGCTGACATCCACCATGGTTGGCCGATCGTTCTTATCGAGATGGGTGAAATCGCTCATGGGGTAGGTCTAGCAGGCGGTTGAATCACGCACAAGTTAGAGCCATGGAATAAAACGGACCCAGGTTCCGGCCGCGTAGTGATCTTGTCCGATGGGCAATTCTACAAAGCCATCACCTTGCATGATCGAGATGAAATCTCCGGAGGTGTTGGCGGATTGGGGGACGGCGCCGCCATCGGGGAGGAGTTTCACGGAGTTAAAGCAGGTTAAGGCGGGTTTGAAGGCCACGTCTTCCTGCAGTTGGACGAGCCGATCGTTAGCCCGAAAGCCCATGCGTTCCAGGATGCCTGGGATCACATAACGATGCAGGCAGACCAGGGTGGATAAAGGATTTCCAGGTAGCGCAAAGACGGCCTGTTGTTCGCCCGCCCAGAAGCCCATCGGTTTTCCCGGACGTTGTGCGATTCCGTGAAAGATGCGCGGCAGGCCCAGGTGGGCGATGGTCTCCGGCATATGATCCCGCTTTCCCTTGGAGACGCCACCGGTGATGATCAGGAGGTCCACCTCCGCCGCGAAGTCGGTCAGGACCTCGGGTGCATGTTGGTCCAGCAGGTGCATGCGTGCGGAAACGGGCAGGCCCATCGCTTTCAGCGCGGCTTCAATCGCGCAGTCGTTCGAGCGGCGGATCTCATGCGCCAGTGGGGTGGCGGAGGGGTCGACCAGCTCGTCTCCGGTGGTCACGATGCCGATGCGTGGCGCTTTCGCGCAGGTCAGTTCTGTGTAGCCGCAACTCGCTGCGATGGCCGCTTCACGGGAGCCGATACGTCGTCCGGATTCGACCAGGACCGCGCCTTGCTGCGCATCCGAACCCCGAGTGTGAATGCACTGACGCGGACGAATCGCTTCGGGCGGGTTTAAGCAGACCGAATGGTCTTCGCGGGACTCGGTCCACTCGTAGGGGATGACGAGGTCCGCCCCTTCGGGCAGGATGGCGCCGGTCATGATTTCGATGCACATTCCCGGTTCGTCCGGTAAGACCGGGGCGGGATGGCCGGCATACGCGATACCCGCGACGTGAAACGCATCTGGTGCTTTTTCGATATCCGTCAGGCGGAACGCATAACCGTCCATGGTTACACGATCAAAGGGAGGCATCTCCCGGTCGGTTACGATGGGTTCGCGCAGGATCTGCCCCGTGGCAGCGACCAGGGGCTGCGAACAGGTCGAAAAGCATGGTAGGTGATGCCGGATAAGCTCCGTGGCTTCGTCCGAATGGATCAAGGGGTTTTCCATGGCCTATACATGGATTGCGTGCATAGCTTCCGCAAGTGTAAGGTGCCGGTGATTCGTGGAGGTCCTCCAATCCACTATGTGTATATCAGGTTCGCCGGGTGCAGCATCCTTCTTTTCAGGATGCCAACGCGGCCTGAAGTTCGGCATACTCCTGACATGAAAATGCGCCTCCACCTCACGTGTCTTGTTTTTCTCGGCTCACTGGCCGGTGCCGGTGCCCAACAGAAATCCGTTAAACCCGGGATCAATGATTCCTTTCGTGATCCGGGCCTGCAGGTCGTTGATTGGTTGAAGCGATTCGAAATCGAAAGCCGCGAAGTCTATGCCGCGCGGGATGCAGTCCTTGAGGCCTGCCAGCTTAAGCCGGGCATGGTCATTGCGGATATTGGCGCAGGTACCGGGCTCTACACCCATCGGTTCATCGACGCAACAGGTCCGAACGGATGGGTCTATGCGGTCGACATCAGTCCACGTTTTCTTGAGCACATTCATCAACGTGCCCGGTCCAACCAGACGCGCAACGTTACGTCCGTACTCTGTGCGGATGATCACGTGGGGCTGCCACCCAACACCATCGACCTCGCTTTCATCTGCGATACCTATCATCACTTTGAGTTCCCGCAGGCCACGATGCAGTCGATCGCGCAGGCGCTGAAGCCGGGTGGGCAGTTGATCGTGATCGACTTCAAGCGTATCCAAGGTGTCAGTCGCGAATGGACGATGTCGCATGTGCGGGCCGGGCAGGAGGTGTTCCGGCAAGAAATCACGGAAGCCGGCCTCGTCTATCGCGAGGATGTTCCGATCACCGGTCTGCATGAAAATTATTGCATGCGCTTTGTTAAACCGCGCTGAAGGGGCTTACGGTGTATTCGTCACCCGGAAATAGCCGCGCCCATCCACCGGCCCGATGTTCAACGGGCTGACATGCGGCCCACCGGGAAGCGTCGCCCACAGCGGGGTTACCAGGCTTTCGGATTCCTGAATGTACAGATCGCCGGGGCCGTCGAAATAGAGAATCACATCGCCACCGAGATAGCCGGGGAGGCCCAATACGATGTCGGGAATGAATTCACCGGTCTGGCCGGTCATGATCAGCGAAAGCGAAATGTCTGAGCTGGTCAGGCTGCCCTGGTGGATTTCAATCGCGAACGTGTTGTCCCCGGCGAGCAGCTGATTCGGGCGAAAGTTAAACGTTTCGATGCGGTCGTCCGTGGCGTTTACCCGGTTGGCGAAATGATTAAACCGGATGGGGTTCGTCAATTCGTTGGTCATGTTCACCCGATTGATTTCGATCCCGTTGAGATACGTCACCGCACCATCGTCGTAGTGCAGGTTCACGATGAAATTGGTGAAGGCGGTGGGATCGGCTACGGTGAAGGTCTTCCTGAAGTAGGTGGTAGTGATTTTATTCGTGTCCGAGGGGCCGAAGCTGAGCAGCGTCGCCTCGTCGCCATCGCCATACCCCAATTCGGCCGGGCCGTTGGTCCAGGTGATGTCGTTGAAGCCCGGGGCGCGCCAGGCGGTGCCCTGGTCGGATCCATCATCGAGATAACTCCAGACACCATCGATGGGAATGATCGGAAGATCGGAGGAATAGGTGAGCGTACTTGGATTTGGCGCGATGAAGTTTGGATTTTCTGTGGTGTCGCTGACATTGGAAACGACCACTTCGTAGAGACCCGGCGGCTGGGGCTCCGTGTGTTGTAGCGTGACGAGGTTGTTGGTCGCAACTACGTTGGTAATGGTTAGCGCGCCTCCGCCGCCGACCTGCTGCAGGGTATAGTTTCCGATCGCGGCTCCCGTGGCCCCGAGATTGCGGGAGAAGGTGAGGTAGACGGAAAATTCATCGCCGCTTGCTGACAGCAGCAGCGGCGGGATCGTGTCATCTGTGATCGTGAGTTGAGCGGGGTCACTGAACGCAACGCCCGCGAAGTTTGTGGCG
>JBLIND010000341.1:0-7051 GCA_047639095.1 Candidatus Omnitrophota bacterium | reverse complement strand
GCTGGGTCATCGAAGACAGCCACTACGATCTGAGCGACCGGTATCGCACGGCCTTGAACGAAGCGGGTGAAACCGCGGTGGGACGTGATCGGATTCTCCCCTTGTTGATGGGGGAGACGGAGCCGATCATTGCTCCGGAACGTTACGAACATGGAGAGCGGCTGGGTTCCACCTTGATCAGTAAGCAGGATCCGGATTCATTCTGCGCCCACCCGTAGATACAACCTTTTCACGCCGGCGACATTGTTCAGCACCTCGGTATGCAGGGTCATGCCGGCTTGTCCGGTGATGCCGGTGGTCAAGGGGGTCCAGGGGCCTTCGGGGTGGGGGGCAGATTCGATGCGGTACGTGGTGCCGGAGCTCGAGGCCCAGGCGAGGGTGACGCTGGATTGATTTGTACCGGGACCGGGGGCGTAGGAGAGGGTGCTGACGTCGAAGCCTTCGGCGGGTGGATCGACCGGGGTGAGGGTAACCGCGCTGCCCTGGTAGCTGATGATGTATTCGGTATTGAGGTTGTCGAGGACGGTGGCGCCTTCGATGATTCCGGCGAAGGTTCCGCTGAGGCTGTTTGCGGTGGCGATGACCAGGGACTGGCTGTTGTTCGGCGTGTAGCCGGGATCGCGGGTGAGGGCGAGGGTGCCGTTCAAGCTGAGAATGCCGCCGCTGATGATCCGATCGAACTCCAGCGGACTGAGGCCTGGACCGAGGAGGTCGACCGCGAAAACGGTTCCGACATCGGTGAACTGGACGCCGCCAGCGATGGCGAGCTCGCCGGGAATGCCTCCGGGCGCGAGGGTCGCACCGGCCAGGATTTCGACCGCACCGACGATGCTGCCGTCTCCAGCGAGGGTCGCGCCGGCTTCGACCACCACGTTGCTGGTGCCGGTTCCGGATCCGCTCAGGTTGTCCACGGAAAGCGTGCCGCCGAGGATGCGGGTGCCGTCGCGATAGTGGTTGTCACCTGCGAGGGTGAGGGTGCCGGCGCCTGATTTCACAACCCGGTTGCTGGTGGTGAGGCCGTCCTGTGCCCGCCAGAGTTGGTCGATCTCTGCGTCACTCAACGAGCGATCAAACACAAAGAAATCATCGATCAGATTGGCAAAGGTTTGTCCGGGCCAGGCGCCGATGCGCCAGACATCGCTACGGCTGGTGCGGGGGACGGTCCCGACGTAGGTGTTGTCGATGTAGTAATCAGTCGTGTTATCCTCGTGCCCGACTACGACGAAGAAGTGCCATCCGCTGCGTGCGTCGATCGCCGGACCTGCGGTCCCGTCGACGTTGTATCCGCTGTACTGAAAGCCCCCCTGGAACATCCCCAGACGATGGGTGCCGGTTTCGATCAGGGCATGATGGTCGCCACTGGTTGCCCGCGAAAACGTGCGATATTCGCTGATGTCGTGCAGCCCGTTGAACCAACCGCCGAGGGAGTAGTTGCCATTCACCGGCAGTTTGATCGCATTGGCGATAAGGGTGTCGGGAAAGTTGACCTCTACCAGTGAATTGCTGCCGTCGACCATGGCGAGCCCGTTGCCGTGGAGGGCGGGTGCGATGCTGGCCGCGCCGAGGATTTCTGCAGAGTTGGTCAGCGAACCATCGTTGGCGAGGGTGTTGGTGTCCACCAGGTTGTCGAAGGTGTAATAGGCCAGGGGATTGGCGTTGATGACCGTTTGTTCGAAGCTGATCAATGCCCCGGGAGTCGCACCGTCGATGGGGCCGTTGATTACGGCGTCCGCATTGCCGTCGACGAGCAGCGCGTGATAACCGAGTTCGATGGGCGCATCGATGATCAGGGTTCCGGTCGATGCGCGGATGCCGATATCCGCGAGGGTACCGGAGATGGAGCTGCTGGCGGCGACCGTATTGGTGTCGGCCAGGTTCTCAAGTGCATTGGCACCGATCAACACCAGGCGCTGGTTGGCGACTTGAATGCCGCCCTCGAGGCCGAGCGTGCCTCCTGCGTTCACCCGGGTTTCCTGGCCATTTCCGAGCGCGGTGTTGCTGGCCGCGATGAGCGTACCGCCGTCGACCGTGATGTTGCCAAGCAGTCCGGTGTTGTCTCCGCTGAGAGTTGCGGTTCCGCTATCGACTTTATGCAGACCGCTCTCCTGGGCGCCGGTGATACCGGATGAAATGAATACAGCTCCCGCACCGCCGAGTTGTACGCTGGATTTGCCCAACGCAACCGGTCCGGTGAGGGTTAGCGAACCCGCATTGGCAGCGATCCGTGCGTGACCGGGGAAGCCGGTTTCGGGGATGTTTTGTTCCAGCGTCAAGGCCTGCAGAATTGGATTATGGTCGTTAAACGGCGCGCCGTTTCCGTTCAAGATAACCGTGTGAGTGGTGTCGGTGGCAACGAATTCCAGAGTGAGCACGCGTCCAGGCCCTCCCACGCCGGTGGTGAAGTCATCGGCGAATCGCGTGGCGGCAACCATCTGGTCGAGGTGCGCATCGAATCCGCGCCCGGCGATGTTGGGTTCGTAGAACAGGAGTTGCAGTTTGTAGGGCGCACCCAGAGTGAGGCCCTTGATTTGAGCGGTGAGGGAACGCGGTGCGGGATGCCAGCGAATCGACTGCATGACCACCTCAAGGTTGTCATCATCGGGGGAGTCTCCCAACTGAGGGTTCTGCCAGTTGAGCACTTCGTTTTGTGCGGAGATCATCACGTTGGGTTCGGAGGCTTCATCGCTGAACACGGCATCGCGCACGGGAAGGCCACCGGGTCCGCGCGCATTTACCGCGTAGAGGAAATCTCCATCGAGGTCGAGGCCTTCGCCGGGATCGCCCCCGTAGAAATCACTCACGGCGGCGGTCAGCGCTCCCGCGACCGTGACGGGTCCGGCGTGCGCGTTGTCGCCGCTGAGATTGACGATGGAGCCCCCGTCGCCATCGTACCGGATTTCAATGTTTTCGATAGAGGTTTGGGAGATGCCCGCGCCAAAACCCAAGGTCGCGCCATCTTTTATAATTGTAGCGACGGCCGGATCACCCAGCGCACCCTCCGTGCGCAGTTCCAGGACGCCGTCGTTGACGTAGGTGGCGAGGTCGTAGGTGTTGGTACCCAGGAGCACGAGGGTGCCGCTTCCGTTCTTATGCAGGCCTTCGGATTGGTCACCACGGATGTACACCTCGGTATAGGGGAGGGAGTGATCCTCGTCAGCGCTTTCCCACAAAAAGGAGGTCAGGTTGTTGGTGCCGTTGGTGATGGCAGCCCCATAGGAAAAGCCCTTCATAAAGCCGTGCCCGGTCCAGGGCCAGGTGAAGATGCGTTCGATCCCGTTGTCGACGGCGGGGGTATCGCGGGTGTTGCTGTTGTTGTTCATGTAAGGCGAGGTGTTGCCCGAGAGGATCCGGTGTTGTGCGGGGAAGCTATTCTCGAAAATCCAGGACCAGGTGGTGCGCGAGGGTA
The DNA here is from genome assembly GCA_047639095.1 of Candidatus Omnitrophota bacterium. Taxonomy (GTDB): domain Bacteria; phylum Verrucomicrobiota; class Kiritimatiellia; order SS1-B-03-39; family UBA6053; genus JAPYUI01. The sequence goes on along the minus strand of JBLIND010000341.1, from coordinate 3,645 downwards.
ACCGCCAGCGGGCTTCCTGATAGAGGGTACCCGCAGGGTCCATCGCACGCTTGATGCGTATCTCGAGGTCGCGCGGCGTCATCCCTGCCTGGCTGAGCAGGTCGTTGATGATCGATGCACGGTAGGCGGCAGGTGCGAAGGCATTGGTGGTGCCGAGGCCCTGGCCCAGGTCCGCGATCGCGCCCTGTCCGTCATTGTCGAATTCCCATCCTTCGCGTCCACGGCCGATCAGCAGCCAGCTGTAGACGCCATCGTTGTCCACGTAGGCGGTGAAATTTGTGCCGTCGGCCGCGACGGGGTAGGTGCCGGTCGGCTGATCGTTGATGGCATTGAGATTCAGGCTGGTCGGCGCGCTGCTCAGGGTGCCCGCAAGCTCAACGAGGCCGTCACCAGAAATATTCAGGCAGCGGAACGCAAGGTCGGCGAGCACGGTCAATTGGTGGCCGGGTTGCTCGGCGGTGATGGTGGCGCAGCTGGATGGCGTGAGACGAACGTTCGGCCCAAGGGTGGCCGTTCCGTCGGTGGTCAGCTTGCCAATCAGCCCGATGGTCTCGGGGGTGATGTACGTCAATCCATCTGCGAGCACCAGCGAGGCACCGGCCTGTACCCACGTGACCCCGTTGGTTGCACCCAATGCCCCGTCTGCAGAAATATGAACCGAACCCGATTGGATTTCCAGGTCGCCCGTGAAGGTGTTGTTACTTTGTAGCTCCACGCTTGTCTTGCCGGTCTTGGTGAATGTGTGGGTGCCCCCGATGACCGAGTTAATGCGCAGGCTTCCCTGGATCCCGGTTGCGATCAAGGGGACATCCAGCAGCAGTTCGCCGGAGAGGGTGAGTTGTCCGCCGCTCATGAAGAGCTGGTTGACCCCATTTAATGCTGCGGCGATCTCGTTGGTGCCCCCGCTGATGTGGGTAATCGCTCCTGCGGTGAGCGAGCCGTTTACCAGGGAGAAGCCAGATGCCCCGGGCCGAAAGGTGACCCTGCCCACGGGTGGGGCGTTGGTCAGATCGATCGCGCCGGGTACTGCATTGGTTTCGATCAAGGCGGTGTCGTTGATACCGGGTACGGTTCCGCCGAACCAGTTGAGGTCGTCGTTCCAGAGATGGTTACCGCTCCCGTTGGTCCATGTGAAATCGCTAGGGCCGTCCGGACCGCCGCCGACGACCGTGCCGTCGTGTCCAAAGGCGGTGAACCCGTATTTTTGTGCGAGGTAAAAACCGACGGCGGTGAAGTCGTTTGGATCCATATCGCTGTCAAAGATAATAATCTCGGAAATATCGCCGTCAGAGGCCTCACCAGCGCTCCAGTTAATGCCGCCGAATCCCAACGGGCCGATCGCACCTGCGCCCCCGGCCCCATCGCCGTTGGGAATGATCACATCCGCGTCCTGCAGCCGGTCGGTGCCGTCGCTCATGGCCTGGTGAATGTACATATGCCGGTTGGTGGTCGCGGGTTGCAAAGTGCCGAAAAACGCGCCGTTGTACGCCCGGTTCTCGCTGCCGGCCCAGTAGCCGAGCAGGTAGTTGGCGGGGTTGGTGCTGGTAATCAGCCGCTGATTGGTTCCGCCGTTCAGTTTGCTTACCGAAAAGATGGTGTAAGTCGTATTGGTGATGGCGGTGGGGGCGCGGAGTCCATCGGCGGTGGTGAAACGAATGCTGGGCTGGCCACCGATGGTGGTTGGATCGCCCGCTTTGTAGGTGGGCGCTCCGGCAATGAGGATGGCGTGGTTGCCGCCAACCAGATCCAGGAGGTTGGTGATCGTCGTGCCATCCGCAATTTGGCTGCCATCGCCATTTGGATTATAGGCGTCCCAGTGGTGCAGTGGCGTTAAGGAGGGGGGGAGTTCGATCGCGTAGGGTGTGGCAAGTAGTATGGTGAAAAACGCGCAGTTCAGTGCAAGGATCAGTTTCTTCATATCGTGCCCCGGTTTGGATTCAAATGCGAATCGTGTGCCGGGATGATGCGGAAAAGTTCTGTTTAAAACAAGATATCTTCACCTTGGTCACGCGCCTTCGCGGCATCCGGGTCGGACGCAACGTTTTCCCGGATCAGCGTCGGCGCATGACCCTGCATCCGACGAGACCGAGCATGAGCAGCGCGACGGTGGATGGCTCGGGAATCGTGGTGGCGATCAGGTTGATGTCATCGAACTGAATCCATGCGAACTGCGACGGCTGGGTGCCACCGGTGCGTTGAAAAGACAAGACGTTCTCCGCGCCGGCGTTGAAGACGTTGACGGGAATGCTGGCAACTACATCTTCCGTGCTGATGCCGGTGTTCGACCAGACCAGGTTGCCGTTGATCAGGGCCTGCACATCATGAGTGGAGTTCCCGGCAGGCGAAATCAGGTCGAAATCCAGGTCTGCCGAAACCAGGTCGTCCGGCATCTGGAATAAAATATTGATCGAACTGAAGCTGTTGCCGTTGGTGTTGTTGACCATGGCACGTGGGAAGCCGGTTGCGCCGTCGGCGCCCCCATCGGAGAGTGGCTCCATGCCCGAGCTCCAGTTCAAAGGCATGGACTCATTAATGGCGGTTACTTCGTTGTCCAGGGCCATAGTGAGGGAGGTGTAGTCCCCGTTTTCCCAGTAGTAGTTGCCATCGTTACGGTTGCCGTTTTCCTGTTCGAATTCTGAGGTGTTGTTGTTTTCGATTCCGATGGCCAGCACGGTGATGATGTCGGCCTGGGCCTGGCCGAGGCCGAGGGTCGTGATGACCAGGATGAGGAAGCTGCGGAAGGAGGAGGTCAGGGTGTCGTTTTTCATCATGGGTAATTTATGCTGCACGATTCGGTGGTTTGTAAAGCCGTATGAAATACAATTGATCTGGCGGGAAGGCAAGGCGGCCTCCTTCGCAGTCGACCAGCATTCGATTCGCCTCAACAGGCGGCACTTCCCGGCCAAGCCTCGTTAGCAATTCTGGCGATTCATTAGCACTTTCCCCTGTTGGGTTTACATACACGGCCCTTGTGTCGTAAAACCGTAATCGGGTTAGAGCGAGGGCGAGTGCTCATGCTTACCTGCCAGAAACGAACAACAATAAGGAGATACACGTGAAAGAACAAGAAGTCGATAAGGCTAAACTGGCGGCAGCAGTGAGCCGTAAACTTGCTGCACATAATTTATCCGACAACGTGACTACTGAGTTGGCGACACGGATTCTCCAGACGGGTGTTCTTCCGAAGGACTTGGAGATCTGCACCGTCGGGATTTGTTCCGACCACTGGGTCACACCCGAGCAGTTGTCGCCGCTCATCGAAAAGGTCCGTGGCCTCGATACCGGTGGCGTAAAGATTTTCCCGAAAGGCATTCTTGCCCCGGAAGAATTTCTGGTGCGGGTTGAACACAATTTGAGGCGCTAATCCCTGACATGCGATCCGGGCTACTGGGTTCACGCGTCGTCCAGATACACCCCAGTCTGCGGTGTAACCTGGCCTGTGCTCATTGTTACTCCTCATCCGGGCCGGGGTTTCGTCAGGTGCTCTCCCCTGACCGGTTGTTGGAGCAACTGGCTGTACTCTGGGATGAAGGCTATGAGGTGATCAGTTTCTCTGGTGGTGAGCCTCTCATGTATCCTCACTTGGAGGCAGTGGCCGCCGCGGCCAAGCGGATGGGATTTCAAATCAACCTCATCACCAATGGA
>JBLIND010000340.1:0-7055 GCA_047639095.1 Candidatus Omnitrophota bacterium | reverse complement strand
CAGGCCATCGTACGGTTGGCGGAACAGCGCGACGCGATCCAGGCCGCTCAGATCCCACTCACCCGGCAATTAAATCAGCTGGAGGAGGAGGTGCGTGAACTGAGGGGAGATCAGCTGGTCGCCCAGCGCACCCGAGACAGCCGCAGCGTGGAACTGGAAACACTCCGTACCCGCGTGGCCGCACAGGAGCAGGAACGCAGCTACCTCATGCGCACCCTGCTTCCTGAAGCGCTGGCGAACATTGACGCATCGCTGAGTCCAGGTGAACGCCCCGGCTTCGGCGAAACCATCCGTCAGCTCAACCTCTTTCTCGATCAACCCGATACGCCCGAAGCCGCGCGCCTCGGCCGCAGCCTGGAAACCATGGATACCGCGATCGGCCGCATCGAACATCTCATCGGGGGCATCCGCTACCCGGGAAAGGCCATAACACAAAGCGGGGAGTTGACCGACGGCTCCTTCATTCAAATTGGCCCCCTGCTCTACTTCGCCAACGATCACCAAAGCGGCGTCGTAGGGGAAACCAAAGCACTGCATGCAAAAGTCCATGACCTGACAGCCGAACAGGCAAAGGACATTCAAACGGTGGCGGCAACGGGTACCGGACCGCTCCCCATGGACCTCAGCCTGGGCGATGCCATCGCCGTATCAACAACCCGGGACAGCCTGGGCGGCCATCTCAAAAAAGGCGGCATCTGGGTCTACCCGATTATCGCCCTCGCCTGTCTGGCCACCCTGGCGGCCCTGCTCAAACTCTTCCAGATCTTCTCTATTCGCTTCCCCCAACCCCTCGTCATACACGACATCGTAAAACTCCTCCGCGAAGGACAGATCGACGACGCACGCCAGCTCGCCCAACGCCAGCCGAGGATTCTCAAGGACATGCTCACCGGTGCTGTCGACCATGCGGGCGAATCGATCGAACTCGTGGAGGAAGTGATGTACGAGTCCATCCTGAGCGCGCAACCCCGGCTGGAACGCTTCCTGAATGTCATCGCCGTCACCGCGGCAACCGCCCCGCTCCTCGGCTTGCTCGGAACCGTCACCGGCATCATCAAAACCTTCGATCTCATGACGGTGTTCGGCGCGGGCGACCCCAAACCCCTGATCTCCGGAATATCGGAAGCCCTGATCACGACCGAAATGGGACTGGTGCTGGCCATTCCCGCCCTGATCATCCATGCCCTGCTCGCGCGACGCGTGGCCGGCATCCTCGCCCGTATGGAAAAATCTGCCATCGCCTTGGTCAACGGCCTCGCCCGCAAAACGCAGGAGACCGCATGATGCGTGAGCGGCTATACACCTTGCTGACGGAAAGCCTCGAGACCTGGCAAAGCGGTGGCTGGCTCATGCTCCCCCTCCTGTTCCTCACGATTTTCATCTACTACACCGCCCTGGAACTTTTCCTTCGGCTGAACCATCACTTCCTCATCCGCGGACGCATTCACCAGCGGAGCGACCGCGAACTCCATCAACCCTCACAGCCCCTGATTCAACAGGCGCACCAACTGATGCTCAGCGAAGCATCCTCCGTCGAAGAGGTGAAGCGGCACTTTCACGATGTGCGGCAGACCTTTCTCCCACTCATCAACCGACGCATTCGCTTTCTCGCGGTCTTAATCCCCGCCGGCCCCCTGCTGGGACTCCTCGGCACTGTCACCGGCATGGTGTCGACCTTTGACGGCATGATCGGCCAGGGGCATCGCATGGAAGCGGTGAGCCAGGGTGTTTCGGAGGCGCTCATCACCACGCAAAGCGGATTGATCATTACCATTCCGGCGCTCATCATTCTTTCGCTCATCATTCAACGTCGCAATCTGCTCGCGCATGGCATCGCCCGCCTGGAACGGTACAACACCAAGCAATTTCTGCTGCACAACAAGCAGGTCGCCGCATGAGAGAACGAAAACTCCTTTTTGCCGAAACGAGCGCGGGAAATGAGATCAACGTTTCCCCCTTGATCGACATCGTCTTCATCCTGCTGATCTTTTTCATCGTCACCACCGTCTTCGTTGAAGAGACCGGGATCGAAGTCCAACGCCCCCTGGCTGCCAGCGCGGTCGACCTCGAAAAAAATGCCATCCTCATCGCGATCAGTGCCGAAGAACGCGTCGTTTACGGAGGCCGCGAGATTGGCGTGAGTGGGGTCCGGGGAACCGTGCGCCGCCTGCTCAAGCAGACGGATATGCCGGTGGTGATCCAGGCCGACAAATCAGTATCGGTCGACCTCTACACCCGGGTGCACGACGAAGCCCTGCGCGGCGGAGCAACATCGATCAACCTGGCCACGGTCAAATGAACCATCAACTGCTGGAAGAACCCCGTTGGCGCTGGGCGCCCCTGTTCGCCCTGGCGGGCGCACTGGTACTGGCCGCCCTGCTCTTTTTGATGATTCCCTTATCCCGCATGGGCGATCGCCCGCCCCTGCCGGAATTGACCACCCGCACCATCCGGACCGTACGTGCCATCCCCCCCAAGCCCCCCCCGCCCCCGCCCGTGCCGGAGGACGCCGACAAGCGAGCGCCCCCCCCCACCACGCAGCCCGAATACGGTGGCGGAGTTAACCCTCGCACAACTCGACATCGCACTGGCACCGGGCACCGGCGACGCCCTCGCCATGGGCTTGAACATGGATGGATTCGCCCTGCACACGGATCTGGTGGATGACATCGAAAAGATTTTTGATTTCAGCGAGCTCCCCGAGGTGCCTGGACTGGTCTTCATCCCCGACATTCAATTCCCGCGCGACCTGACCCGTCGCGGCGTCAAAAACGGCAAGGTCGTCCTCCTGGTCGTGATCGATGAAACGGGCAAACCCCAGGTCGAAGCCATTCGCTCATCCACCCATCCCTCGCTCGAAGCGGTCGCCCGACGATTTGCCGAACGCGCTCGCTTCTCGGTGAGCAAGGTGAAGGGCGAAGCGGTGAAAGTTCGCGGCGAATGGCCGCTCATCCTGCAGGCTCCGCAATGATGTGCAAGCTGACGATCTTTACCTTGGGATGTGGGTTGCTGGTCCCCTGCAGTGACGCACAGGTCTTTCCGCTCACCGACTCCAATCTGGCGATCTACGGCGTAAACGAAGCGGTCGAGCCCCAGCTCACGCGCGATGACCAGACGCTTTACGAGAGGGTCGCGCCCCTGTTGCGGGATCAACCAAAAGAGGCCATTCGCCTGGTCCAAGCCGAGCGCAAACCGGATGCAAGCCCGGCCTTTTTCCTCCTCGTCGGCAACCTCGCCTACCAGGCAGACGACCTGAAATTGGCCGAACAGGAATTGACGCGTGCCATCACGGCCATGCCATCCTTCCGACGGGCTCACCGGACGCTGGGGCTCACCTACATTCGCCAGAGCCGATATAAAGAGGCGGGCGCAACCTGGCTCAAGGTCATCACACTCGGCGGCGGTGATGCCCAGAGTTACGGTCTGCTGGCCTACGCCTATCTCAGCGAAGGGAAAACGGCCTCCGCTTTGAGCGCCTATCGCATGGCGCGTATGTTTGCGCCCGACAGCCTGGATTTTCGACGCGGCGAGGCCCAGTGCCTGCTGGCGAGCGACCAGTATCCGGAAGCCATTGCCTTGTTCGACGAGCTGATTCAAGAGCACCCCGCTGAACGCGCATACTGGCTGTATCAGGCCAACGCCTACCTGGCACTTGAGCGCTTTGAGGATGCGGCCGCCAATTTGGAAATCGCGCGGGAGCTGGATGCGAGCGATGCCGACGCCCTGTTTCTGCTCGGCGGCTTGTACCTGCAATTGGACACCCCTGCGCTCGCTTTGGACGCGTACCGGCAAGCACTTGAGCTCAAGACTCCGATGGATGAAGCGAAGGCCCTGCGGCCGCTGCCCTGGCTCATATCCCGGGGGATGTATGCCGAAGCTGAATCCTATTACGCATCGCTGGACAAGAGCGGCATCGGAAACCCGCAAATGCGCCTGCATCGTGCAGAGCTCGATCTGGCCCAGGGGAAAAACGAAGCCGCGCGCCAGCAGCTGGCCGACCTGATCAAAACCAACCCGATGAACGGCCCCGCACTCCTGCTGCTGGGACGCGCGTTCATGGATGCTGGCGACACCGCCGAAAGCACCTTCTATTTTGAACGGGCTCTGTCCGTTCCGGAGAGCAAACAACAAGCTCTGGTTGCACTCGGGCGCATGCACGTAGGGCTTGGGAATCTGGACGCCGCACGGGGCCTCCTCCGCCAGGCGCAAGCAATCGATGAGCGCGAAGATATCTCCATCTTTCTGGATCAGATTGAAGCCGCGCTGCGGCCTTAATCCTTCAAGGTTAACCAGATGGAACGAACCTCGATGACTTCTTCACCAGGTTTTTCCAAGGCTTTAAGCACCAGTGTGCCCGCTCCCTCGGTGAGTGTGATCGTACCCAGCGTCAAGGGCTTGAACGCTTTCACATAGGACTCGGCCCGCGTCACGCGGTCGTTCTCCGCACCCTTTAACAACTGATCATTCGCGGTGGTGACCGCCTGCACAATCTCCTGATCGCGGAATTCGAGCGCAATTTTTGCTCCGACATCTGCTTCACGACTCGCGTAATAAAGAACCGCTTCGTAGGACCCGGCTGTCGCCACATCAATCTCCCAGCGGATGGTATCCGCGGCATCCGTCCAATGCCGAAAAAACGAATCATTTGGAAAACGATTACTCCGCTGGATCTCCCCCGTGGCCACCGCATCTCTCGCGGGCAACTGCGTGGTGGGAAACGCGCGATGGCCCACCGGAAAGGTCCGCTCATCCTTGGGAGGTAGCTCGGCCAGCATCTCCGCCTTCCATGTCTTAAGGGCGGTCTGCAATCGCTGCATCCGCTCGGGGTGTCGCGCGGCGACGTTCACGCGCTGTCCGGGATCGGCCTGAAGATCAAACAGCGCGCCCCTGTGATCGAGTCGAAAGGCGGCATCACGTACGCTGAACTTGGTTTTCCAACCCGAATAGATCAGGCGATCCGGGAGCGTGGCCTTGGCATCCAGCAAAAGGGGTTTCACGCTAACGCCATCGAGGGGCTTGGGACTGATCACGGAGATCCCGGCCATGTCCGCCAAGGTCGGAAGCAAATCGATCGCGCCCGCAGGAGCATCAATCACCGTACCCGGCTTAATTTTACCCGGCCAGCGCACGTGCAACGGGGAACGCACCCCACCCTCATCAGTCGCGCCCTTCCGCCCCTTCATATCCCCATTCCATCGCGAGCTGTTCGGACCATTGTCAGAGAAGTAGAGCACGATGGTATCGTCCGCGAGCTTGAGGGCGTCCAATTTTTCGAGGACGCGGCCAACATTCCAATCGATGTTCTCGCACATCGCCAGCGCGGCCCGGGTCATCAGCAGGTCTTCCTTTTTGGGATCTCGATGGCGCAGCTTCACATCCACATCGGCAAACTTTTTGTAAAAGCGCTCCGGAACCTGCATGGGTGAATGAGGCGTGTTATAGGGGAGATACGCGAAGAAGGGCTGATCACCCTGGGTCTCCATCCAGGCCATCGCATGATCTGTGAGGTCATCGACGATGAAGCCCTTCCCGTTTACAGGCTGCCCATTGTGCTCAAGCGGCGCATCGAAATAATTCCCCCAGTGTCCGGAACAGAAGCCGTAATACGCCTCAAATCCGCGCCCACAGGGGTGATAGGGATACTGCATCCCGTTGTGCCATTTACCGAACGCACCAGTTGCATAGCCAGCCGCTTTAAAGGTGTCCGCGATGGTTTTTTCATCGAGGTCCAGGCGCTCACCTCCGGCGGAGGTGCTGTAGACCCCACCCCGTTGATGATACCGCCCGGTCAGGAATTCCGCCCGCGTGGGCGAACACACCGGGCAGACATAGAAGCTGGAAAAGCGGGCGCCATCCCGGGCGAGGCCGTCCACATGCGGCGTTTCAAGGTTGGTGTTTCCGCTGATACTGAGATCGCCCCATCCTTGATCGTCGGAAAGAAAGACGACCACATTGGGCATGCGCGCCTCAGCCCGGGTAAGCGTCAGACCGAAGGTGACAAGCGTCAGACCGAGGACGAATCGTCGGTCAAAAGACCTCCCCGTTTCCCTGGACAAGAGCTGCACGCCTAGCGTCGCCGAACCGTAATATACTCGACCAACACCTCGCCTTTATAGGCGTTTATGATGAGCGGCTTTCCGTTGGGGCTGACATTGCCTACGTTCCAACTGACGGTGACAACCTTTTCGTCGGCCAGCGTGATCCGCTTGCTGTTATCCAGCGTGGTTCCGTCCTTGCCGAAGCGGAGATTCAGGTAGCAGTCCGGACCGCCCTTCACCTTGCGCAGCTTGGCACGTACTTCGGAGACTGGAGCCTCTTTGGTCGCCTGGATCCATTGCTTCCATACGCGCCCGTCCTTGCCATCACCCAGGGTGACGTTGGGTTTATACTCTTCGATCTGGTCCTTCGCGAAAACGTTCGCGTTGAGGGCAATCATACATACGACAGGCAAAACATATTTAAGTGAGCGCATAATCATTTCCTTTGGTTCAGAACTACGACGCTAATATAAGCAAACCTATTCAACAAAGCGAACGGAATTCTTCAAACCTGTTGAATCTCAGGCGTGGTACGACCGATGAGTTGCCGGAGGCTCGAACTGATCCGGGAAAGCGTGTACGACGTTCTCAGGGGCGGCCCGGAGCCGAAGGAAAGCACGCCCTTCAGCCACAGGGTCTCGGCATAACCGGAAGCGACCATGCAAGGCAGATGCGGTAACGCTTGCGAGCTTCCCCGGTCAGGCACTCGACTACACCTACACCGCTGGACGGCTCACCCAGGTCGACTGTCCTATCGAAACCGCCACTTCCGTCTTTTACGGATATGACGAGCTGGGCCGATTGAACACCGCCAATCAGGGCAGCGCCACCTACGGCTACGAATACCTGGAACAGTCCCGTCAGATCGCCATCGTGAAAGCGGGAGACGCTCACATCGTATCCAATCGCTTCGATAGCCTGGGGCGCTTGTGGGAAAAGCACAACTACGGTGCCAACGGCGCGCCCGGATTGCCTGGCACCCCCATCAGTCGCTATACCTACACCATCGACGATGCC
>JBLIND010000339.1:0-7071 GCA_047639095.1 Candidatus Omnitrophota bacterium | reverse complement strand
AGGGCCTCGTGTTCGTCACCGTATATTTCCTCGAGCACGGTTTCAATAAAGGTGCCCAGAAAGGTTTCCCGTGATGCGCGTAGCTTTTCCTGCTCCCACTCCTGGTGCATGATCGCCTCAATCGCGGGGAGATAGCGCGTATCCCTTCGCGTCAGATACACCATGTACGTCGCTACTTCCTTGGCGTTGGTGAGCATCGTGAGCAGGTGCCCGCCATCCAGGGTGGTGGTGTCGTAGTACCGCACGCCGGTGTTGGTCGGGAGCAGAAAGGGATTGGTTAGATTAACCCGCCGATTGTTATCACCCATCACCATCTGCCGCTTGCCGTCGATGGTCTGGGTGGGCAGATGGTTCAGCAGCTGATTCATTTTTGCATCAAAGATATACTCACTGATCAACCAGCGACGATCCGGGGTGAAGCCACGGAGGTCGGCATGCTCTCCAGAGAACAGCTTGTCGTGATCGACGTAGTTGCCAAACGCGGGCATCCGCAATTTGTCTTCCAGCTTTGAGGCCTGGTGCTGTTTAAGCCCTCCAGATATCCAGTCGGCGAGCTGTTGACGCTCCGCTTCACTCGGTTGCTTTTTCTTTTTCTTCGGTGGCATTTCGCCGAAATAGATCTGCTCCTGCATTCGGTTGAGCAGCTCCAGACGCGCGTCGAGCGACAGGGTGTCGAGGTGGTCGAGGCGCACTTCGCCCTTTTGCGTCTCGTCGTCGTGACAAGTGAAGCAATAGCTTTCCATCAGCGTTTCGGCCTGCGGCGAAAGAATGAAATCGGGCCGTTCCTGCGAGGCGTCGATTGCAGCCCCGACAGCCAGAGACAATAACACGTAAGAAATAGTCAGTCGGGAGAACATCATACTGGATCTAAATACGATTGAACCCTGTAGTATCGACTGATAATTAGCGCATATATGCGAAAAGTTAACGCGTATATGCGACGGGCAGACCTTGCGGTCTCTCAGGGGGGCTGTATCTTCTGTTCCATGCGAACACCTTTATTCCTTCCGGTAAAATGATGAGTAAGAAAACCCCTGTGGGATCGAAGCGGGTGGCGATCGCCCTTGAAATGGACTGGGGGTACAAACGCCATCAGGAGGTGTATGCCGGCTGTCAGCGTTTCGCCGATGAAGCCGGTTGGGATACGAGTATCCATCCAGCCCCTGAACGTGAATTGAAACGCAGGTCAAAGGAGCGCCCGTACGACGGGATCATCGCGCGAACCGGTACAGCCCTGGCTGCCGCAGCTCGGGACGCATCGATCCCGGTGGTCAACGTATGGAAAAACTCTCCGGTGGAAGGTCTGCCCAGTGTGTACCCCGATTACGAAGCCGCCGGAGCGATGGCGGCTGAGCACCTGTTGAGCCGGGGCTTTCGCCAATTCGGCTATCTCGGCTTTGAACGGGATATCGATTCCCAACTTCAGCTGGCTGGGTTCCGCGAGGTGATTCGCAGGGAAGGGTTTCGTTGCTCCACCTTCCGTTACCCCCGTACAAGCATTGCGGGCAAGGCGATCGGCTGGGAGCGCTTTGTCCGAGGAGTTGAGGATTGGATGGACACCTGGAAACCGCCGATCGGCATCTTTGCCGTGGGCGATCTGGACTGCCGCTACCTCATCGATGTGTGTCGCTCAAAAGGCCTGCACGTCTCCCAGCAGGTGGCCCTCGTGGGCCGCGGCAACGAAACCGCCATTTGCGATGCTCCTGCTCCCACCCTCACCAGCGTCGATATGGGATATGCACAGGTGGGCTACCAGGCGGCCGCCATGCTCGACCGTTTGATGAGTGGCCAACGGCCACCCGACCAGCCTGAACTGGTGCTGCCTTCCGAATTGATTCCGCGGCAATCCACGGATGCCTACGCGGCAGACGATCCCCTGGTGGCTCGGGCCTTACGCTTCATCGCGGAAAACAGCCACCAATCGATACAGGTCAAACATGTCGCCTCCGAAGTGGCGACCACCCGACGTACCTTGGAACGAAAATTCCAGGAATCCGTCGGACGAACCATTGCGGGCGAAATCGCCCGCCTTCGGATTGAACGGGCCAAACGCCGACTCATCGAAACCGACGACTCGATGAAGGTGGTCGGCGTGGATTCGGGTTTCCGTACTGCGGATCATTTTTACAAGGTCTTCCTGCGGATAGAAGGGATGACGCCCAGCGCGTATCGCGAATCGCGCCAGCCCGTGTTTATCGGGCGTTCGGGGTGATCAATGGCTTTTTCTGTAGGGGTTTCCCGGTGGAGAAATAATCGTTTCCGTTGCCAGAACCTTCGCAGGATTGACCTCGGCGAGGCGGATTGATAGGCGACACCATGACGAGGAACCTCTCATTATTCATCGTCGGCCTGATCATGGCCACCCCGCTTACCCACGCACAAAATGGGCCTTCGCTGCTCATAAAGCGCGTCCGGTTTAAGACCACACTCACCCGCAAGGTTCAGGAGAAGGAAGCTTTATACAAGCCGTCGTCGAGCGCGCCATTCCGGCTGGTAAAATATACCCGGCCGATTGGTCCCATGTCCGCCTATGTATCCATTCCAGAAGACCGCATAAAGCCGAAGACTAAAGGTCCGGCCATCGTCTGGCTAACCGGAGGATTTCCAGTGGCGAGTCCCGGTTCCTATCTGTGGGAGGAGGCTGACTTGAGCAACGATCAGTCGGAAAGTGTCTATCGAAAGAGCGGCATTACCTTGATGTCCCCCTCTGTCAGGGGCCGTGCAGGAGGCCATGTTTGCCGCCTCGAAAACCTTGTCTGGACTCGCGCTGAAGTACGACCTCTTTTACTGCGGTGGACGGTCCAGCCTTCCTCCGCGCAACGTGCTCCCTGAAGGTCGGCGTGGATGAGTTTATCCGTTCGGGCTTGCGGCTTCAAGGCGCTGCTTGAGCGCGGCCTCGGCTTCGGCCTTCAGGACTTTGATCGCTTCGCCATTCTTTTTTGCGCCGTCCGGATCCTGGTGGGTAACCTCGGGTGAAAAGTCGATCGTATCGGTGCGAAAGCTGTACAACGGGAGCCACGGCAGCCCCTTCACCTTGAGGTTGCCCATGGGGGAACGCGCCCAGGCATAGCGCACGAAAGCCGGATCTTTTACCAGCGGGCTGGACACCAGGATCTGCTTGTTCTTCTCGTTTTTGTCCTTGCTTGGTTTCGCCACCGCTTCGGCCATGTAGAACACACCGGATGCATCTGCCACGGAGAACCCTTCCAGCTCCGATCCGAAGTCATCGGGCAGGACCGGGGCGTCAAAGCTGAGCAGGAGTTTGCCGTCTTCCGGTTCCACTGAAAGCAAGGTGGCCGTCTCCCAGTCGATGCCGTCCTGGCCGTAAATCGTCTTCAAAGCCCAGCGCGCGCTTCGCAGCCCGAGCGCTTTTTTCTTTTTGGTGTGCAGCTGCGGAATGCGCTCGTCGTACGCGGGGATGTACGCCGTGTGTTCGGTGTCTCCCGCGTCGACCAGCCCGAGGCGTTGGGCCTCGCGGATGTACGCGGCGGGCGAAAGGCCCTGCTGCTCGAAGTTGAGACGGGTTTGCGCCTGGCCGCCCGCGCACAGGCCGATCACGGCTACAGGAAGCTGCGGGTCGTTGAAGTCTTCGCGCCAGCCTTCGACCATCAGTTTCATCAGGATACGGTAGAACTTCGGTTTGCAGCTGCTGTTCATCATTGCATTGTTGTAGCCCTGGTGAAATGCGACGCCTTTGATGTTCAGGCCTTTGAACACTCCAAACATGCCGTTGTAACAGGCCGCGGCATCGCTGGGACTGCGCCCGGGTACGGACCAGGTGCGAATGCTTCCGTCGGGCTTCCGCGGCTCGCGGCGATTTTTCACCTGACCCTTCGCCTTGTCATCGGCGACGTCTTTTTCCCACTTCGAATGGGACGCTTTCCATTTGTCCAGTTGCTCCTGGCGAAAAGCCTCCTCGCTGAAGGCGGCCCGGCGGGCATCGACCCAGGCCAGGTATTCCGCAGCCATCGGGTGCTCGGCGAATTTGTGTCTCGGCACCAGGCTCTCCAGCGAAGCGCCGCCGCGGGAATTGTCGATGATGCCGATGGGAACCTGCAGGCTGCGCTGGAGGCGTGATCCGAAGATGTATCCGATCGCCCCCATCTCCAGGGCCACTTCCGGTGTCACCGCCTGCCAGTTTTTGTTGGTGTCCTGGTTGTTGATGAAGGCGTCTTTTAAATCGGTCTCGACGATTTCCGATTCGGCCCCGGAATTGATCCGGATATGGCGGAGCAGGGGCAGGTGGGCCATCGAGGCTTCGAAGGCGCCATCGTAGACCGCTTTCAAAGCGAAGGCCATGTTGCTCTGGCCGTTCATCACCCAGAGGTCGCCGATTACCACATTATCCAGCTGGATGGTCTCGTCCCCGGCCTTTACGATGATTGACTGGGGACTCGCGTTCGCCGCTTGCGGCTCAAACACCACTTGCCAGCGGCCCGCATCGCCGGTCGCCTGGCCCTTGGCGGAAAGCGCGCCCAGGGAGACCTGCACCTCCGTCCCGGCAGGGGCCCAACCCCAGATCGTGATCGGTTTGTCCCGTTGCAGCACCATGTTGCTTCGGAAAATTCCGTGGACGTTGAGCACCTCAACCGCCGGGGAGGATTGCACGAGGAAGAACAGCAGCAACGCGACGGGCCAAAGCTTCTTATGGGTACACATCAGGTAAGCCTGCTTTCTTTTGGGGTTACTGATCATGGGCCGGTCGTCGCCCCATGCGTGCGAAGAACAACAAGCCGATGCTCAGGAGGGCGAAGCTGGAGGGTTCAGGGATAAGGATCACGGGCCCGCCGGCGGCAAGATCTTGAATGCGGGTGATTGACAACGCTTCGTTCCAGACCGCGACGTCACTCAACAGACCCGTGATGTCCTCGCTGAATTGGCTGCTGCCGCCCAGTTCAAATTTGTTATTGATGGTCTGAGTCGTGGTCGTTGGGTCCGCTCCAATCAAATTACCATCGACGTAGAATCGCACGCTCGTCAGGTCACCCTGATAGGCGAGGTGATGCCACGTGTCGTCAGCGAGAAAGCTGGATCCACCCGGATAGGAGATACTCGCCCAATTGCTGATGCTTTGGATGTCAATCTTGTTCCAGCCGGAGTTGGGTGCCCGGCTTCCGATGATGACGTCGGCACCGGAGTCAGCTATGTTCGAGCTATCCACCTTGGCCCAGAGTGACCAGGTGAACCCGACGTTGCGGTCGATGCCCTGGGTGCCAAGTACGAGCCGATCATCTTCGCCGGTGCTGAACACATCGCCCCGGGTGGGATCATTCACCCAGGTTCCGCCGCTACCTTCGACCGTGGCATCCTGGTAAAAGGTGCCACTAGCAATCACATCGTCTGCGCCGGTAACGGTCGCGCCGCCGGTACCGTCGTTCAACGGCCAGTAGGCTACGAGGTCGGCCTCGACGGGTTGAAGCCAAAATACCAGAGCGACCATGGTCGGCATCATCATTTGAAGGTATAGTTTTCCTGTTGTCATCTTCTGTGCGCTCGGTGTATTTTTCTATTTCGCCAGCAGTTTGGTCATCGCCTGGCCCATGGCTTCGCCGATGTTCATGTAGGTTTCCGCATTGCCGCTGTAGTGGCCGTTGGATGCGCCGCCCATAGACAGGGGGTGGCTGTACACGGTGGCGACGTTGCCCTTGAACTCTTTGTACTTGCCGGTCTCGCCGTCCACCGCGAGCTGGGCATCAAGGATCAGGCCTTCGTTGCCGCCGGCGCCTTTCTCGGTCTGGCCCAGGGTCGCACAGACGAATTTTGCATTGGGTGCGTTAAAATCTTTGCGTAGGGTGTTGATCAGGTGCACCAGGTTCTGCTCGTAGCGGCTGGCGTGTGCGTCCTTGTAGCGGTCCTTGTCCCCCTGCCAGAAGAAAAAGCCCGCGACCTCGTAGCCTTTGGCTCCGGGGTAATGCTTATCCAGCTCATTGAGCACGGTTTTCGCGTTGGCTATATCGCCATCGTATTGCATGCCTGCGTACCACCCAATGGGCTTGGGTTCGGTGCCTTTCTCCCACGTATCAGGGGACTCTTTATAGCCCGCGTAAATCTTTCCTTCGTATTCATACTGCGCGCTGCCCGGCGGTAGGAGATCCCAGCCCAGGCTGCGATTGCCAATGCAACTCTTGAGGACCATCACCGGCGCATCGATCGCGTTGCCGAGATAATGCCCGATGCCGAATTCAGGGCCGATCTTTCCGCCCTTGATCGCCATCCATTCGTTGTTGAAGCGCCTCATGGCGCCCGTCCCGCTGCCCATCACCCGTACGTTGCGGACGTCCTTACGCTCCGTCCAGTTACCGGCTTCATCCACCAGGTAGGGATACGTGCCCTTCGTCTTGACCGCGTTCTCCAGCGAGCCTTCTCCACCGGCGACTTTACCTGCGCCCAGCATGTTCGATTGACCGAGCAGGATATACACCTGTACGGGCTTGCTCATGTCGGCCGGCTTGCCGTCCGGATCAGGAAGGGATTCAGCCGATGCGCTCAACATCATCGTCATCAAGGCGGCGGTCGCGGTGCGGATCAAGGTGTTCGTCTTTGACATGGTGGGTCCTCTGAAGCTGGGTATTAATCTGAATAACAACGGGTGAAATTCTCACCTTCCATTCCGTTTCGCGCAAGGGGTTACTCTCGATAAATGCGTAAAAAGAACGCGTTTATGCGACAGTGTGACATGAGGTAAGTGTGCTTAACTTAAGCGGTCTCCGCTCACTCGTTTTCACTCACCCGGTAATACACGCGCGGCATGCCTGCGGCAATCGTATCGACGAAGGGGGTCTCCGCTCCTTGTGCGGAGTAGTTGGCTTCCAGATCGAACCAGGTGCCGCCCAAGTCATACGAGGCTTCAATGCGGTAGGTTCGCCCGGGGATAGAGCTGAAGGTGAACGATACGGATGGCGTCGGAGACGCTTGGTAGGCAATCGGACCCACGGCCAACGCAGTCGAAGGTTCCGTGAGTTGGTTACTGATGCCGTACAGATGCCAGGAGTTGTTGAGGTTTTGCTGGGTGGCGGTGATCACCAGGTCGGCACCTGACACGGCCGTGAAGGTATAGCTGATGTAGTACGC
>JBLIND010000338.1:0-7078 GCA_047639095.1 Candidatus Omnitrophota bacterium | reverse complement strand
TCCGGTGGCAATTACTCCACCCTTTGGCTCGGTTCATCGTTTGATCCAAGCAGTAATGGCGACCAGATGGTCGGCGAGAGCGGAACCTTCACCTTGCCTTCGACCGGCGAAGTATTCGCGGGCTTTTATACGCAAGGCGGCGGCTCTGGAATTATCGCCTTAGACGCGGCGAACGCCGGGAATTTCGGGCTCACCGATCACGCGAATTCGTTTACGGCTCCTTCAGGCCTGGGAGAGTCGGTGACGGGATTCAGCAATCCCGGGCTCAGTCGAACCTATGCCTTTGAGATCAATGTGCAGGCAATTCCCGAACCTTCCGCCTTCTCTCTGCTTATATTTGGGAGCTTTGCCCTTTTCGCGCGTCGGCGGTTCTAAGGGACGTGCATTCGTTGGGTTTCATCGATGGATGGCTTGGGTAGTCCCTGCCAGCTCTCTTCACCCGGGTTTTGTTGCTCTTAACGGCACATGTTTAGCGCCGTAGGTTAGTGCAGGGATTACCAGCAGCTTAGATGATTTTTGCAAAGCCAGATCACCAGCCACCGCCTCACTTGATTCGTCGATGCCTGCAGGTCTTCGCTCTCGTGCTGGTCTCGATCCGCACGCCCTCGATCTGCCTGGCCGCAGCCGACAGCGTCGTGCTCATCAACGAAATCCAGTATCATCCGGCGGACGAAATCAACCAGAGCGAGTGGGTCGAATTGCACAGCCTGATGGGCGTCGATGTAGATATCTCCGCTTGGTCGTTGAAAGAGGGTATTGCTTTTACCTTCCCGGAAGGAACGGTGATCCCCGGGCATGGCTTTCTGCTGGTTGCAGCAAACCCTGCAGATGCGGCATTGCTTGGCAAGGGCGCTATGGGCCCGTACACGGGGCAACTGGGCAACAGTGGTGAGACGCTTTGTCTGGTGAATAACAGTGGACGCGTGATGGACGAGGTGGCCTACAGGGACGACGGCGATTGGCCGGTCGGTGCGGATGGTTCCGGCGCTACGTTGACTCGGTTCCATGAAGCGTCGGCCGATGCACGACCGGCGAACTGGGTGGCGAGTCCCCAGGTCGGCGGAACGCCGGGTGCGGCGAATTTCCCATTGCCTGGGGCGGCGCCCACGACCACACAGATCATCGACCTCGATGCGCTTTGGCGTTATCGGGATGTGGCGAGTGCACCGCCGGCGGATTGGGCGACCATATCGTACGACGATTCGGCCTGGGGCGATGGCCCAGGCTTGCTTTATGCTGGCAGCTCATCACCGACCGGGGCGGGCGAGGGGCTGATCGGATACTGGCCGCTGGAAGAGACCTCGGGGAGCAGCGCGCCGAACAGCGTCGTCGGGGGCCAGGCGGCACAACTGTTTAATGGCGCGGCCTGGTTTGCGGATGCCACGCGTGGCCAGGTGCTCGTTTTCAACGGCGTGGATGCATACGCCGATGCCGGTTCGATTCCGCAGCAGACGCTGGGCAGCGTCTTTACCTGGTCCTTTTGGGCGTACGCGAGTGAAGCCGCTTCGAATAACGTCATGCTGGGTAACCGATACAGTCCGGGTGGCGGCGAGTTCACCCCCCGCGAATTCATAAAATTCACCACCAACCAGTTGGAGTTCCATCGCAATGGAGCCGGTGAAAATGTCGACTACGTAACGATACCGGAGAACGTCTGGGTTCATCATGCCGCGGTCAAGGATGGGGCCACGCTGACCTATTTTCGAGATGGTGTGTCCGCAGGTACGCAGACGATTACCCAGGGGCTGAACAATGCACAGCCTTTCTACTTCGGGGGTGACCAGGGCAACGAAAACTGGACGGGTCGGCTCGATGAACCCGCAGTGTGGGCACGTGCCTTGCCAGCGTCTTCCATCGCCGCCATGGCAAATGGAAGTCATACGCCACTGACCGCCCCGACCATTGATAACGGCTCGAGCGGCTTGCTGCAGACCGAACTGGTGTTGGGTGCGAACGCGTATTATTTCAGGCATTCGTTTGCGTACGTAGGCGATCCTGCTCGAACTGTGCTGACCTTGCAACTGATGGTCGATGACGGCGCGGTTGTGTATCTCAATGGGGTTGAGGTGCACCGCGAAAACATGCCCAGCGGAACCATCAACTACACAAGCCTCGCGTCTACGGAAATTGCAGATCCGTCGCTCTCTGCTGGATTCATCATACCAGCATCCGCGCTGGTGCAGGGCACGAACGTGTTCGCGGTGGAGATTCACCAGGCCAGCCCGGCGGATCCCGACATGGCCTTCGGAGCTACACTGGTTTCGACCGAGCTGCCGCCACCGCCCGCCACTTTCACAAGAGATGTCGTGTTTAATGAAATCACCGAGGCCACCAATGCGGTTTTCCAGATCGAGCTGATCAACCTCGGGTCGTCGGCTGTTGAACTGGGAGGGTATATCGTCCAGTCGTCTTCGGGTGCTTCTTACACCTTGCCTTCCGGTTTGCTGGCATCGGGAGAGCAACGCGCCATCAGTGCGGCTACGCTGGGCTTTACACCGGTATCAGGCGAGCGGCTGCTGTTCTTCCGTTCAGGGGGGGCTGAGCTGGCCGACGCACGTGAGGTCACCAATCGCTTGCGTGGGCTTTCGGGGGGGCAGTGGCTGTACCCGTCTGCGCCCAGCTTTGGCGCGCCAAACATTTTTAACCTGAACCGCGACATGGTGATCAACGAGATCATGTATAATCCTCGGCCGATGCAGGCGCCGTACGCCAAATCGGATGCCCAGTGGATCGAGTTGTACAATCGAGGTGCCGCTTCCGTCGACCTGGGTGGCTGGACATTCACCGATGGCATTGCGTATACTTTTCCCAGCCCGACGATCCTTGGCGCGGGGGAGTACCTGGTCGTTGCGCGCAATGCAGCCGTTCTCGTCACCAATCTACCCGGCGTCAGGGTGTTGGGCGACTGGGAGGGAAGCCTTTCGCGAAGTGGTGAGCGACTGGTGCTTCGTGATGCGAACAAGAATATCGCTGACCAGGTTCGTTTTGCAGATGGTGGTCGCTGGGATTCGCGGGCGGATGGCGGTGGCGCCAGCCTGGAGCTCATCGATCCCGATGCCGACAACAACACCGCCGAAAGCTGGCTGGCCAGTGACGAGGGCGCTCGCAGCAGCTGGCAAAGCTATTCGTACCGGGCATCGGGTGCCAATCACGGGAACGACCCAACCCAATACAACGAGTTCATCTTTGGGCTCCTCGACAACGGTGAACTTTTAATCGATGACATCAGTGTGGTCGAAGACCCGGACGGAGCTGCGCGGGAGCTGATCCAGAACGGGAACTTTTCCAGCGGTGCGGCGACCTCCTGGCGGCTGCTGGGAACCCATCGCCATGCAGCGGTGATGGACGATCCGGAATCGCCCGGGAATAAAGTGTTGCACCTGACGAGCAGCGGTTCGACCGAGCACATGCACAACCATGTCGAAACCACACTGAAAGCCGGGGGCTCGTTTGTCACCATCAATGGGGGACTGGATTATACGATTTCGTATCGCGCCCGCTTTTTGTCGGGGTCCAACCAATTGCATACCCGTCTCTATTTCAACCGGGCGGCCCGTACGACCTTGCTCGAGGTTCCCGATGGAGGTGGCTCCCCCGGGGGCGAAAATACGCGCCGGGTCCTCAACGCCGGACCCACCTTCGCAGCCCTCTGCCATAACCCTGCGGTCCCGGACGTGGGCGAAGCGATACTCGTCACCGTGAGCGCGGTCGACTCGGATGACGTAGCCGGGATCACTTTGTTTTATTCGGTTAATGGATCCGCCTTTGTCGGTACGCCGATGACCGGCCAAGAAGGTGACCAGTATCTCGGAACGATTCCCGGGCAGGCGGCCTCCGATAAAATTCAATTCTACCTCGAGGCGACGGATGGGCTGGGGGCCCAATCCCTGTTCCCCGCAGGTGGACCCACTTCGCGTGCGATCATTCCGGTCGAGGATGGGCAGGCGGATCTGGATTATGGAGACTGCCAACCCAACAACCTGCGGATTGTGATGACGAACGAGGATCGCGATTTCATGCATACGGTCACGGAAGTCATGAGCAACGATCGTCTTGGCTGTACGGTTATCTGGAACGAGCGTGAGATCTATTATGACTGCGGCGTGCGGTTGAAGGGCAGCCAGCGCGGGCGCCATAAAGATGTGCGTGTGGGCTTCTCCTTGAAGTTCCCCGCAGATCAACCGTTTCTCGGCGCACATGGCACCATTGCCGTGGATCGCTCCGGCGCCGGCGACCAGTTTTCGCAGAAGGAGATCATGGTGAAGCATGCGATCAATCATGCCGGAGGTGGCATTCCCGGGATGGAGGATGATTTGATCCGGGTGATCGCTCCGAAAAGCCAGCACACCTCATCTGCGATGCTGCTCAAGTCGCGTTACGACGACGAGTGGTTGGAGAACATGTACGCGAAGGGGGCGGATGGCACCGCCTGGGAGTACGAACTCATTTATTACCCCACGACCACGACCGGTGGTGTCGAAGGGTATAAATTGCCGACGGCCGACATCGTACGGGGTGTCGGAACGGGGAGTCTGGGAACGGATCCGGAGCTCTACCGCTGGCACTGGCTGATTGAAAGCAATCTGGACGAAGACAACTACGCCCCGTTGATGGAGTTCCTGCAAGCGTACGGCCAGCCTTCGAGTGCTCCGAGCTATCACGAGGATATGCGTCGTTTGCTCGACATCGATCAGTGGTTGCGGGCCTTCGCGGTGCAGGTGCTCTTCGGGATCGGCGATAACTATTCATCCGGTTCACAGCATAACGCGATCTTTTACCAGCGCCCGGCTGATGGGAAATTTCTGTATTTGCCCTGGGACATGGATTTCACTTTTGCTGCGGGTGCAACCAGCGACCTGACGCCCAACGGGGAACTCGATAAGTTGATGACCGCCCCTGCGAACGAGCGGGCCTACTGGGGGCACATCGAGGACATCGTATCGACGACCTGCAACATATCCTACATGGCACCCTGGGCCGAGCATTACAGCTGCTTTCTCCCGAACGAAAATCTGAGCGGCTTCATGAATTATATTCAGACGCGCTCCGCACATGCCTTGAGCGGTGTCAACAGTGCCATCCCGCACGTGGCTTTTGGTGTCACCACGAGCGATCCCAGCACCAGCGGGACCCTGATCGCCATCGAGGGTGACGGCTGGGTCGATGTTCGCGCGCTGCGACTCGCCGGAAATCCAAACCCCTTGATGGTCGAATGGACAGATAATGATTCATGGCAGGTGATCCTCCCGGTCACTCCAGGTACGAATACCTATGTCGTCGAAGCCTACGATTTCCAGGAGAACTTCATCAGCAGTGACACGATAAGCATCACCGGAACCGGCAGTGTTTTGCCGGCGGCTGCAGGCAACCTGGCAATCTCCGAGATCATGTATCATCCGGGAGATGTAAGTAGCGGCGAGATCACGGCAGGTTTTGCGGACGAAGACCTCTTCGAGTTTGTTGAGCTGATGAACATTGCATCGGCCGCCGTGAGCCTGGATGGTGCACGCTTTTCCGGCGGGATTAATCACCCCTTACCACCCGCAGTACTCGCACCTGGCCAGCGAAGGGTACTCGCCCGTAATCGGGATGCATTCTTACACCGCCATCCTGCTGCTGCCGGTGTTTTACTGGATGGTGCATACGTTGGATTCGGCGACACCAACCAATTTTCAAACAGCGGCGAGGAAATTCTGCTGGTTGACGCAGCCGGAGTGGATATTCGCCGCTTCACGTACGATCAGGATCTGCCATGGCCGCCGTCTGCCGACGGGGATGGTTTCAGCCTGGTCCTCGTCGCCCCTGAATGTGATCCCGATCATGCCCTCGCTGCAAACTGGCGCAGCAGCGGATCCACAAACGGTACTCCGGGTACGAGCGAGGCGTCGCTTTTTGTCGGTGATCCGAATGCCGACGATGATGGCGACGGCATAAGCAATTATGTGGATTACGCGCTCGGGGATACCGCCATACCCGCGCTGGTTTCCGGCCCCGGGTCGCGCTACCTGTTCACGTTTCAACGCAATCTGCGTGCGGAAGATGTGGTGCTGGCTGTGGAGTCTTCCCCTGACCTGATCACCTGGGGGAGTGCCGGGTTGACCTGGGAGTCAGCCTTTTCGATGGGGGGTGGGTTGGAAACGCAGACCTGGTCTCTGGATACTGCAGCGGGTAAGCGACTGTATGTGCGACTGGTGGTGCGGGGTGCCAAATGACGGTGATAAGGACGCGACGGACTTGAGAGGACATGATGGTCAGTCCGGCCGCATCATTTAATCATCTTGCCGATGCGGAAAATTTCGATGTTGTCTGTTATGCTGAAGGCCGAGAATAACCCGACTCACTGGAGTAAGACCGATGAATCGTAAACGAAATAAACACGATTTGACTGCCGTCCTTATCGGGCCCCAACGGAGCATGGAAAGCCAGCACCACATCACGGGATCCATTGGGAGATCAATTCGCGTGCCTGCAGTATGCGGCATCGATTTCCCAGTCACTCACCGGCTTGGTGGTCGGTGCCACCTACGAGTTGAGCTTTTTTTGAGGCCTACCGCCCCGAAAATTTTCCAAGCAACAATCTGGCGGTGGTCCTGAATGCGGGTCTCGCCTCTGAGCTTACCATCTACACCAATGCGGCGGTAACGAACCCCGCTTGGGAACTTCGCCGGTCGGACATCTTCACCGCTAGCGACATCTCGCATGGCCTGATGTTCCGTTCAAGCCATCCTCTGGGCGAAGGGGATCGTACGACCCTCATCGACGGCGTCAGCTTGAAGCGGCTCTCCATCCCCGGCGCCCCGGCCCTCACCGCCTTGCTCCCAGAGGACGATGCCCTGGGCGTGCCGGTTTTCACGAACTTCACCGCCACCTTCAGTGAGAACATCTTTCCCGGTGCTGGTGATATCACCAGCAGCAACACAACCGACAGCAGTGCGCTTTCCGTGTCCGTCCCAATGCTCACCACCTTGACGCCCACCAACGGTGCCGTCGAGGCATTTACTCGGGCAGACCTCATCATCGCTTTTAATGAGCCGGTCATGAAGGGCTCAGGAGATTTCGTGATTAAACGGTTAAGCGA
>JBLIND010000337.1:0-7181 GCA_047639095.1 Candidatus Omnitrophota bacterium | reverse complement strand
TCGATATCCGCCCGCATCGACTGATCCCCGTCGGAATGGTACAGCCGGAAGAGTTCCAGCTCGGGTTGATCGAAGTAGTTTCTAACCAATTTGTAATCCCCGATCCGAATGGAACTCTCTTGTGCCGCAGAGTTCGGGAAGTGCCAGACCAGGGTGTCGCGGGCCACGCCACGGGCATCGCGGATCAAGCGGGCTTCGGTGGGATCCTGCTTGAGCAGCGCGTTCAGGTCGCAGCCATCGAAATGCTTGCTCGACGGTTTGGGGATCCCGGCCAGGGAGAGTATCGTGGGATAGAAATCGAGCCCGTTCACCATGACGTCCGACTCCACGCCTTTGGGGATACCGGCGCCGGTGATGATCAGTGGAACCCGCGTGCCACCTTCCATGATTGAAATCTTCCCCTTAGCCAGTGGGTAGTTGTCGGTGGCAATTTCCTGGGGACTGCCTTCCATACCTCCATTGTCCGAAGAGAAAATGATGTACGTATTTTCCACCAGCTTGTGGCCGGGCCAGCGGGGGTCCTCGGTCTGCTCGAGGTCGCGCAGCAGCCTGCCGATGTAGGTATCGAGCTGTTCGACCATCGCGCAATAGAACGGGTTGTTCTGCCCTTCGACTTTCCAGCTGTTCCGGGATTCCTCCGTCAGTTCTACCCCGAGCTTCTTTACATACTTTTGCAGTAGCTGCTCGCTACGCATTTGCCACGGGCCGTGCACCAGCCAGGTGGCGTAGTAGAGGAAGAAAGGCTGATGCTTGTGTTCCTGTACAAAGGTCATGGCATCCTCAGTGGTCTGGTCAAAGGGGGTTCCGTTTTCATCCAGGCGATACGGATCCACGGGGTCCCGGGTGGCAAAATCCGTCAAGCGGTCCGGCATGCTTCTTTGGACACCGCGGCTGGTATATGAGACATCAAATCCCTGGTCGCCCGCGGCGGGAAAGGCATTGTGATTCCTGGACATGTGCCACTTCCCGCTGTGCCCGGTCACGTATCCGCCTTGCTGCAAGGCTTTGGCCAGGGTCAACTCGTCGGCCGGCATCCGGGCCGTGTACCAGGGCGAGAGATAGGCCCATGCGCGCTGATGATGCGGGCGCGGAGGTTTTCCGCCCGACACATGGGTCATCTGCGCGCGGGCCGGGTGCGTGCCACTCATGATCGCACAGCGACTGGGGCCGCAGGTCGGCGCTGGGGAATACGCCTGCCAGAACAGTACGCCCTTTTTTGCCAGCGCGTCAATGTGCGGCGTTTCCATCGGCGAGGGCTGGTCAATATCGTAGCATTTGACGTCCTGCCAGCCCAGGTCGTCCGCCAGAATCAGAACGATGTTGGGCTTGGCCGGGCGATTGGCGAAGACGACCAGCGGGACCAACCATGCCGCCAAAAGAAATGGAATGTTCAATTTTACGTTCATCATGGTTTACCTCTGTGCCGACGCACGGCTGTGATAGACCCCTCGCCACTCTTTTACAAGCGCGACTCCCCCCTCCGCGTTCGCCGTGAGGTCCAGTATCCAATGTTACCCCGCCCAATAGCCCCCATTGGAAAAAGGGGGCTGCCGAATAAATCCAGAAAAAGCCCTCGGCCCAAAGACCCTTCCTCCCCATCTGAAATTCCCACCAGCCAGAACACACGCGAAGCGGTCACCGATATATAACGCGACTGGCCACACGCAGCCTATCTGGAAATCATTCTGCCGGACACGTTCCGCATTCGCCATTATACATTTCGGCGTAGGTGAGTTTTTCCAGGAACCCCTCTTTCTTGAATTCCAGCCACACCTTTACGCCTGCATCCCCGTTCGGCCGTTGTTTCATGGTGATGCCCAGTTCCTGGGCCTGCGTTTTGTTGAGCGTGCGTACGCTGATCATGGCGAAAGCCTTGATGGAGAGCGCCAGGATCAGGAGGCCGGCAAGGGGGAGGAGGCGTTTTGTTTTCATACGGGTTGGACGGTCCCGGTCCGGACTTCCTTAACATCAATCCACGTAAAACTCGACGTAGCCGATCAGCATTTCATCCTCAGTTTGTTTGCCCCAGCGGACTTCTTTCGCCGGGTCGGGATTTGCGGGGTTATCGGCGCTGTTGTCAAACCAGCCGGTGACCTTGAGCTGGCTGCCCCGGCGCACGGCATAGGGTTCGACAAAGTGATACGCCAGCTGCCAGTTGAAGTCGTAGGCGGGCACGTCCAGCAGGATGGTGGGGTCCTGCTGCTGGGGCGGAGTGAGCTCATACCGAAAGGCTTTCCCGCGCAGGTGCATGTGCGGCATCATCGACAGGAGATGAATGTTGCCCGGGATGGTGATCTGCCGGCTTTCCATGTGGTTGCCTTCCCCGGGTGGAATGCGGATGCGCGGCTGGCTGATGGGGTAGTTGTACACCTCCTTTTCCGGTGGCCCGTCGGCGAATATAATCCCGAGTTGGGTCTGGTCCTCGACTGCGGTTCCGATGGGCGTGTAGTGCAATTGAAAATGCAGTTTCGCTCCTGCGGGCAGGCGCTTGGCCATGCCTTCAGGATAGCTGAAGTGGCTGTTACCCGGCACGTACCCGGCAAAAAATCCGCCGCGCCCGGTCGTGCCCTGGCGCCAGGCCAGGCTCGCGCGCTCGGCGGGATCGTCGACATCGCGCGGGCGTGTGCGTTCCCCGCGCGGTTCCTTGGCGAAGACGAGAGCGTGGTGAACCACTTCGCGGACGCCTGGTCGAATCTCGACCGCCTGCACCCAGCGGTCCGTGTCCAGATTCAGATCCACGTCGATGTTCACGTAGGGCATCGAGCCTTCGGCTTTGACCTTTACCGGTTTGGGGAGCGAGACCACGAGGTCGGGTTCACCGATGACCCAGTTCGGGTTAAAGGTCCGGGGCACCGGGGCATCGCGCGGATCACCGATCGGCATCGCGCTATCCAGCCAGGTGAGCAGGGCTTTTTTGTCTGCCGGGTTGATCGACAGGTCATTGCTGAACGGGATGTGTCCCGGCGCGGCAAACCAAGGCGGCATCTGCCCCTTGGTGAGGACGCGTTTCATCACGCTGCGATGATCCTTTACCGCTTCGTAACTCGTGAGTGTAAATGGGGCGACGCCGCCATCGCGATGACAGCTCACACAGCGGTCGTCGAGGATGCGGGAGATGCGATTGTGATAGGTCACCGAGCCGAGCTCCTGTTGCGCGGGCGCGAAGTCGAGCTCGCATCCGGGGGCAGTGGTTGCCGGAATAGTAATGACCGCTCCCGCGAGAATCGCATCGAGCGCGTCCGTAAGATAGGTCTTCCGCGGCGCGTCGAGTGCGTACCCGATGCCGTACTGGTCACTCACCGCGCCGCGATAGCGCAAGGTGCGGGTCGCATCGATGACGAAGGCTTCCGTCGTGCTGCGCACCCCGAGTGCCTGGCCGAGCAGTCCTTCCGGATCCCGGAGGTATGGTCCATCGAAGTCGTGTCTTTTTACATCGACCCACATATCCTTGGCGGTTTCGTCTTCGCTGAGGTTTAAATAGCAGAAGGCGATGCCCTTGGCTGCGTACGATTCCTCGATACGTGCGAGGGCCGGGGCAAACTTTTTGCATACCGGGCAGGACGTGCTGGTGGTGAAGATCACCAGGGCTTTGTAGTTGGTGGCCTCGCTCAAGCGGTGCGTTTCGCCGCGCAGGTCGGTGCCGCTCAGGTCAGCCAGCTGACGACCAACAAGCGGAGCCTGGTTCGTCAGGACGCGGGGCGCCTCATGGGCTTCGGTCGCGTGAGCTGCACCGAGCATGCTGAAGGTTAAGAGTAGGAGGGCCAGTCGTGTCATGATTTCTCTTGGTATACGGGTTCAAACAATGATTGGTTACAAAACGTCAGCAGGTTCAATTTATTTCATTCCGAATTTGTCATGTATACCCATTTCGAGACTGAGCTTCAGGTCCGACCGGACGATATCGACCTGCACCAGCACGTCCATTCCAGCAAGTACATCGATTATGTGCTCGCTGCGCGTTGGGATCAGATGGAGCGTTGCTACGGCATGTCCATGGCCGCGTTTAACGAAGCGGGCCTCACCTGGTACATTTCCGTGGCCCACATCGAATACAAGCGCGCCCTCGGTTTACAGGAATGGATGATCGTCCGGGCGGGCATACAAGAGGTCAAAGCGCGCTCGGTGATCGTCGATTTTGAAATTCGCAAACGGGACAGCGGAAAGGTTTCCGCCTCCGGCTATTTTGATTATGTGCTCATCGACTTGAAGACCGGCAAGGCCACCGACCTGCCCGAGTGGTTGCTGGAGAAGTACACGATATGAGCGAGCACCCGGTTGTGATTGCCGTACATGGCGGTGCCGGGCAAACCCGGGCTTCGCAGATGAAGCCCAGCCTCCTCGCCGCGTACCGCCAGGGTCTTGAGGACGCGCTTCAGCGCGGGCGGGGGATCCTCGAGCAGGGCGGCAGCGCGATCGGTGCGGTCGTGGCCGCCGTCACCGTCCTCGAAGATGATCCGCACTTCAACGCGGGTACCGGATCGGTCTTGTGTCACGATGGTTCGGTCGAGTGTTCCGCCTCGCTGATGGAAGGGCATACCGGTCGTGCAGGTGGGGTCGCGGGCGTTCGCGGTTTTGCCCATCCGATTTCCGTCGCTCGCCAGGTGCTGGAGCATGAACATACCCTCCTCTTCGGTTCGTCCGCTGAGGGCCTCGCACGAGCGCGTGGCGTGCCCGAATGCGATCCGAAGGTTTTGATCACCTCGCATCGCCGTCGCCAGTGGGAACAGATTCATCTCCATGAAGGAACCCTCGATGATTTCACCGTCGACGACACCCCCAAAGGCACGGTCGGTGCCGTAGCGATGGATGCCAAAGGTCATCTGGCGGCAGCGACGTCGACCGGAGGACTGCTCAATCAGCTTCCCGGTCGCATTGGTGATTCACCGGTGATCGGCGCCGGGACCTGGGCGGACCAGCAAACGGGCGCGCTGTCGGCCACCGGCGATGGCGACATCCTGCTCCGCCTCGCGTTTGCCCGCCGGGTCATGGATCTGATAGAGTTGAAGCAGTTCGCCCCGGATGATGCGATTCAGCAGGTGCTGGAACAGGTCGCCTTTGCCGGCGGCGATGGCGGATGCATCTTAATCGATCCGCTCGGCGAGGTGCATATGCTGCATAACAGTCCGAACATGTTGTGCGGAAGCATCAACGCCGTCGGCACCATGCACATCCTGATTTGAAAGATGTTTCGTCATGTGCCCGGGCTTTCTGTTAGGCTTAGCGGCATGTGGAGGTGTCTTGCAATCCTGCTGTTCCTGCTGCCGGCCTGGACCCGGGCCTTTGATCCAACGCAGTTGACCTTAACCGAGTTGCAGGGCGATCCGTCCTTCATGCACGCCGATACCATCACCCATGTGCATGCAATGGACGATGGCAAACGCATCCTCACCGCCTCACGCGATGGCAGTGCGCGCATCTGGGATCTCGCAACCGGCCAGGAACTCCACCGCTTCGTGCATCCCGATGCGGCCGACATCTGGTTCGCTTTGCCGATCCTCAAGGACACCCAGCTGCTCACCGCCGGCGGTCACAAGCTGGTCACCCTCTGGGATATTGCGACCGGCGAGGAGATCAAAACGTTCACGCATAGCGATGCCGTGTTTCGCCTGGCCGTAAACGGCGATGCCTCCACGATTGCTGCCACCGATCGCGATAACTTGTGCCTCCTCTGGGATCGCGTCTCCGGCGAACAGCGCATGGAGCTGAAGGGGCATTCTTCGTCCGTCTATTCGGTGGCTTTTCTCGGTGATGATACGCTTCTGACTGCGGCCAAGGATAAAAGCCTGCGCCGGTGGGATACCCAGACCGGTTTGGAATTGGAAAAGTTCGATCGCAGCACCGGTTGTATTTATACCGTGGCTCCGTCGCCTGATCGGGAGCGTTATCTGGTCTTTACCGAAACCAGCGGCGTGGGGTGTTGGAGCAGTGCCGATAACGAATCGCTCTGGACGGCCGCCCTTCCAGACGACGTGCGCAATGGCGCCTGGTCGCCTCGGGGCGATCGCATCGCCGCCGTTTGTGACGACAAACAGCTCTACATCCTGGACGGAAAAACCGGGGCCGAACTCAAGAAAGTGCCCTTGCCCGGATCCGTCCAGTACGGCGTCACGTTCAGCCTTGATGGCAAACAGATCCTCTGTGGATGTGAACATCTGCTCTGCCGCTTCGATGCCGTAAGCGGCGAACGAATTTTCCCGCCGCCCGGGCCTGTGAATCTCGGCGTCGTGCGATCCTTCTACGAGCTCGCGGATGGCAAACGCACGATCGAGCTTCACCCGGAGCAGGGGATCCTGGTCCGCAATAAGGCGGATAAGGCCATCCTCGCCATCTGGCTTCCGGAAACGGAGCTGAACAGTGTATCCATCTCGAAGGCGGCCAATCGCCTCGTCGCTTCAAGCGGGATTGGCCAGGCTTACGTGATCGATATGGACAGCGGCGAAACCATCATGACCTTCACGCTGGGCGACGATATCAATGCGTCGCGCTTTTTTGACGATGGCCGGAAGGTGCTTTCTGCAGGCGATAATAAACGCCTGGTCAGCTGGGATGTCGCCAGCGGTGAACGTCTCTTCGAGTTCAAGGGGCACACTTCCAGCGTGCGTTGGCTTTCGATGGCGAAGAATAGTCGACGGGCCTTCAGTGTGGCCTCCGATAAAACCCTGCGGGTCTGGGATTTGATGTCTGGCACCTTGATTGCCACCTTGAGCGGGGAGGATGATCTGCTCACCATCTGCCGCGTCAATCCGATCGACCATCGCAGCGTGATCGCGGCCAGCAAAAATATGTTGTACTACTGGCCGGCTCGACAACTTCAGGTCGAACAGGCGCTGACCGCCGAGGAGGTCGACCAGTTTGTGGAGCAGCTTGGCGCCCCCCGCTTTGTCCTGCGCGAAGCGGCGACCCGACGGTTGATTGAAGCCGGGGAATCCATCCAGGAGCAACTGAACGCGATCCAGAGCGACGACCCGGAAATCATGCATCGACTCGTCCGCATTCGCACGGCCAGTGTTAAGAACGATGCCTACGATCCGGAGGATCGTGACCTGCTCACGCTGGATGCATCCTGTTCGAACGTGTCCTTTCATCCGGACGGCGTTCACTGGGTCTGCACCGAAGGCCGCGGGGCCGATGTGAACCTCGTCTTTGGAACGATCAAGGAAGACAAGTTGGTGATCGTGCAC
>JBLIND010000336.1:0-7195 GCA_047639095.1 Candidatus Omnitrophota bacterium | reverse complement strand
CCCCCCCGCAATTCACATTCTGTTTGCGAAAACGAACCCGCACGGACAGATCACCATCGAGCTCGGCCATCCAACGCCGGATGACCCACTGCTCGTCACCGTTATTTGCCCCATTGGGATGCGCGGCTTCCTGACCCAGTTGACTCCAGGGCGGATTTGCAGCCGGATTTCCCGGGACACCGAGATTCCACGCCGCACCAATAAAGGTCCAGTTCGTATCTGCGGTGTTGAAATCATTCGCCCCGTACAGACCATCGCCATCCTGGGTGAAATTGTAATACCCATGAAACCAGTTGTTGGTTCCCTGGCTGCCGTTGCCCCAGTCGGCGATGCTCTCCGCGTGAGTGACCCCGACCAGGCGGGTGCCTTCGTTGACGGAAGAAACCGGCAGCCCATTCAGATAGGCGATGTATCCATCATTGTACTTCAGGTTGAGGGTGAGCTCATCAATCGCTGACGGATTGTTTACCGTGAATGGAAACCGGGTATACAGGCTCGAATTCACGCCGCGCATTGCGCCCTGGACGTCCAGTCCGATGTCACCGCGCAGAAGTGGATCCGTCCCAGTGATCGTCCCAGACAAAATGCGAGCCTGCAGGATCCCGGAATCGGAACCATCATTCGTTGTTCCGTTCAACCCGACCGGGGTCTGAGCAAAGTCCAATACATCGCCTCTGCTCAAAGTCGCGTTTACTTGAACCCGAAAACCTACCTGATCATTTCCTGCGATTGCCTGGGAAAAAAGTTCGGCACCGTTATGAAATATTTTACCGCTGATCCCACCACCCGCCACGTTCGCTTTGCGTAGATGAAATTCGATCGTCACATCACCTGTATAGGTACTAATCCACCGCCGCATGGGCCAGTGTTCAGCGCCATTGCTTGCCCCACTTGGGTGGACATCCTGGCGGCCGATCCGCGTCCAGGGCGGATTGGCAGCAAGGTTTCCAGGCAAGCCTAAGTTCCATGCCCCCGCAAGCATTCCCCAGTTGGGATCGAGATAATTGAAGTCACTCGCGTGCTGATACACGCCATCGCTATCGGCCGTCCGATTGTAGTACCCGAACAACCAGTAGTGTTGCCCCATAGCCCCACTCTCCCAATCACCATCCGAATCGGCGAGGACGGTACTGATGTAGCCTACGGCATTCGTTTCAAAACCGACGCCGCTGAGCCCCGAGATCCAGGTCGAATCATCAAAACCCGTTTGCACCCAATTGGTCCCCAGATTATCGTCGATCGGAACATGAACACGAACGGGCGAACCATTCGTGATCAGGGCACTCGGTGAGATCGCAATACCCGCGTAGCAGGTGAAAGCACAGAGAAAGAGGAATTGGGTGACTAGCAGCTTGTTCATCATAGCGTTACTCCGACCAGATGCATACACCTGCAGACCCAAATCAATCAAGGGCGATTCCCGGCATCGCGTCCAAACCTACGGCGCATTGAAAACAATTCCGCCGGTCAGCGTGAGCACGATGCCGTCCTTCATCCGAATATGGGTGGCATTGGTTTCCAGATCGGGAATGTAGTTAAAGCGGCGTTTACTGGTGATGTGTTTATGCGCCACCCACATGCGTCGCTCCATCGGCTCATTATGATAGGTGTCCACCTGCAGGTAGTTGTCCTCGTCGGTTGAAAGCCAGCCGAAGTGATCCGTGCCTGCACGATTGACGAGGTCGACTTTACTGTATCCCGGCGGCGTATGTGCCCACGAGTATTTCGTACGGGCCTCGACAAATATTTTCTGAACGCTTTCTCCGATTGTGATGTCGAGCGTCTTCTTGGGTGCGGCCATGGGTACGACATGCAAGCCCGTATCTGCGAATGCAGCATGGAAGGCTTCCTTCCCTCCGCGAAACGTCCGACCGTAACCCACTTCCGGCACATGAAAGTGAACCCAGTTTACCGGAGCATTATCCACGGATGCTTTCCAGAGGCTCCGATAGTCCATCCCATCTGGCTTAAAGGTCATCTGGATCTCGCCCTTGCCCACCTCAATGCGCGGCGTGGTCCGCATTTCCTCCCGGGTCATGCGTTGCTCGGTAAAGTCCCAGCCCATGCCGGTGTAACGAATTCGGACATGGGGAGGCCGCAGGGCAACATCATCCACGACCAGCTGGGTATGATCGTGCGGACCCAGTGTCATGTGATAGGTTCGACCCAATTGCGGATGATAAAAATCGACCGCCTGATGTCCCCCACTGAAGACCACGGCAGTCAATCCGTTCTTGAAGCGGTAGACCAAGTAGCCCTTCACGTTCTTATCGCCGAGGGTAAAGGTCTTGCGGGGAATATCCTTCCCGTCGCCCAGCTCGGGCAGTTCAGCCGGTTGAGGTATGTCCTCGGATTCAGTCGGTTCATCCGGAACCGATGCATCCGCCTCAGCGCTGGATGGCGTATCCGGGGCCGCATCATCCGGCATAGCGGCAGGCTGGGCACCCAAGGCCTCCAGGTAGCCCTGATCCCGCGGACTCAGGCTATCAATGGGCACGCTCATCGCCCAGCCATCGGCCGTTTTTAACAGGACCCGGCCTTGCTTGGTCGCCTCGTAGGAGGCCTCAACCGTTTTACCTGACACGCTGGTCCACGTGCGCAGGGGTTCATCCGCAACACCGGTCAGTGGCCAGAACAAGAGCAACACCCAAGGCAACATGAACAGATTCAACACATGTCGATACACCCGGCTATACTAAACAGGCCGGTGTCCCTTTGTCTCCCCCATAAGCGCATTTTTGCGGGCCTTCACGTAGGGTACGTGTTGCCGCTTCATCAATCGTGATCGATATAAACCCGCGAAACCAAGCCCTGGTCTCCCCACGCGAGATACAGCCACCAGGAATCCAGAAAATAAGAACCCAATTCATAGCGAGTGGTCCATTGATCCGACCCATAGGTCGATGGATCCCCCAGGAGGAATACGATCTGTTCAGAATTATTCCCTACCAGGTTGTGCCGCCTGAGTAGGCCCGACACCATTTTACCCCGCGCTTCCGGCGACGCCGAGTGCCAGTGCAAACTGATGAACGTACGGGTGAAGCAGATGTATCCCGCAACCAGGGTTAACCCGCCGACGATCAGCCACTTTTGCATTCGATAACGCCGATGTCGCGGGGCGGCCCGGGTTTTGTTTTCCCAATAAGCAGGTGACTCGTGTTCTTCCATGGCTAACCCGTGCTATCGTGCGGTACGTATACCAAACCCGGGATTCATTCCGGAAGCGCATACCTCCCAAGGCCTATCGTGCGATACGATCTTTATAGGTCTCCGCATCTCGCCGCAGCGCCTCCGGCGCCATCAGCCGGTCGGCCTCAAAATCATATCCTGCCGCCATCTTGCCCTGCAGGGTAAAGTACAGCTTGTCCGAATCGTCACTCCACATAATCCGTTCGCGCAGGTCGACGGTGTACATGTTGGTGACGCCCCCCGTGGTGAACACGGTATGCCAGAGTTTATGCTCGCGGGCCTGAACCTTATAGTAGTGTTGGATGTATTGAACCCGCTTAAGTACGGCGGTCTTGCTGCCATCCGGTGAATCCAGTCGCTGCACCAGCCAGGTGGGTTGCCGGAGAATTTTCATCCCGATCACACACAGGAGGATGAAGCCGATGAAGTAGACAATCCCTCGAGGGACATACACCCCCCGGTTCTGCCCGATACTCGCTCGATAGTCCCGGGCCATCAGCTCAGGGAGCAGGGACGGCGGGTGCAGGCGTTTCCGGTGCGGCAGGCGATTCCTGTCGTGCATTGTCCCGCGCTTCCCGACGGGCGGCATTTTCTTCGCGGGCTTCGATGTTGATCTCGCGGGTTTTCACCTGTCGCCAGATATCCTTATATGTCACGAACATGATGAAGCTGATGAGCAGGATCATAAACGCGTTGGTCAATCCGAGCACCAGTTTCTCCGCCATTTTGCGCCCGGTAAGGATCTCGATCAGCGCGTACACGATGTGGCTGCCATCCAGAATAGGCACCGGCAGCAGATTCAGAATTGCGAGGTTGATGTTAATCAAGGCGGTAAACCAGATGGCCTTGATCAAGCCGATCTGCAGGAAGGACCAGAAATTGGTGGCGATGCCAACCGGGCCCTGCACCATATTAATCACGTGTTTGGCTTCATCCCGATCGGTGAGCGCACTGAGCGTCCGGAAAACCGCGCCAGCATAATATTTGATCTGCGCTTTTGGCGTGGGGTATTCTTTGACCTGGAGAAAAGCGATGCCGATCATGGCGCGCTGATGTTCCTTGCTGAATTCCGGGGTGAGCGTAATGTCGAGCTTTTCAACCGTACCGTCCTCACGCGGACGTTCTACGCCCAGGAGAATGGATTGGTCCTCGTTCTCTGCGACGGCGTTGATAAATTCGCCCCGACCGTAGATTTCACTGCCGTTCACGCTGCGGATTTTATCGAACTTCTTCAGCCCCGACTTGGCCGCAGGCAGATTGGGAAGGAGGTCGCCTACGGTCACATCGGTGTACAGGTAGAAGCCCTCAATCGCCAGCATGCCCAATTGATTCTTCCGAGGCGTGGTCGAAACGATGTTGGTTACGCCGTTGCGGAGCACGCCGATCTTGACTTCATCACTCAGCGCAATTTCGGTAAAGACTTTTTCGATGGTGGGGGTGGCCTTGCCGTTCACGGAGATGATCTGATCAAGGGATTCCAGGCCGAGCTCAGCCGCATGTGATTCCTCCTCCACCGTTCCCAGAATACAGGGGAGCTGTTCGAGGCTGAGGTTCTTGTCCATGCCGACTTTCCACACGATGGTGGAAAGGATGAGCGCGAGTCCCACGTTCATGGTGGCGCCAGCGACGGCGACGACGATGCGTTTCCAGGGGGCGACGGGTGGAATCTCGATGTCAGGTTCGTTGTCCTGACCCTTTTCAAACTTCATGGAGCCGGTTGGGTCCATTTGCGGCAAGGCTACATACCCGCCCAGCGGTAACCAGCAGACCTTGTAGACGACCCCATTGACTTTTTTCTGCCAGATGGGCGGTCCCATCCCGATCGAGAAGGCGTCGATCCGCAAGCCACACCATTTGGCGGTGAGAAAATGACCGAGTTCGTGAACAAAGATCGTGCCGCCGAAGAGCAGCACAATGGTGAGAATAGAAATGATGCCGAATAGAATAGTCATGGTCAACTAAGGGTATGTTCGACGCTCGAGCGTCTACAGGAGTACAAATTGAACATAGATATATAGCACAGGAGATGCCAACAGCAAGCTATCGACGACATCCAATATCCCCCCCATGCCCGGGACGGATTGGGATGAATCTTTCACGGCTGCCGAGCGTTTGAACAACGATTCCACCAGATCGCCCAAAACGCCGAGAATTGCGAGCAGGATGGGAATAATGATCACATGGGGCATTCCGATGTGTACGACCCGTAAGTCGCCCCCGGTAAAGTGATACCAGATAAACCCGGCCAGACAGCTGCCGCCAACGCCGCCGGCAAATCCTTCCCAGGTCTTCTTGGGCGAGATACGCGGGACCATCTTGTGCTTACCGAGAAAGCGACCGGTGAAATACGCGCCGATGTCGCTCATTTTCACCACGGAGATCAGATACATCACAAGCAGTCGACCATCGAGCCCTGCCCAGTCGTTTGCCAGTAGCGCCATAAAGGAGAAGAGCAACGGGGTATAAAGGATGCCGAGAAAGGTTCCGCTCAAGCGAGGAATGCAGGACTCCTCGGTTCCATATTTCAACTGCATGATCAGGACGGCCACCACACTCAGGGCTAGAATGGAGAGCAGAACATTCGAATAGCCGCCATACAGCGTAAGGCTATCGGCAAACCATGCGGTCGTCACGAGGGCCACACCGGCGACCATACCCAGAATGCGATGCGCCGGATAACCCGCAGTCTCCAGGATGGCATAAAACTCCCACTGTCCCCAGGCGGCAATCCCGGCAATGATCAGTAAGCCGAAAGCGAGTGGCATAACTGTGGCCATCGCAAGCAGTGCAGCGATGAAGATCGCACCAACTATGATCCGTTTAAGCATAGGTGGAAGATAAGCCGAGGGTGTTGGTCGGGGCAAACTTATTCAGTCGGTGGCTTTCCCAAAGGATCGTTAACCGATGTCGCCAAAGCGGCGCTGGCGTTGCTGGTAGACCTCCAGGGCCTCCACAAATTCGGCTTCGCGAAATTCCGGCCAGAATTTTTCGGTTACGTAGAGCTCAGAATAGGACAACTGCCAGAGCAGGAAATTACTGATCCGCATCTCCCCACTGGTTCGGATCATCAAATCCGGATCCGGAATATCCGGCGCGTAAAGATGTCCGGCAATGGTGGATTCCTCAATGGCCGAAGGCTCCAGACTTCCGTCTTTCACCTGCTCGGCAATCGCCCGAACCGCATCCGTGATCTCGGCGCGCCCGCCATAACTCAAGGCGAGGGTCAACATTCCCTTGGTATGATTCAAGGTGGAGGCTTCGACCCGACGAATTTCCTTCTGGATATTCTTCGGCAAGTCGGCCAGGCGACCGATGGCACGGAAGCGAACCTCGTTCTCGTGCAGCTCGTATTCGTTTTCGGTCAGATACTTGCGCAGCAGTACCATCAGGCCGCGAACTTCCGCTTCCGGACGCACCCAATTCTCCACCGAGAAGGCATAGAGAGTCAGATATTTCACGCCGTGATCCCGACAGGCGCGCACCGCCGCACGGACAGAGTTTGCGCCTTCTTCATGCCCCTTGATCCGCATCAATCCACGCGCCTTGGCCCAACGACCATTGCCATCCATAATGATGGCGACGTGCTGTGGAATTTTCTGGGGATCAAGCGCCATGGCGGTTCCTGCGATTAAACTCCTGCGGTTTCGCGAGGGGTGTCGCGAAACATGGTTTCGGAACGACGCGGTCCAACTGAAACGATTCCGGCACGCGCCCCGGTCAAAACCTCCAGGCGATCGATGTACGCTTTCGCTTCAGGCGGAAGGTCTTCGTACTTGGTGACCTCCTTGGTGGAGCAATTCCATCCGGGCATTTCCTCGTACACGGGCACGCATCGCCCGAAGTCTTCGATACGGGAAGGCATGCTGTGCGTGACCTTGCCGTCGAGCTCGTAGGCAACGCCGATTTTGATCGTTTCAAAAGTGTCGAGCACATCCATTTTGGTTACCGCCCACCAGTCGATGCCATTCACCATCACCGCATAGCGGGCAACGACGGCATCGAACCA
>JBLIND010000335.1:0-7201 GCA_047639095.1 Candidatus Omnitrophota bacterium | reverse complement strand
TCCGGAACCACTGTCATGACGCCCAATTTCCAAACGATCCAGTACGGCATTCAGGGTGCCTCCGCTCATATCAACGGTCCCCTGCGCCTGCGTTCCGGTTCCGGGAACCATGTTGTAGCCGATGAATAGATTCGCTTCCGGGCCGGCGTGTCCGCTGATGTTCAAGGTGCCGTTCAATCCAGCCGGAAAGCTCATCCGTCCGTGACTCTTGCGACGACCGACTGCGATGTCATTAACGAGGAGGGTCGTATTGAGGCCAGCCACGAATTCGCTGACTACGCCAGTATTCCCCTGTCCGGGCGAGTCACCGATCCAGATTTCAGGCGTGCGGATGTTGCTTACTCCGTTGGTCGACAGGAGCAAGGATCCACTGACCACGCCCGAACCGCTGTTTCCCGTAACGGTTCCGATGTAGACGCGAGATGCGGCATCGATGGTTGTCGTTCCGGAAGCCGAAAGGTCCAGTATCGGGTCCACTACGACCGATCCCCCGACGATTCTCCTCCCCACGTCAAAAACATCTACCCAAGCATCAATGGAGGAAAGGTCCATCCTGATGTTGGCATGTTGATCGCCATTGCCTGAGGCGTTAAAGAAACCAACGCGCAGGTTGTCCACGCGATTGGTACTATCCCCAATGACGAAGCTGCCGTTTTCGATGGTGGCCTGCGTATCCTGACCGAGCTGATTCACGGATGCGGCAAAATCTCCCGTGAGCTGAAGCGTGTTACCGTCAAGATCCAGCCGGTGAACCAGACCGGTGGTGTTTACGAATCGCAAGCCGTCGATCACCGCCGTACCGGCCAGATCCATCACACTGGTCACGAGATTGCTCCCCGACACGTCCGCACCGGGATCGCTGAAAACAACATTATCCGCAGAACCGGGGACCTGATTGGTCGTCCAGTTGGACGCATCGCTCCAAATGAGCGGAATGTTGGACCCGGACCAGTTCAATTCAATACCCAAGGCCAGCCGAGAAGAAAGCAGGACTACAAAAACAACCATTGATACACGCATTTTCAATTCCTCAGAGTTCCTAATGACTTAAACATGTGCCGCATCGAAAGGTCCACCGCAATGCAGTAGAATGAGGCCGGAAATAGGCCGAGATTTCCGCCACACCGACCTAAGCGCTTGCCCCGTTTCCGGGTATCCTCTATTCTATATAGATACGTGAACCGTTCATTGCACTCCATACTAGTTATCGGCCTTACGGCCTTCGCAGGCATCAGCAGTATTGATGGTCAAACGACCCTTCCGATCATCGATCCAAACTTCGACGGCATCGATGCGAACAATGGCATACCGGCTGGCTCTGCCTGGACGTATCATATCGGTCCCAACTGGGAGGAGGATGTACCCGGGAGTGCATCGGGCACGGCCGAAGATTCGGGTTTTGATTATCCCGGTCTTCCCAATGCACCCGTAGGCACTCGGGTTCTCATGCAGATCGGCGAGACGGGATACAGTGTGTACCAATCCCTCTTTGGCAACTTCCTGAAACCCTATACCCGATACACCTTGCAGGCAGCCATCGGCAAACGGA
This sequence comes from Candidatus Omnitrophota bacterium, assembly GCA_047639095.1. Taxonomy (GTDB): domain Bacteria; phylum Verrucomicrobiota; class Kiritimatiellia; order SS1-B-03-39; family UBA6053; genus JAPYUI01. The sequence goes on along the minus strand of JBLIND010000335.1, from coordinate 5,652 downwards.
CGGATTGGGCCAGCGGAGGCAACATGACGACCAATAATCTCGCCAGTTTTGGGATGTATGTGGGGAATCCCTCCGCCCAGGGCGGTACCCGAGTCATGGAACGCACCGTCAACTGGTGGAACTTTGTCGTCAACAACCGCGAATGGACGGACTTCACCGTGGAGTTCATAACCGGTGCGAATCCGCCTCCGGGAACCATTGTGGTCGAGTTCAGTAATCCTTCGGTCGTGACCCTGCTGAATAATGGGCGAACCAATGCGCCTCGGGCACACTTTGACAACCTCATCCTCACCGAAGAGTTCGTCGGACCGACCGACGTTACCCTCGGGATCGAACATTACTCCCCAACCCTGATTCGGCTTCACTGGACCAATGCCGCCATGGGGTTCAACCTGCAGGCCGCCGATGCCCTCGGCAGTGGATTCACCACGTTGAGCCCAATCATCTTCACCGAGGGAGACTCCTTTGCCGTCTACGAAGAGTTCAATCAGATGCGCCGCTTGTATCGCTTGAAAAAAGACCCCTGACGACGTTCCTATGATCGGAACGTCTTTCGTCGCGTCTACCTACAATAGGAACCGATAAACCCTTTCCCAATTCATCTTTTACAGGCATGATCCTCCCATGGGCTTGTTGTTTCCCCTCTACCTACTCGGTGCTGCAGCTATCGCAGCCCCTATTCTCCTGCACCTGACCCGCCGGACGCCAAAGGAACACGTCCCCTTCAGCTCCCTGATGTTTCTGCGCGAAACCCCGCTTCGACTCACCAAACGCAGTCGCCTTGAAAACTTGCTACTGCTCTTCCTCCGCTGCCTGGCCCTGCTCTTATTGGCCCTCGCCTTCGCCCGACCGCTTTGGAAAAGCGATGATGACGGCACCGCTCTTACCGGAACGAGCCAGGTGCTCTACCTGCTCGACACCAGCGCTTCCATGGCGGCACCCGAGCAGATGGAACGTGCACGGGAGGCGCTTCTCGCAGATCTTCAGGACCGCAAATCCGGTGATCGCGCAGCGGTTTTCCAGTTTAATGATCAGACGGAGGCGCTCATCGATTTCGAGGCATGGACCCAGCTGCAGCCCTCTGGCGCGATCAAACAGCTCCGGCAGGTTCCCCTGCCCCCCCAGGGCGGCAGCCGACTGGGGGAAGCGCTGGTCCAGGCCGCCCATCACCTGGACGAACAGGCGCGCGAGTACAGCGAACATCGCCAGCAAGAGCTCGTCGTGATCAGCGATCTTCAGGAAGGCATGATTCTGGACGCACTCTTTGCCTACGAGTGGCCGCAACACCTTCAAGTCCGCCTCCTGCCCATCGCAACTCCTTCGTTCAACAACGCTTCACTGCAATGGGTGCAGGATGCGGGCGAGGTGGCGCTGTCCGATGAGCGACCAAGCCCCTGGATACGCGTCAGCAATCAGGCCGGGGCCGACCAGACCGTCCTCCATCTGGCCTGGGCAAACAACGCGGGCCAACCCCTGTCCATCGAAGTCCCCGGCGGCCAAAGTAAAATCATCAAGGCCCCGGCGACCGCCAGCGGGATCCCGGGCGAGGAGCTGGTGCTCTCCGGGGATGATCTCGATTATGACAATCATCTGTTCCTTGCACCGATCGTGGAGAAACAGATCAACGTCCTTTTCATCGGATCCGGCGATGCCAAGGATGCCGAACGCCCCTTCTATTTCCTTCGTCGCGCCCTGCTCGGCACGCGCATCTTCACGCCGGTGATCACGGTTCGCCGCGGGAGTGATTCACTTGCTGACATCGAAGTATCGGCCATCGATTTCGCAGTCATCACCGAGCCGCCCGCCGACACCTCCGTGATCGAGGCGTTTCTGAAAGAAGGTGGAACCGTCCTCTACATGGTCAGTCAGGGCGACTCCGGCGAGGCCCTGCAGCAGCTGACGGGCGAGCCCATTACGCTTCGAGAAGCCGAGGTGAAAGACTTCGCCCTCCTCGGACACCTCGACCTGAAGCACCCGTGGCTCGAACCTTTTTCGGATCCTCAATTCGGTGACTTCAGTAAAATTCACTTCTGGCACCATCGCATCCTCGAAGGCTCCACCGCCCCGGTGCTCGCCCGATTCGACGGACGCCATCCCGCCCTGCTTGAACTGCAAATCGGCAAAGGACACCTGGTGATCCTTGCCGCAGGCTGGCAACCTGACGACAGCCAACTCTCGCTCTCTTCCCGCTTCGTGCCCCTCCTCTACTCGATCTTGGAGTACGGGCAGCACGGAATGGGTGGACACCACAACATGATGGTGACCGGTTCGTCTGTCCCGATCCCGGAGGGGACCCGGCAGGTGCAACATCCCGATGGCACCGTACACACGATCGCTGAGGATCTGCGCGCGTACACCGAAACCCGGCAGCCCGGGGTTTACCACTTTCTCGGACCCGATTTGGACAGCGCCTTTGCCATCAACCTGCCCAGCGCTGAATCACGAATTGGCCCTCTGCCACATAAAGAACGCCAACAACTCGCGGCACTGGGCCAGTTGAAAGAGCAGCCGGGCCAAACCGAGGCCGCTGCCGGTCAAGGGGAGGTCGAACAGCGGCAAAAACTCTGGCGGTGGTTGATCCTCGGCTTGTGGGCTGCTTTACTATTGGAAACGGGTATTGCTGGACGCGGCGTGCGGGCTATCAAGACACCCCAAGCAGCGGAGTATTCGGCATGAAGGCCTACGTCCTGGAACCCTACTTACTGCCTGTCGCGAAACGACAGCACACCTTGTTCGGGCGAAGAATGCTCGCGATGGTATTTTGCTTCGCAGCCCTCATTGGCGCCCTGTTACTGTACACGGGCGCTTCAGGGATCGCCGCCGCGCTTTGGTTTGCCGGAACCATCGCTGCCGCCTTGCTCTGCACCCGACTTTGGGCCACACGCGGATTCGATTACGATGCCATCGCGCGCCGCATCGAAGCCGAGCACCCAGAATTGCAATCGCTGCTCATCACGGCTATGGAGCAAACGCCCGAAGGTGGACGTTACCAGTTCAACTATCTCCAGGAACGATTAATCGAGGAAGTCGTCGCCAAGGCGGTTCAACAGAACTGGATCACCATGGTGTCCGATGCGACCCTGAAACGCGCGCGCAGATTGGAATGGGTGGCGGCTGGCGCCTTTGCCCTGGTCTTCCTGCTGCTGAGCAAAGCTTTGATCGAATCTTCGACCAACCCACCGCCCCCCCAAGTATCGGCCCTGGCGAACGTGGAACCGGTACGTACCGTCTATGAGGTCGACGTATCACCCGGAGACATCGAAGTCGAACAGGGCGATCGCCTCGTGATTCGGGCGCGCTTCACGGGGAAGGTCCCGAACGATACCGTATTACTCGCCGGGGCACAAGCGGACCAACTCCTGGCGCTGCCCATGAAGAAAAACCTCGAAGACCCGGTCTTTGGCGGAATCATTCCCGCCGTCAATCAAGCGATGGTCTATCGCGTGGATTTCGATGATCAATCGAGTGAGACCTATCAAATCAGTGTCTTTCGCTATCCCGAGTTGGAACGTGCCGACGCCATCGTTCGCCCCCCCGCCTATACGGGCCACCCGGAAGAATCGATCGAAGACACGCGTTATGTGGACGTCCTCGAACGCTCGGAAGTCACCCTCAGCTTCACGCTCAACAAGCCGGTCAAACAGGCACGTCTTGTCACCAAAACCGGTGAAGAGATCGAACTCGTTGCCGATGCCCAGGTGCCAAACCTCGTTCGTGCAACCCTGGTTCCAACGGAAACTGTCGCGTATGCATTGAAGTTGGTCGATGACCGCGAACGCGAGAACCGTAAGCCGGTGGAGTTCCTGGTGAAAGTGCGTCCAAATGCGGCCCCTGAAATGAAATTCCTTTTCCCACGCAAGGATTCCACGGTGACCGCGCTTCAGGAAGTACGCATCGAAGCAGAAGTATACGATGACATCGGACTATTGGACTATGGCATGGTGTACACGCTTTCCGGAGACGAGCAGGAGCTTTCACTGAGCTCGGGCGAACCCGAAATCGGGCGCAAAACGGTTCAACATTTGCTGGAACTGGAAGTACTCAAGGTCCAGCCCAATCAATTCATAGCCTATCACCTCTGGGCGGAAGACCTGGGCCCGAACGGCAAAAAACGCCGAACCCGCTCGGACATGTATTTTGCAGAAGTGCGTCACTTCGAAGAAATCTTTCGCGAGATGCAGGCCCCGCCGAGTGAGAGCGAATCGGAAGAGAAACCCAAAAGCGATGAGCTGGTTAAACAGCAGAAGGAGATCATTTCCGCGACCTGGAACCTGACCCGCATGGTCGACCAGAATGACGATGTAACCAGTCAGACCAACGACCTGCAAGTCGTACGTGATGCCCAACAAAATCTTGCCGACACCGCAGGCGGACTGATGGACAATATGGACGATGCCGAGATGCGCCAGCATCTGGGAGAGGCCATTATCTTCATGCAGCAAAGTGTCGCGGAACTGGACACGCTGATTACTGGCCAGGATCGCCAGGCGTTTACGGCGGTCATGTCGAAAGAGCAGGCCGCTTATGAAGCGTTGATCCGCATGCGAGGCCGCGAATACCAGATCATCCGCTCGCAGAGCAAAAGCAAAGGCAAGAGCGAGAAAAGCGAACGTCCGGAAATCAGTGAATTGGAACTGAAACAACAGGAACGGCTCTACGAAACCGAAAGCCAGGCGAAGAAGGAACAACAAAGCCAGGCCGAAGAGGAGCAACGGGAGAACCTGCAGGTGTTGAACCGGCTGCGCGAGCTCGCACGTCGCCAGGATGAAATCAAGGACCAGCTGAAAGAGACCAAACACGCCCTTGAGTTAGCTCAATCCGAGGCAGAAAAGGAACGCCTCAGCCGAGAACTCAAACGCCTGGAAGAACTGCAGCAAGAGCTGTTGCGCGATGTGGATGAACTCTCCCGCCGCATGGAGGAGGAGCAAAATCGCGAGCGCATGGCGCAGGCGCGGAAGGATGTAAAAGAGATTCGCGAGGAGGTCCAGGAAACCAAATCGCAAATCGAAAAACAGGAACTCGATGATGCCGTGAACAGTTCCGCCCGGGCACAGGAAAAGTTGGATGAACTGAAAGAGGATTTCCGCAAACAGGCCGCCGGGCGATTCGATGACGAACTGCGGGCCATGCGCACGGAAGCGCGTGAGCTGGCAGACAAACAGACGCGTATCGAAGAAGAAGTAACGCAACCGAGCAAAGCACCTTCCGCTCAACCCCGTCGGCTGGATGACCCACCGGATGAAGCGGATCAACTCGGGAAAAAGCTGGCCGACCAACGCGCAACGGCCGAGGACCTGGTTCAACAGATGATCGACGTCAGCCGCGAAGCCGAACATGCAGAACCCCTGCTCTCCCGGCGCCTGCAAGACACGGTCCGCGATGCGCGGAGCAATCAACTGGAATCGGAATTGGCGCGTGCGGAGCACTATGTCGAGCAGGAACGTGAGGACGAAGCCAGTGATTCCATTGCCAAAGCCAGCCAGGCGGTGCAGGAACTGAAGGAAGGCATTGAAAAAGCAGCCGAGACCGTCCTGGGTAATGAAGCCGCCGGGTTACGCAAAGCAAAAGAGACGCTTGATGAGGTGATTGAGCAACTGAACCAGGAGATGCAGCAAGCCGCAGCGGGGCAGGGTGAGCAACCCACTTCCGAAG
>JBLIND010000334.1:0-7222 GCA_047639095.1 Candidatus Omnitrophota bacterium | reverse complement strand
CCCTCGCTGGTCACCGCCATCACCACCGAGAATCGGACCCTGAGTTACACCCGAAGCGGGGCCCCCATTCCGTCGGAAAACAGTCCGCGCAAATTATTCGAGCAGTTGTTCCTCCAGGGAAAGCCCGAGGAAGTCGAGGCCCAGGTCGAAGCACTTCGTCAGGGCCGGAGTATGTTGGATTTTGTTGGTGAGCAATCCCGGCGGCTGAGTCGCACGATCTCAAATCGTGACCAGGAACGGATGGATCAATATTACACCTCCGTTCGAGAGCTGGAGAAGCGCCTGCACGCGGCGGAAGCCTGGCAGTTTCGACCCAAGCCCCAGATCGACGTCAAGCCGCCCGAGGACATCAACGATGGCAAGGAGTTTGTCCAACGCACGCGCCTGATGTTTGATGTGATCAAGTTGGCGCTGGAGACGGACTCCTCGCGTTTTGTCTCCATTTTTATCGATACCACCGTGATTCACAATATCACCCATCACGGCAATCGCGAAGAAGCTCTGAGCGAGCTGCGCGGCCATGAGGAAGGACAATTCGACGTCCTGAATGATTTCCTGTCGAGTCTCGCCGGCGCCCGGGAAGGCGGGGATAGCCTCCTGGATCGCAGTATGGTCCTATACGGTACGTGTATGGGAAGTGCGAACAGCCATTCGAACGTCAACCTGCCGGTGCTGCTCGCCGGCGGCGGTTTCAAACACGGACAGCATCTGGCTTTCGACCAGGAGAACAATTATCCCTTGTCCAATTTGTATGTGTCCATGCTGCAACGCCTGGGCATGGAGACCGATTCTTTTTCCACCGCAACCGGTACGTTCACCGGATTGGAACTGGCCTGATCGTGCAAGGAGGGTGGCAGACCGGACCATCTGGAATGCGTAATCTCTTCGCAATCTTTCGTATCAGTTGTTTCCTCCTGATTCCGGGTTGCGGGTTCGTGTCCGCAGAAAAGCTAGGCGGTATGGACATGGTCCAGGCCGCGTCCTGGTGGGCCTTCCAGCCCCTGCCGCCCGCCGATCAGGATCCAAACTCAAAAACGATTGATGCGTTTATCGATCAGGGTCTTCGTGCTCAAGGGCTCATCCCCAACCAAAGGGCCGATCGGCGTACCTTGCTTCGTCGCTTGAGTTATGACCTAACCGGTCTGCCTCCAACCGCAGAAGAAGTGGACGCCTTTTTCGCGGATGGCCGTCCAGATGCATTCATGCGCCAGGTCGATCGCCTGTTGGCATCGCCCGAGTACGGCGTTCAGTGGGGGCGTCACTGGCTCGATCTCGTGCGCTATGCGGATACTGCGGGGGAAAACACGGATCGCCCGGTGTCGCACGCCTGGCGTTATCGCAACTGGGTGTTTGACGCCTTCAATCAAGATCTGCCCTACGACCGTTTTGTACAACTCCAATTGGCGGGTGATCTGATCAGTGCCGGCACCTCCGATGCCGCGGAAGGCGTCGTCGCCACCGGCTACCTGGCCATCGCCCGGCGTTTCGGGCATGACATCGATCAGGATATCCATCTCATGTACGAGGACGTGATCGACAACCTGGGGAAGACGTTTCTCGGCCTGACCGTCAGTTGTGCGCGTTGCCATGATCATAAATACGACCCGATTACGGCCGAGGATTATTATGCATTGGCAGGGATTTTCAACAGTTCCCGCTTTTCTTATTCCGGTTGTGAAAAGAATGGAGCACCCCGGGACATGGTGCCTTTGATGTCGAAGGCGGAACTCGATGCACTGTTGCAACCCTGGCAGGCTCGGCAGACGGCGATGGACGCAGCAAAGAAACAGGTGAATGAAAAAACCGATGCAGGAAAACGTCTCGCCCGGGAGTTGGCTGAAAAGGATACACACGCGCTGGCGCAGGCAAACGTCGCCGAAGGCCTATCCGTTCCGTTTAAGATCGAGCCGTTCACGGTTCGCAAAGGCGAGGCCATCACCCTGAAGATCCTGCCGAATGGCAATCATGGCGCGGACAGCACCCTCGTCGAATGGAGCATCACCCAATCCGACGGCACGGGCTCGTGGAACCTCGCAAACCTGATTGACCGGTTCACCCAGTCGAACCCACAGGCCGTAGCCGGAGTCGACACCTGGTATTTCCACGAAGCCACGGAGGGTCCCGCACTGTTTAATACGGTTGCCGAGGCGCTCGATGGTCGTAGCGAGCTGAAGAAGTGGAGTACGGAGGATTTGCCATCCGTTTTCGTGAACACCGCTAAGGAAGATGTCAAGGTCTGGACCCTGCTTCCTGCCCGGACCGTCTTCGTTCATCCGGGGCCGAATCGGCCGGTGGGCATTACCTGGGTGAGCCCGGTAGACGGACTTGTTTCCATGTCCGGTCGCGTCGCCGATGCGCATCCAAGCGGTGGCGACGGGGTTTCCTTTCAACTCGATCACGTCGCGGCGCCTGACTATGGGTCGGCCCTTGCTGACCTTCGCGCAGGCACCCAACATTTCGTCGATTCCAACGAGCCCCGACCGGAGATACCCGTGGCCTATGCGGTGGTGGAAGCCGAGGTCAAGAACAGTCGCCTCCAGCTGCGCGGAGAGCCCGAAACCCTCGGTGATGAAATTCCCCGTCGTTGGCTAACGATCTTCGGAGGCGCCCGGGTCGAGGCGGAGCAGGGGAGTGGTCGCCGTCCCCTCGGCGAATGGATCGTGTCTCATCCCCTTGCGGCGCGGGTGATGGTGAATCGTATCTGGCAGGGGCATATGGGGGAAGGCTTGGTGCGCACGCCGAATGACTTTGGCGCACGTGGGGAACTCCCCACGCATCCGGAGTTGTTGGACTGGTTGGCTGCTCAATTTGTAGCGAGCGGTTACAGCATCAAAACGCTCCACCGTCTCATCTTAGGGACTGACACGTATCAACGCCGCGCTGCGTGCACGCCGGCCCAGTTGGAGATGGATGCCGGGAATCACTGGCTCGCTCGCTACCCCCTTCGTCGCCTCAGCGCCGAAGAGCTGCGCGACAGCCTGCTTTTTGTCTCCGGGGCTCTGGATCGCTCTCCGGCGCTGGCGCATCCCTTTCCGCCCGAGAACGAGTGGCGGTACACGCAGCACAATCCCTTCATTGCCGTCTACGACAGTAACAAACGCAGTGCCTATCTCATGGTGCAGCGCCAGCAAAAACATCCGTTCCTCACCTTGTTTGATGGCGCGGATCCCAACGCAAGTACCCCCGGGAGACCCAGCACTACGGTTCCGACTCAGGCCTTGTATTTCATCAACGATCCGTTCTTTCACGAGCAGGCCGGGCGCCTGTCGGAGCGCTTGATTCAACGGAGCGCGGACGATGTCGAGCGTTTGCGCATCGCCTGCCGGATCCTGTACCAACGCGAGGCATCCCACTTGGAGTTACAGCAGAGCAAACGATTCCTTGCGTCGTATCCGGGAGCCGCCCGGGATAAATGGGCTGCTTATGTACGTGTCCTTATGGCGAGTAATGAATTCATTCACCTGGACTGATGACGAATATGCATCGCGACTCCTCATCCTTTCGTTCCGACCGTCGGCAGTTCCTCCGCTCATCCGTCACCGGATCGCTGTTATTCCCCGGCATTCTCCAGCAGGTCCTGGCGGAAAGTTCGGATCCGCTCATCCCACGTGAGCCGCACTTTCCCGCTAAAGCGAAACGCGTGATCTTTCTGTTCATGACCGGGGGTGTTTCACACGTCGACACCTTTGATCCCAAGCCGGCTTTGGTGCGCGATCACGGAAAGGAGATCAAAGCCCAGCACCCGGAGATCAAGGATCGCCCGGGGTATGAACGCATCTACCTCAAGCGACCCCAGTGGGAATTTGCTCCGCATGGACAGTGCGGAACCGAAGTGAGTAGCCTGTTTCCGCATCTGGCGGGATGTGTCGATGACATCGCCCTGATCCGCTCGATGCATACCTCCCATTCCAATCACTACAACGCGACGCTTGGGATGCACACCGGCTCCTTTGCGTTCGCCCGTCCGAGCATCGGCTCGTGGGTGAGTTATGGCCTGGGCAGCACGAATCGCGACCTGCCGGGTTTTGTCGTGCTGGCACCGAAGCAGACCTATGCCGGCACCCAGGTCTACGCGAGCGACTTTCTTCCGGGTGCACACCAGGGAACCCTGGTTACGCCTGGAGCAAATCCCATCGCCAACATCCAGCGGCGTCGCCCCCGGGATGATCAGGCATTCGAACTCGCGGCCTTGCGTGAACTGAACGAAGCGCACCTGGTGACGCGGAACGCCGATCCCTTGCTGGATGCGCGTCTACGTTCCTTTGAAACTGCCTTCGGCATGCAGTCAGCGGTTCCGGAGGCCTTTGATTTCGCCCAGGAATCTGATGCGACGCATGAGCTGTACGGCCTGAAACGCAATCAAACCCAGGGCTTTGCCTGGCAGTGCCTCGCCGCGCGTCGACTGGCGGAACGCGGGGTACAATTCATTGAGTTGATCGACACCGGTTCGTCGAACAATTGGGATGCCCACGGCGACATGATGTCCCACGTCAACCTGGCAAAGAATGTCGATCAGCCGATTGCCGGCTTGCTGAAAGATCTCAAACAACGAGGAATGCTTGAAGACACGCTTGTGGTGTGGACAACCGAATTTGGACGCACCCCGTTTAACAGCAGCGCAGACCACAAGGGACGGGAGCACCACTCCTGGGCCTTTAGCTCCTGGATGGCCGGGGCAGGGGTCAAGCCGGGGATCGTCCACGGCAGTACCGACGAGTATGGAATGCGGGCTGATGAGCATCCCGTGCATGTGCATGATTTGCACGCGACCATCCTTCATCTCATGGGTTTTGATCATGAAGTGCTGACCTATCGACACGCGGGACGCGATTTTCGGCTGACCGATGTCTACGGAAAAGTTGTACATGAGATCCTGTCATGATCCGGTACCTGTTCGTCGTCTGGCTAGGTCTATTGGCCTGCGCGAGCAGCGCTGAAACGCCCTGGGCGCTACGTCCGCTGCAACTGCCCGCGGTACCGGAAGCTGCAGGTTGGGGCCGTACTCCGATCGACGCGTACATCCTGGCACGCTTGAAAACGGCGGGCATTGAGCCTGCTCTCCGTGCCGATAAAGAAACCCTGCTACGCCGCGTGACTTTCGATATCACCGGCCTCCCTCCGACGCTCGAGGCACGCGAAGCGTTTCTGGCCGACGGCTCGCCTGAAGCTTTTGCCAAGGTCGTGGATCGACTCCTGGCCAGCCCCCGTTACGGAGAGCGCTGGGCGCGGCATTGGATGGACATCGTACATTATGCCGAAACGCATGGGCACGACGAGGATGCCATTCGCGAAAACGCCTGGCCGTACCGGGACTATCTGATTCGTTCATTCAACGAAGATAAACCCTACGCACAATTTGTCCGGGAGCAGATGGCCGGTGACGTACTGTATCCCGAGGATCCCTGGGCGACGATTGCCACCGGGTTTCTCGCGTGTGGTCCCTGGGATGAGAGCTCTCAGATGGGCATACAGGATGGCACGATCGATAAAAAGGTTGCGCAGTATCTGGACCGCGACGACATGCTCACGACGACCATGTCCACCTTCATAAGCACCACCGTGCATTGTGCCCGCTGTCATGATCATAAATTTGATCCCATCCCCATGCGCGAGTACTACGAACTGCAATCCGTGTTTGCGGGGATTGACCGGGTGGATCGGCCTTATGACGATCACCCCGAGGTGACCCAGCGTCGTCACGAACTGATCGCGTTGCAGCACCAACTCGATGCGGGGAAATGGCCCGAGACCATCGAGCCGGATGCCGCATTCGAAGCCTGGGTGGAGAACGCCCGGGGTTCCTGGCGCCTGCTCGACGACCCGGTCGTCACAACGACCGGCGCATCCAGCCACAAAGCCCTGGCCGATGGGTCGTTCCTGTTCGGTGAACAACGGCCGGAGACGGATACGTATACGTTTACCGGATCGACGTCCTACACGCGAGTTACCGCAGTGATGATTGAGGTACTGACCGATGCGTCGCTTGACCACCTCGGCCCCGGGCGGCAGGACAACGGGAATCTTCATCTGTCGGAGATCCAGATCCGGGTGGGAGGGCAGGCCCTCGCGATCGGTCATGCAAAGGCGGATTTCAGCCAGGATGGGTGGACGATCGAGCATGCGATGGATGGAAATCCCAAAACCGCCTGGGGCATTTACCCGAAAGTTGGCACGCCGCATCGCGCGATGTTCGTTCTGGCAGCCCCAGTGGAGCTGGAACCGGGTAGCACCATCGCCATTGACCTCGAACAGCTCCACGGCGGCGGGCATCTGATTGGGCGTCCACGTATCACGGTGAGCGATGCAGCCCTTCCATCATTGCCATCGGATGGGTTTCGCCCGGAGCTTGCAGAGGTCCTGTCCAAGCCGGTCGATCAGCGAACGCCGGAGGATGTGCACCAGCTGGCCATCGCGTACCAACGGGAGCAGATGGCGAGGGAACGAGCCGCCCTGGATCAACCTCGCATGGTGTATGCGGTGGCCAGTGACTGGGAAGGTCGTGGAAATTATAAGCCCGCGAAAGGACTTCGCCCCATCCATCTATTGGCGCGCGGAGACATCCATCAGCCCGGTGAGCTGATGCAACCTGGAGCCTTGTCGTGTCTTCCCAAGGTCCCATTCCCCTTGTCCGATACCGCAGACGAGGGGGCTCGTCGCGCCGCACTGGCCCACTGGCTGGCCGATCCAGGAAACGTACTGACCTGGCGGTCCATGGCCAACCGGGTTTGGACCTACCATTTTGGCCGAGGCATCGTGACCACCCCCAACGACCTGGGTAAAATGGGTGCGACACCCAGCCATCCCGACTTGTTGGATTGGCTCGCCTGCCAGTTGCGTGACAATGGAGGATCACTCAAAGCCCTGCATCGCCTGATTTGTACAAGCGAGGTCTACGCGCAAAGGACCTCCTCGGATGTGTCATCAGCGACGATTCCTCTGCGCTTTGTCCAGTTGCGCCGCCTGGATGCGGAAAGCCTGCGCGATGCGCTGCTACAGATGTCGGGCAAGCTGGACCTCACCATGGGGGGACCTTCTGCGCGGCAGTTCACAGCGACCAAAGGCGTGCATGTCACCCCGAATCTCGATTACCTGAATCTGGATCCGGATGATCCCGTGAACCTGCGACGTAGTGTCTATCGTTTCGTGTTTCGCACCGTGCCGGATCCTTTCATGCAGGTCCTTGACTGTCCCGATGCCTCTCAACTTACGCCTATTCGTGATG
>JBLIND010000333.1:0-7247 GCA_047639095.1 Candidatus Omnitrophota bacterium | reverse complement strand
TGCCATCGATGAGCGTCTTCATGACGGTCCCGACCTTGGCCTGGTTCTTCTCCAGTGAAATCCCCTGTTGAAGAATCATGACATCATCGAATCGTTCCTGCTTCACCTCGGCGGGCACGTCGTCTTCCAGGGTATGCGCGTGGGTATTTTCTTCGTGTGAGTATTGAAAAACCCCCACCCGATCGAGCCGCGTGCGCTCCAGAAAATCCATCAACTCGGCATGATCCTCGTCAGTCTCGCCGGGATGCCCCACCAGCAGCGTGGAACGCAAAGCGATGCCCGGCACGCCTTCACGAATCTTTTCGATCAAGGCTTCCGTCCGATCGCGGTTGATCGCGCGACGCATGATCTTCAGCACATTCGACGAGATATGCTGAATCGGCATATCCATGTAATTGCAGATGTTGTCGCGCTCGGCGATGGTCGGGAGAATCTCTTCCGGGAATCCGGAGGGGTACATGTAGTGCAAACGAATCCACTCCAGTCCTTCGATGTCCGAAAGGGATTTCAGCAGGTCGTTCAGCTGTTTTTTACCCGATACGTCCACCCCGTACGAACTGAGATCCTGCGCAATCAGCATGACTTCTTTCACGCCCTTGTTGACCAGGTACTTGGCCTCCTTGACGAGGAAATCGATTTCCCGCGAACGGTGCTTCCCGCGCATCAGCGGAATCGCGCAGAAACTGCAGCCCCGATTGCAGCCTTCGGAAACCTTGAGGTAGGCGTAATGGCTGTCCGTGGTAATCTCGCGCTCGCCCACGAGTTCTTTTTTGTAATCCGCTCCGAGCGTGTTGAGGATGTTCGGCAAGTCCGTATCGGTGGTGCCGAAGTAGCCATCAACTTCCGGCATCTGGACCTCAAGCTCTTCCTTGTAGCGCTGGGACAGGCATCCGCTCACATACAGATTCTTGATCTCGCCCCGTTTTTTGCGGGCTACAAAATCCAGAATCGTATCGATGGACTGCTGCTTGGCGTTGTCGATAAATCCACAGGTATTGATCACCACGGTGCCAGCATTGGAATGCTCCGCTTCGTGGGTGACCGTCTTATGGCTCGCCTTCAACTGACTGAGCAGGACCTCGGAGTCTACGAGGTTCTTAGAGCACCCGAGGGTGATGATATTGATTTTACTGGGATCGGTAGGGCGAGTTTTCATGCGCGGGGGACGAAACCACAGATTTGCCCAATTGTGAAAGGCTTTTTTGAGCTTAGCGGAAAACGATGAGCTCCCCCTCGATTTAAAAAATCGTTTTACGTTCCGGTAAAAACTGCTAAATCGCGTAAACCCATGAGAAGCCGCTGGTTCCATACCCCTGTCCTACACACGCCCGTTGAGGGTTATGAGAAAAAAGCCTCCTGGCTGGAACTGTTCTACGACCTCATTTTCGTCGCCGCCTTCATCCAATTAGGCAATGCGCTGAGCAAACACCCGGATATTCCCGGGTTCCTGGCCTTTGCCGGCCTCTTCGTTCCGCTCTGGATTTCCTGGACCGGCTTCAGTTTTTACATGAATCGCTATACGGTCGATGACTTCGTCCATCGCGTCATTGTATTCGTCCAGATGTTTGCGGTTGGAGGAATGGCCGTCTCCGCACCTCACCTGTTGGACGGGCATCATAAAGGCTTCGCGTTCGCGTATGCCATCGCCCAGCTCCTGGTGACCGTGATGTACATCCGAACCTGGAAACAGGCCGCCGATGGTCGCGCCTACAGCAAATACTGGGGCGGCGTGTTCGCCCTCGCCGGGATCGTCTGGTTCATTTCCATTTTTATCGAACCACCCTGGACCTATGCGTTCTGGGCGATCGGGGTGGCACTTGTTTTCGCATCCCCCTTCAGCAAGCAATCCCGTGCACTCACGGAACGATTTCCGATTGATCATGAGCATCTGTCTGAACGCTACGGCCTACTGGCCATCATCGTACTGGGCGAATCGTTCGTCAAAGTCCTCACCGGCCTGGGTGAAGAAGGCGCGGCCCTTGGAACCTTTTTCCAGGCCAGCGTGCTCCTCATCCTGACCTGCTGCATCTGGTGGATCTATTTCGACGATGTGGCCGGGTCCCATATACGGCAAGAACGCTTTACGCCCATCATCTGGCTCTATGCCCACCTCCCGCTGCAGATCGCCATCACGGCAAGCGGAGTGGCGATCAAGAAGGTAGTGATGATCCACAGCCTGACCGAGCCGATGAAGGCGGAGTACCGACGGCTCTTTGCCGGGACCATCGGGTTGACCATTCTCAGCGTGACGATAAGCGGACATGACGGAACGTATGGCCAGACCATCTACGCAAGGCACACGTATTACCCTGAAGACGTGCAGCCGGGGCATCAATTCGTCGACAATACGAGCGAGCTTCCCGACGGACGCATCATGATCGACTACGGCATGTTTCACGACACGGAGCCCCAGCCATGAAGACCTACGTTTTCCTTATCCTCGCCAGCTTGATCAGCCTTGGCCAGGGCCAGATCGCCCGATTGCCCGTCTTGCATTTCGCGACGATTGAGGAAGGCCGCGAGGTGCTCATGTCGCGAGATGCATTCATCCAGCGCCTGAGCCCGTTCGATCGAGCGGCGCGCATGCAGACCGATCAGGATGTCACAGAGGCAACCTTTCTCGCTCACATCGGCGAGCAGGTGCGAGCGTGGACCGATGCGGAAGCCCAACGGATTCAGGCGGCTTATACAGGCATGCGGCCGGAGCTTCAGCGCCTGGCCATTCCTTTTCCCGAGGAAGTCCTGATGATCACCACCACGGGCCGGGAAGAAGGTGGCGCAGCGTACACGCGCGCAAATGCGATCATTCTTCCAGCACATGAGCTCAGCGCGCCTCCTGCCGCCCTGCAAAAACTGATAGCCCACGAGCTCTTCCACATTCTTTCGCGCAATAATCCCGAATGGAAAACCCGGCTGTATCGCCTCATCGGGTTTCACCCATGCAAGGAGCTCGTCTTTCCTCCGTCCCTTGCCGCACGAAAAATCACCAACCCGGATGCCCCGCTGAATGGCCATTGCATCCAGGTGACCTTGCGTGGGAAACGCACCTGGGCCATTCCGATCCTTCACGCGCAAGCGGAACGTTACGATCCACAACGCGGTGGACGTTTTTTTGACTACCTGAAATACTCACTACTGGAAGTCCAACTGGTAGAGGGCCAGCCGACGTATCCGGAAGGCGCTCCCCGGCTCGTCGGCGTGGGTCAGGCGAAGGGGTTTTACGACCAGGTTGGCCGAAACACATCGTACGTCATTCACCCGGAAGAAATCCTGGCAGATAACTTCGCTTTAATGATCCAGGTCGAGCGCAATCTAAAGTCACCCGAACTGGTTCAAAAGATGCGCCACCTGCTCAGCCCCCTGCAGGGACGCTTCGCTGAAGACTGACCCGAGAACGGACTACTTCTTTTCATCGGCATCAAAGATGCCCTTGAACTTCCCGTAGCCTTCCTTCTCCAGATCTTCTACCGGGACAAACCGCATCGCGGCGGAGTTCATGCAATACCGCAATCCGGTCGGCGCGGGGCCATCGTCGAACACGTGACCGAGATGGGAGTCGGCAATTTTGGAACGCACTTCCGTGCGGACCGAAAACAATTTGCGATCAACCTTTTCGACGATATTTTCGGAGTCCAACGGCTTCCAGAAGGACGGCCAGCCCGTGCCGGATTTATATTTCTCTTTGGAGCTGAAAAGCGGTTCACCACTGACTACGTCCACGTAAATGCCCTCTTTTTTGTTGTCCCAGTATTCATTCTGAAACGGGCGTTCCGTCCCTTCACGCTGGGTCACCTTGTACTGAATCGGGCTGAGCTTCCCCTTGATTACTTCATCGCTGGGTTTTTTGTACACGGTCGTGGTCCCTTCTGATTTACTAGTTGATGCAACGGTTGATGCAACGGTTGATGCAACAGCCGATTCCTTCTGAGCAGTCTTCTCCTCAGCCGCCAGGGCCAAGGGAATCAAGATGCAGGTCGTCCAAATAATTGCTTTTTTCATAATGATCCTCTGGGAACTGATTCTGTTCATGGGTCTTGCAACGGAAATAAATCTTACACAAGATGCTCAGGAGAATCAACCGACGAGGCAGGAAAATCAACACAGACGAACAACGATCGATCATCGCGGCCATCGCGCGCACCTATACCCGTGAAGGCCGGGAGGCATCTGGCACCTATTCCATCGAAGGAACGCGACTGGTCGAACGCGCGGTGCGTAGCAGGCAGCACATCCTCCGCATCGCCCTCCAGGAGCGCTTCGGCGAAGAGGCGCGGGAGCAGTCCCTGCTGAACGACCTTCCCGCCGAAGCGAAACGACAGGTCCTGTCCCTACAGGACATGCAGCACCTGACGGGGAATCGGGATTTTGGCGGCATCATCGCCGTGCTGCCCCTGCCGGAAATCACCTACCTGGCGGAAGCCCCCAACCCACCGAAGCTCCTGCTGGTTGCCGATGGGATTCGCGACCCTGGAAACCTCGGGGCGATGATCCGCACGGGACTCGCAAGCTGGGCGGATGGCCTGCTCGCCATCGGCGTAAGCGACCCCTGGCATCCAAAAGCGATCCGAACGTCGATGGGAAGCCTGTTCAAACTGCCCGTCTATCGCGCCGCAGATACCAACGGCGCCATCGAACAGCTCAAAGCCTCCGGGTATACCTGCATCGGCAGCTGCCTGCAGGGTGAAACGACCTTGCCGAACCTGAAACCGATTCCGGGTCCGGTCGCCCTGTTCATGGGGTCCGAATCCTTCGGGCTCACCGATGAAGTGCTGCAGCAGATGAACCATCGGGTGACGATTCCGATGCCGGAGGGGGTGGACTCATTCTCGGTGAATGCCGCCACCGCGGTTTTGATGTATGAGATCCGGCGAGCAAGATGTCCGTTGACATGGTAGGTTGGGGATCTGACCCGACATGAACATTTGTTGGTTTGTCGGGACAGAGTCCCAACCTACGTTCGGCCCACATTTACGGAGAAGAAAGGGTTGCATCCATCCTTTTTGAATCTAGGTCCCCCACAAGTCGGGGCGTGGCTCAGCCTGGTAGAGCGCTTCGTTCGGGTCGAAGAGGTCGTCCCGATCAATCGGGATCGCCCCTCGCTTTTTTTCGATGGATACCTTTTTTCTCTACATCCTCCAGAGTGAATCCTCCGGCCGCTTCTACATTGGAAGCACGTCAAATCTGATTCGAAGATACCACGAACACTCGGCAGGCAAGAGTCGATCTACCCGTGGCCGTGGTCCATGGAGAATGGTTTACAGCGAGGAATACGCCTCAAGATCTGAAGCCATAGCGCGCGAACGGCTTTTAAAAAAGGCAAAGAGTTCGATCTATCTTCGGGAACTGATCCTCCAAAATTCGGCCCACATTTACGGAGAAGAAAGGGTTGCATCCATCCTTTTTTAATCTACGTTCCCCACAAGTCGGGGCGTGGCTCAGCCTGGTAGAGCGCTTCGTTCGGGTCGAAGAGGTCGCTGGTTCGAATCCAGTCGCCCCGACCAATTTCAACACACCCGAACATCTCCACTTTTACTGCCAGGGCATGCCGCCCCACCTCCAACACCCTTCAACTCAACACTTGATCCCCACCGGGCATCATCTATCATGCTCCCGGTTCCATGGTGGAGTCGCCCTGTTCGCGCACCCGCAGCGTACGGGAGTGTTTTTATCCCGCGGGTCGGAGAGTATCTGATGAAAAAAATAGTGTTGCCCCTTCTCGCATGCCTGATCATCGCCGGTGGCGCGATGGCAGAAGACAAAAAAGAAAAAGAAGAAGTCGCGTCGATTCGCTCGGACAGCCCCAAGGGCGCCAGGTCGTACATCGTATTTCCCAAGGACGGCAAAACCGTCAAACAGAAGTTTAAGGTCGTCTTCGGTCTTGCCAAGATGGGCATCGCCCCGGCGGGCATCAACATGCCCGACACGGGACACCATCACCTGCTGATCGATGTGGACGCCAAGGACTATGACATGAGCGCCGCCTTGCCCGGCGATCAAATGGACAAAGTAAAACATTTCGGAAAAGGCCAGACCGAAACCATACTCGAACTCGCACCGGGCAAGCACACCCTGCAACTGGTACTCGGAAACTTCCTCCACATCCCGCACAACCCGCCGGTCATCTCAGAAAAAATCACCATCACGGTGGAATAAGTCCGCCGGACAACCGGATATGCGGAAAACGGCGTTGCTTCGGCAACGCCGTTTTTCTTGGGCCTCGGGTCTACGCCTCGGAGGGCATCACCTTCGCCTGAATGACCTCGATCACCAGGATCAGGATGAAGCCCGCAACCGCGAGGCCCAAGGCGGTCCAGCAGGTGGCATCAAATGCCGGGGCCAGGAAGGCTTCTTTTACCGGGTATTGATCCCCGTGCCGGTCCATTCCCCAACCCAGCACCTCCTTGAACGGATAGATCTTCACCAGCGAACCGGTCATCAAGCCGGTAAGTGTCGCCAGCGTAACCATATGCCAGCGATGGAGCAGCCAGCTCAGGATGCGTGCAAACGCGAGCAGGCCAATTGCCGCTCCAACCGCAAAGGGCAGGATCGTGCCGAGGAGCAAGCTGCCCAGCTCACCGAGATTCATTTCCTTGAGGGCGTCGATGAAGGCATCAATCGACCCCATGATGTGATCGTACTGACCGAGGATCAGGAGGATGAAGGAGCCGGAGATACCGGGAAGGATCATCGCACAGATCGCCACCATGCCGCTGAAAAAGACAACCACCTGGGTCGACGGTGTCTGGGCCGGAGTCTGCAGGCAGATCAGAAAAGAGATGATCGCGGCGATGACAAAAGCAACCCCCGTTCGAGAGGACCACTTGACCCGGCGGGCCAAGACGATGATCGAAGCCACGACCAGGCCAAAGAAAAACGCAAAGAGGAAGGCGCGACCGTTGCCGTCGTAATCGTTCAGGAGCTTTTCGATGGTCTTGACGAGCAGGACCACCGAGGTGCCGATGCCCGCCAGCAGCACAATCAGGAACGGAAACGGGATATGCGTGAGGACCGCTTTCACCTTAAAGCCCAGGACCAATTTGATCAGCTTGACGTTGAACGATTTGATCGCGTCCAGCAGCTCTTCGTAGATCCCCATGATGAAGGCCATGGTGCCACCCGAAACACCCGGAACGACATCGGCCGCGCCCATGCAAATCCCGGTGAAATACAGGTAGAGAAATTGTTTGAGGGAGCGCTTCGGTGGTGGGGGGGGGGCAGATTCCATAAGGTTGGGCCAGTTGGTGGTT
>JBLIND010000332.1:0-7263 GCA_047639095.1 Candidatus Omnitrophota bacterium | reverse complement strand
CATTCCGGGCAAGGCGGATCTGACCCTGGAATTGCCGGTGAAAGCGGAAGCACCCGCTGCGGATGACACCTGGGCCCCGCTGTTTGCCGCGGCGCGTGCGGACGTACCGAAGGATCATGGCTTTACCTTCAGCGCGGAAAAAACGGCCGAGCATCTGGTGATCACGATCACCCCCCCGGCGGACTGGTCGGGCCAGATGGACGACGCGATGTACCTGCCACAGGAGGCCGACGTCATCGAATTTGATGATCCGCAGGTCTTCGCCCAGGCGGGTGATCACTACACGGCGACCTTGCCGCTCTCGGAATTCAACGAAGTGTGGCCGGATCCGCTCCTGGGCCTGCTCTACAGCAAGTCAGGCTTTGATGCCGACGGGAAGGTGCATGTCATCCAGGTGAATACGAGCGCGGGACCGGCCGTGGCCGCCGCGGTCCAGGCCGAACCGATGCCGGAGCCCGCGCCCGCGGTCGCATCGGTGGGGACGGATGATGAACGCGCGGAAGCCGCCATTGCGGAGATGGTCTCCTGGGGCGTGGTCGACATGGATGGCGCCACGAAAAAGAAGAGTGGCCTCTTGATGGTGATGCTCTTCGCCCTCCTCGGCGGAATCATTCTCAACGTTATGCCCTGCGTGTTCCCGGTGATCGGCATCAAGATCATGGGCTTCGTCAAGCAGGCGGGCGAGGACCATGCTCGAGTGAAAAAGCACGGATTGGTTTTTGCGGCGGGCGTAATTGCCTCCCTCTGGACCCTGGTTGCCGTGCTTCTGGCGGTGCGCGCAGCGGGCGAGCAGGCGGGTTGGGGCTTTCAGCTGCAGTCCCCGGCTTTTCTGGCCTTCATGATCGCATTGTTATTCGTCTTCGGCCTGAGCATGGCGGGCGTGTTCGAGATGGGGATGAGCATGACCGCCGTGGGCGGTGACCTGCAATCCAAGCACGGGTATTCCGGCTCGTTCTTTTCCGGCATCCTCGTGGTGCTGGTAGCTACGCCCTGTACGGGCCCGTTTATGGGACCGGCGATTGCCTATGCGCTGGGTCAACCGCCGTTGAACACCTTCATCATCTTTACCATGCTCGCGATCGGAGTCGCCCTGCCCTATGTGGTCCTGAGTTTTATTCCCGCCTTGATCAATAAGATGCCGCGGCCGGGAGCCTGGATGGAGACCTTTAAACAGCTGATGTCATTTCCGCTTTTCGCCACCGCAATCTGGCTGCTCGGGGTGTATGGCAAGATAACGAGTCAGCGCGGGATGTACTGGATGCTGTTCGGCTTGCTGGCGCTGTCCATTGGATCCTGGCTCTACGGCAAGTACGGGGTGCCATCCATGAAAGTCGGCAAGCGGCGCTTTGGCCAGGTCGCGGCGGTCGCGATGCTGGGCACCTATGGCTGGGTGGCCCACAGCGCCGGTCAGATGGAGAGCGAGCATCAGAACGTTGCCGGAGCGAACGGCGTGCAGACAGAAAAACATTTTGGCGTGGATTGGGAAGTCTTTTCACCCGAACGCATGGTGCAACATCGAAAGAAGAAAAGGCGGGTGTTCCTCGATTTCACCGCAGACTGGTGACAGCAATGCCAAGCAAATGAAGCCGTGAGCTTCAAAGCAACTGATAAGGTACTCAAGCGGATGGCGGAACTCGATTACGCACTGGTGCGTGTCGACTTTACCGGAGCCAATCCGATTGGGCAGAAAACCCTGGAGGCCTATGGGATGACGGGGATTCCGTACAACCTGGTTATTCCTCCGGAAGGACCAGCGATCCAGCTGCCGACGGTGTTGACGGCGAATATGGTGTTGGAGGCGATCGAGTAAAGGGAGGAGAGAGGAGGGAGGAGAGAGGGGAGCTGAGGCGGAAATTGTTCTTTTCCTGCTTTGAAAGTGGGGTGGGCTCACCTAAACCGTTCTTATGCGTAGCTCCTCATTGATTCTCACTCTTTTGGTCCTGCTGACGGCGGGTTGTGGAAAAAAACAAGCGGTCGATTCGGGGTCGATCGAAAGCGAGCCGCTGGCGGCACGCGGCACACAAGGGGCCACGCTCTATGAGCGCATTGCGCCGGAGCAGAGTGGATTGGATTTCATGAACGCGGTGGATCCGGATCATCCGGATCGTCGATTGTATGCAACCTCGATGGCCTGTGGCGGCGTAACCATCGGAGATGTCAACGGTGACGGGCGACCCGATTTGTTTCTCACCAGCGGGGCCAATCAGAATCGGCTGTACCTGCAAACGGCCGACTTCACCTTCGAGGATGCCACCGAAAAATCGGGCATCGAAATTCGCACGGTCTGGAGCACGGGCGCCTCGATTGCGGATATCGACAACGATGGCGACCTCGATATCTACGTCTGTAATTACGACGATTTGAACAGCCTGCTGATCAACCAGGGCGTGGATGCAAAGGGTATTCCGACCTTCGTTGACGAGGCGAAGTCGCGCAAGGCGGGGGTACGGGCGGCATCGCTGACCCCGGCGCTGGCCGACTACGATGGCGACGGCGATCTGGATATTTTCATCCTTACCAGCCAGTTCACCTACCCGGGAGGCACCGCCGCGACGGCCCAGGGCATCTACGAAGTAGGCCCCAAGGGCCGCGCCTTCGTCCTCCCGAAGTATAACAAGTTTTTCCGCATGGTGGATGCGCACAAGGATCCCGAGACGGAGAACGTGATCGTCCGCCTGGATGAAGTTGGGGACCAGGCCTATCTCCTGGAGAACGAGGGTGAAGGCTGGTTCAAAGATGCCACCTTGAAGTCCGGCTTACGGCTGAAGCAAAAAGGTGTCTCCGTGCTGTGGGTGGATTACAACCGGGATGGGTATCCCGACCTGTTTCTCGGCAACGATGCCAACGACCCGGATCAGCTCTTTCACAACAATGGCGATGGCACCTTTACCGAAAAAATTGATCAGGCTTTTCCCCATGTGAGCTGGTATACCCGCGGCGCGGACATCGGCGATCTCGATGGCGATGGCCAACTGGATTTCATTACTGGCGACATTGCCGGAGAAACCCATTTCACCCGCAATGTTCGGGCGGGCCTCATGGTGCGTGAGCTGAACTTCCTGCAGGCGGCTGACCCCAAACAGCACATGAAAAATACCGTACTGCTGAACACGGGCAGCAGCCGTTACCTGGAAGCGGCCTACCTGACAGGGATGGGTGCAACCGATTCCAGCTGGAGTGTCAACATTGCCGACATGGATAACGACGGACGGGATGATGTGTTTTTCTCCAACGGCATGACACGTCCGTTCCTCGACTCGGACAAGCTCGAAGTGCTCGATCCCCATCCGGGAGAGACCCTGTGGGATCGGCATGAACGACTGGGGAGCCTGCCGCTGATCGAAACCAACCAGGTGTTTCAAAACCTCGGCGACCTGCAATTTAAAGAGCAAGGCGAGGCCTGGGGATTGGACCTGGCCGGCATGAGTTATGCCTCGGCCCATGCAGACCTCGATGGTGACGGGGACCTCGACCTGGTGGTGATGAACATGGATGAGCCGGTTGCGCTGTATCGCAATACAGGCAACACGGGAAACCGCCTCATGCTTTCCCTCAAAGGCACCTCGGACCACCCCCAGGGCATTGGCGCCCACATCGAGGTCCGGACGGACACCGGTCGGACCCACAGTCGACAGATGTTTTTGAATCATGGCTTCAATGCCAGCCGGGATGCGGTGGCGCACTTCGGCTTGGGCGAAGCGGCTCGGATTCGCGAGCTCGTCGTCTCCTGGCCGGCTGGACATCGCCAGGTCTTCACCGACCTGGAGCCGAATCAACATTACACAGTGACTCAGCCCGCGGGCGCACCGCCGGACCAGACTCCGGTTGATCCGCCGGCGATCCGCTTTACCGAATACAGCAGCCTGCAACTGGCCCGTCACAACGAACGCGATTTTAATGATTTTGGGGTTCAGCCCTCCCTGCCCTACATGCTGAGTCGCCAAGGTCCCGCGCTCGCCACGGGCGATGTGGATGGCGATGGAGATCTCGACATCGTGCTGGGCGGCGCCAAGGGATTCGATACCCAGCTCATCCTGAACGAGGGGAACGGTCGTTATCGCCCGGGTCGCCAGACGGCCCTGGGTGATCGGGAACGCGAAGACACGGGTTTGCTGTTGTTCGATGCCGACAGCGACGGCGACCAAGACCTTTACGTGGTGAGTGGCGGTGCGGAAAACATCGCAGGGGCGCCTACCTACCAGGACAAACTCTATCTGAACAATGGCACAGGCACGTTTATCGAGGGTCGTCGCGTAGTGCCCACCAACCTCGTCAGCGGGAGCTCCGCAAGCTGTGTCGATTTCGATCGGGATGGCGATCTGGACCTGTTCATTGGCGGACGCGTGGTGCCGGCAGCCTATCCGACCGTCCCCGCCAGCGCGTTGCTGCAAAACGATGGCGGCGTGTTTACCGACGTCACCGATACCCGCGCGCCGGGCTTGCTGAAGACAGGCATGATCACCGCCTCGTTGTTTACGGATATCGACAACGACGGATGGCTGGATCTGCTGCTGGCTTGTGACTGGGGACCCATCCAGGTCTGGCGGAACCAGGAAGGCACCTTTACCAATGTGACCCGACAGGCGGGGACGGATGAATTGCACGGACTCTGGACCAGCGTGACCGGGCGCGATCTCGACGGCGACGGGGATATCGATTATGTGCTGGGGAATATCGGATTGAATTCCGCCTTTCCCGCGCACAAGCGTCGCCCGCAGCTTCTGTTTTACGCCACCCTGGAGAACAACGCCGTGCACATGATCCAGGGCTACTTCGAAGGTGACCGCCTGCTGCCGGTGCAGGGCATTGCCACCGCAGGCTCCGCCATGCCTTCGCTGTTCAGGAAGTACAAAGCCTTTCGCGATTACGCCAAGGACACCCTGCCGGATATTTACGGTCCCGAGCTGCTCAAGTCGGCCAAACGCCTCACGCTCAATACGGTGGAGACCGGCTGCCTGATCAACGACGGAACGGGTGCCTTCACCTTCACCCCCCTCCCCTTGCGCGCACAGATATCGAGCGTCCAGGGGATCGTCGTCACCGAACTGAATGGCGATGCCCTACCCGACCTGATCCTCGCTCAGAACCAGGCCAACGAGCGACCCTTTCTACCCCAGAAAGACGGGGGCTCCGGCATGCTGCTCTACGGGCGCGGCGAGCATGTGTTTGAGGCCATCGATCCGGTGGAGAGCGGCATCCTGATGACCGGAAACGGTCGGAGCATGGTCGTCGAGGATTTCGATGGGGATGGCTTTCCTGATGTGCTCAGCGCGGTGAACGACGACCACCTCAAAGCCTATCGCGGCAGTGCCGGCGATAAAGGCCGGCTGATTTCGATTCAGCTGGAAGGGCCCAAGGGGAACCTCTCCGCCATCGGTTCACGGGTGACCCTCGTCCACGAAAGCAGTCAGCAGACGGCGGAAGTCTATGGAGGAGAAGGATACTTGAGCCAGTCCAGTGGCCGCCTCTGGTTCGGCCTTCCCGAAGGAGCTTCAGGAGAATGGGTGATCCGCTGGCCAAACGGCGAGACATCAAAACATCCCGCCAGCCAGGCGCCCTTGCAGCAGATCAAACAGCCGTAAAAGGATCGGGCACATCCTTGGTGGCGACCAAGCGGTCGTGCATCGTCCCCGAAAAGACCTCGCCTTCCAGCTCGTCGTAGGTCCAGACCGATAGCGGGATTTCGGCCTCGTGGCAGATGTTCTGGATCGAGGTAAAACGCTTCTCGCTGCATTCCATGGTGACGATCACGCGACCCACCGCGTGGTCCCGGATCAGCCTGATCATCTCCTGGCGATTGCCCAGCACGCGATAGCCATTCACCAGCCGCCCCCGCAGGTTTCGATCGTCATCGACAATACCGACGATGATGCGCGGGCCGTCGTTGTACAGCGTGCGCAGGGCTTTTTCGCGCAGGAATAAAGCCATGCGGCCACCGGCACCATACAGCAGGACGCGCTCGGCGTCCTCGTCGTGCCGATTGAAGCGCACCGAATGTTTGACCAGGGACATGACATCCTGAACCCCGCGCAGGACCAGGCGACTTCCTCCAATCAGGCAGATCGCGAGGTTGGCATAGATGATGGTGAGGGCCACGACCTTTTGATTAAAGCCATCGGGATGCAGCATACTGTTCAAGCCGAGTCCGATTACACAACCGGTAATGATGGCCACGGCGAGGAAGAGGAAATCGCCAAATCGCGATCGGGACCAGACCCGCTGATAAATCTGAAACGCAACCAGACTCAGAAAGACCGTGGTGACCCAGATCGGAAAATACTGCGCCAGGGCGATGCGCAACTTGATCGCTGGATCGTAGGCGGCGGTCACCTTCAGCGCAAACAGGAGACACAGGGTCAGGACAATTACATCCGTCAGAGGGTATAAAATAAACGCCACGACCCGTCCGGCGGGGCGATGAAAACCAGTGATAATGGCGCGGCCCGTATCCCACAGCTCGGTCCGGGCGAGGTGGCGCACCACCACAAAAACGCCGGCGAGAAAAGCGATGAGCACGATACCCATCGCCCGACTCTTGTAGAACTGGGAGAGGACGCCAACCGCGACGAGCACGACGTTGACCAGGTAGAGCAGGATGGCCACTTGATGCTGTTTGAGACCGCTCCGCAGAATCCGATGGTGGAGATGCTCCTTATCGGCGGTCATCAATCCGCCGGCAGCGGCTTCCGGAAAGGCCTTCTTATAAAATTTTCGCAGGGACCGGCGCCAGATGGCGAGGATGGTATCGAACACCGGTACACCCATGGCGAGAAAGGGCAGCGCCAGACTTGCGGCCAGCGAGCCCTTCAAGCTGGTCTCGAGCGCGAAGGACGCGAGGGTAAACCCGATGAACATACTGCCAGAATCCCCGAGGAAGATGGTTGCGGGATGAAAATTGTAGCGCAGGAAGGCGAGGCAGGCTCCCACGAGTAGCAGAATCACGACGGCTTCACCCGGCATGCCCCGCAAGAGGGAAACGCCGAATAGGCCGACGGCCGAAATAAGTCCGAGACCGGTGGCGAGTCCATCCAGCCCATCGATCAGGTTAAAGGCATTGGTGAGGGCGAGAAACCAGAAAATCGTGATCACGACATTCACCGATTCGGGGAGCGGCACCCCGATCAGGTTCCCGATATTGGCGCCGAAATGAACCATCACCCAGGCGGCGATAATCTGGCCGCTCAGCTTGATCAGGGCTTTCATCCCGAACAGGTCGTCGATCAGGCCGGTGAGCATCAGGATGCCGGAAGCCACCCCGAAACC
>JBLIND010000331.1:0-7331 GCA_047639095.1 Candidatus Omnitrophota bacterium | reverse complement strand
TGACGAAAGTCAGTCGTCCCGGGTGTTGGATCAATATGATTCCGGCGGGCGGACTGCTGTTAATTCCTGAATCGAGTGCCGGGTGCACCTGCAACTTCGCCATCCAGACCTCGATGGCCTTGATCCCGGTGGAGTAACCGGGGCAAGGCTTTTAGAGCCGGGTGCCGTCGGGAATGGTCGTGTTCTTCGGGATCACGATAATGCCACCGCGCACGGAATACATGTCGGTGAACGTTTCGTCCGCCTTACCTTCCGGCGTGATATGTACGCCATTTCCAATGCGGCAGTTCTTATCGATAATCGCGTTCTTGATATAGCAATCGTTGCCAATGCCCAGGGGCACGGATTCCCCTTCCGGCTTTTCATTCTCGAAGAAGTCATTCCCCATCACGATGGAGTCCTGAATCACGGTATTTTCGCCAACCACCGCGCGAATACCAATAATGCAGTGATTGATCGTATCACCGGAAATAATGGAACCCTGTGACACCAGCGACTGACGGATCACGCAGGAGTTCACCTTGATCGGGGGCAGAAAACGGCCCCGGGTATAGATGGGCTGCTCCACATTGTACAAGCTGAAGGGAGGCACGCGCTCGGTGAGCGACAGGCTTGTTTCCCAATAGCTGCGAATCGTACCGATGTCTTTCCAGAAACCATCATAGATGAAACTGAAGACCTTATAGTCCTTGATGCTCGACGGGATGATCCCTTTTCCAAAGTCGGATTCGTCGTTATCCAGGACCTCCTTCAAGACCTTGGTATTGAAAACATAGATGCCCATACTCGCCAGATACAGCTCCTCTTCATACATCGGCGCGCGGTATTCCTGAATGTCCTTGGTCGGACCCGGCTTCTCGTGAAACGTGTTTATCCGCTTATCATTGTCGCACCGCATGATGCCCAGGTCACTGGCTTCTACACGGTCCACCGGCTTGGTCAGGATCGTGAGATCGGCCTTGGTTTCTTTATGCTGGCGGATGATGTCTTTGAAATCGAGGTTGTAGAGTTGGTCGCCGGAAAGAATGATCACGTAGTCGGGGTTGAGCTCGAGGTAGTAATTCAGCGAGCGACGCACGGCATCCGCAGTCCCCTTGTACCACTCGTTAGCCCCGGGCGTCTGCTGCGCGGCTAACAGGCGAACGAACTTATTGCTGAAGTTGTCGAAGCGATACGTAGCCCCGATATGTTCATGCAGACTCACGCTGTTGAACTGCGTCAGCACGAAGATCTGGTAGATCCCATTGTTGATGCAATTGCTGATTGGAATATCGACCAGGCGGTAGGTCCCACCGAGAGGAACTGCGGGTTTCGCACGATCACGCGTTAAAGGGAGCAATCGACTGCCCTCGCCACCACCAAGTATCACTCCGACTGCATTCATATTTAACAGGAAACTACTTATCGCCTGAACCATAAAGGATTTTCTTTTACTTTGGGTCAATTTCTGTTCCGTTATTCGCCCTATGAAAAGCATCAGCCTTGGCATTATAGGCGGCAGCGGTTTTTATGCGCTCGACCGTCTGGAAAACCCGGAAGAGCGAAACGTTGAAACACCTTTCGGATCACCATCCGGTCCAATTGTTTCCGGCACAGCAAACGGCTACCCGGTACACTTTATTCCAAGACATGGCCCCGGCCACGCCATCCCCCCCTCGGCGTTAAACCATCGCGCAAACGTTTGCGGATTAAAAATGTGCGGGGTCACCCACCTGCTTTCAGTCACGGCGGTCGGCAGCCTGCTGGAAGATCGCCTGCCCGGAGACATCGTCCTCCCCGACCAATATTTCGACCGAACCAAACAGAACCACACCTTCTTCGACACCGGGATCGCGGCCCATGTCCCCTTCGGCGACCCCACCTGCAATGCCTGGCGCGGGTTCATCCACGGCCTGGCCGAAGCCCAGGCCGCACGTATCGGCCGGCAGGCGTTCAACGGCGGGACCTATGTGAACATGGAAGGACCCGCCTTCAGTACGCGGGCAGAATCCCAGTTCTACCGCTCCCTGAAGGCGTCGGTCATCGGCATGACCAGCCTGCCCGAAGCCAAACTCGCCCGTGAAGCCGAAATGTGCTACGCGGCCATGGCCATGGTCACCGATTTTGACTGCTGGCATGAGGAGGAAGGCCACGTCACGGCCGGGGCGGTGGTGATCCAGGCTCGGAAAAATGTCGAACTGGCAACGTCCATCATTGTCGACATCCTGGCCGGACTCGACCATGTTTCCTCCTGCCAATCGGCCTGCAGTGAAGCCCTGGCCGGGGCCATTATGACTCAGCATGAAGCCCTGAGCGACGAAGTTAAACAACGGCTCAAGCCGATTATCGGACACCGACTATGAAGAAAAAACTGTATCTCAGCGGCCCCATCATGGATGAGCATCTCGGGCACGCCCGCGCCTGGCGCGAAGAGGCCAAAGTCCTCCTGGGCGAGCATTTCATCATGCTCGACCCCATGCGCCGCCAATTTATCGACCGTGAGGTCGATAGCTCCAACGAAATTGTTGAATTCGACCTGCAGGATGTGCGCGACGCCGACATCATCCTCGTGAACTACAACAAGGCCTCCATCGGCACGTCCATGGAAGTCTTTTACGCCGCTCACAACCTGGAAAAATTTGTCATCGGCTTCTCTCCGTTTGAATTCCAGAACTGCAGCCCCTGGATGGTGCGGTTCTGCACTAAAATCCTGCCTTCCCTCGAAGACGCCTCTGCATACCTGGTCTCGAATTTCGTCGATCTCCATCACGAGTAAGGGCCGGGCATCCCGGTCAGCGGACGGATCGTACGAGTGGCATTTCGATCAGCCCAGGATTCCGAAGACGACATCTTGAGCGCCGCGTGGTAGAGATCAGCCATCCCGGCGGACGGATCGCCGGCACCCGGAGCGCATCATGAAATACTGGCTACTATTGTTCACCCTGCCCCTCTCGTTGTTCGCCGACGACGCCGAGCTGAAAGAAAATTTTTCGGCGTACTTTGCGGCTGAGACCCAGATGCTCGCGGAGCGTTGTCTCGCAGAGATCGAGACGAAAGAAGATTGGGATGCGGAGGTGGATACCTACCGTCAGCAGCTGCAATACATGCTCGGCCTGGATCCGATGCCGGAACGGACGCCCCTCCAGCCCGTGATCACCGGCAGCCACGAACGCGAAGGCATCGTGGTCGAGAATCTCCACTTCCAATCCAGCCCGGGTCTGTACGTAACCGGCAACCTCTACCGTCCGAAGACGGTCACCGACAAGCTCCCGGGGATCCTCTACGTCTGCGGACACGGTCGGGCCGTGAAGGACGGCATCAGCTACGGGAACAAGACCCACTATCAGCACCACGGCGCGTGGTTCGCCCGCAACGGCTACGTCTGCCTGGTCATCGACACGATCCAGCTCGGCGAAATCGAAGGGATCCATCACGGCACCTACAAGTACAAGATGTGGTGGTGGAACACGCGCGGCTATACGCCGGCGGGGGTGGAAGCCTGGAACGGTATGCGGGCGATTGACTATCTGCAATCGCGGCCCGAGGTGGATGGCGAACGCATTGGTGTCACCGGACGATCCGGCGGGGGCGCGTACTCCTGGTGGATCGCCGCGCTGGACCAGCGGGTGAAATGTGCGGTTCCCGTCGCGGGGATTACCAGCTTGAAGAATCATGTGGTCGACGGATGTATCGAAGGACATTGCGATTGCATGTACATGGTGAACAGCCACCGATGGGACTTCGCCCAGGTCGCCGCCCTGGTGGCTCCACGGCCGCTGCTGATTTCCAACACCGACAAAGATTCGATCTTCCCACTGGATGGCGTGGTGGACGTGTACACCAAGACGAAACGGATCTACGACCTGCTCGGTGCATCCAACAAGATCGGGCTGCATATCACCGAGGGTCCGCATAAGGATACCCAGGAGCTTCGCGTCCATGCGTTTCGGTGGTTGAACCGGTGGCTGAAGAACGACGACAGCCTGATTACGATCCCGGCGGAGAAACTGTTTACGCTGGAGGAGTTGAGGGTGTTCGACGAGCTTCCGAAGGATGAGATCGTGACCAAGATTCATGAGTCGTTTGTAAAACAGGAAAAACGAGACAGCGTTTGGCCCCTTACAAAACATCATTATCACAACGGCGAGGTGGGGCATCCCTTCGCGGATGCTCAGATCATTGATGAAGTCGATGGACGTTACACACTTCGACCGATGACGGACCTGCTGAACGGCCTGGAGGATAAATACGTGACCCACCTGCGCCGAAGACACGCCCTGTTGGGCAAGACACTGGATGATGTCTATTTTTCCGAAGTAAGCAATAAGCTGCACGAGCTCGCGATGCGGGACCGACGGGTCAAAGAAGTAAGTGCATCGGGCCCAACCGCGATCACGTTGTTATATGCGTTTGAACGTTCGACGGAGCAAGGCCGGTTTGAAAGCCTGCGCATTTCGGATGTGCCCGATTCGCTCGAAGGAGGCCCTGAACATCTGAATCTCGCACGACATCACACCCTGGAACAACTGAAGGAACGGGTCGCGAGTAGAACCAAGCTGGTCATCCAGCCGTAGCATGGGCTTCAGCCCCTCCCGGGGATTCCAGCCAAAGGAGAAGATGCTACGCGTAGTCCTACGGTCTCAGTGCCCGGGGACGGAATAAATTCCGTGCTACGCGAGGGACACGTTTTTCGCGAGGGCCACCATCGCTCGATTCGCAATCTCGATCGCGCCGGCGATGTTCTGATCCAGATCGATGATCTCCTCCCCCGGTCCCGGCCAGGGGGTCTTATCCGACACCGTACAAATACACCCGGCTCGCACACCGAACAGATTCGCGAGCGTCAAAATCGTCGAAGACTCCATCTCGACATTCAACACCTTCGCCGCCTGCATGTCGGTCACCTTGCCGTTCATCCAGCTTTGCTGGTACCCGCCATGGCTCATCGGCAACAGCCCATCCGGCCCGAGGACTTTATTCCGCGCATAAAAAGCATCCAGCGACCAGGTAATCCCCACATGCACCTTGGTGCTGGAGTCCTTCGCGGCATCCACCAGCGCACCCGTAACCGCATAATGCGCGGCCGCCGGATACTCAGGGCAAACGTAGCTCTTCGAGGTGCCGTCATCGCGAACGGAAGCGGTCGTGATCACGTAGTCTCCACGGTTTACATCCGCACCCAATCCACCACTGTTCCCGACCCGAATCAGGGTATGGGCGCCCAGGTTAACCAGCTCTTCGACTATGACCGCCGTCGATGGACCGCCGACGCCAGTTGAAGCTGCGGTCAACGCAACCCCGTCACGCATCCCGGTCTGAATCACATACTCACGCGTCCGACACACTTCGCGAACGTCCGTCCACGAAGCGGCAATCTTCGGCACGCGGTCCGGATCCCCACAGAGAAAGACATGCGGGGCCACGTCCCCCACTCCGCACGCGGTAATCAACTGCTGGTTTTCTTTCATTCTTCATTCACCCAGCTCGCGCCCGGATGCATCAACTTATCCGCGGCAAGAGGGCCCCAGGTGCCGGGCTCATAGAGGTGAAGCGGGAGCTCCGGACGCTCTTGCCAGTTGTTCAAGATCGGATCAACGATCTTCCATGCGGCTTCAACTTCGTCCGAACGAGTGAACAAGGTCGAATCGCCGCGCATCACATCCATGAGCAGCGTCTCGTACGCTTCGGGCAGATCCACATTCCAGGTTTCGTCATAGTTGAAATCCATCTTGGCGTTTTCAACCACCAGCTGCATCGAGGGACGCTTAGCCGAGAAGCTCAGCGAGATGCCTTCGTTCGGCGAGATCCAGAAGGTCAGCACGTTTGGTTTTGCCTCACTGAAATCACACACATCGTCCTGACACTGGAGTGTGCGAAAGAACTTCAAGGGCGGCACCTTGAACTGAATCGAAATACTCGTCCCCTTCTGCTTCATGCGCTTGCCGGTCCGCAGATACATCGGCACGCCCGCCCAACGCCAGTTTTCCACGAACAGCTTGGCTGCAACGAAGGTCTCCGTCCGGGTACCCGCGGGTACGCGATCCTCATTCACATAGGCCGGGATCGGCTCATCGTTCACGGTGCCCGCTGCGTACTGGGCACGAATCACGTTCTGCTCGACATCATCGGCACTCGGTGGACGAATGGATTGAAAGACCTTCACCTTCTCGTTGCGAATCGCATCCGCGGCCAGGCCACTTGGCGGCTCCATGGTCACCAGGCAAAGCAGCTGGAGGAGGTGGTTCTGCATCATGTCCCGCAGGCCGCCCGCCTTGTCATAATAGGCACCCCGCCCGCTCTCCATCCCGACGGTCTCACTCGCGGTCACCTGAATATGATCCACATAACGGCTGTTGAAGACCGGTTCAAAAATTGCGTTGGCAAACCGGAAGGAAATAATGTTCTGAACCGTTTCCTTTCCCAGGTAGTGATCGATGCGGTAGACTTGGCTTTCATCCAGCATACGCAGCACTTCCTGGTTCAGGTTGTGCGCACTCTCATAGTCGGTCCCAAAAGGCTTTTCGATCACCACACGACTCCAGGGCATCCCGGCAGCCGGACGACTGACCAGACGCGCTTTACGCAGGTTCGAAATAATCAGACCGAAATAGGAAGGTGCCGTACTGAGGTAGAACACCTTATTCGCCGGAAACGTTTTCACATCCTTGAACTGTTCATTCATCCGGTTGAACGATTCCGCATCGTCGAGGTCGCCCTTGAAATACGTGATGCGATCCATGAAGGTCGCAAACTTAGCCCCATCAACGATCACCCGACTGTACTTACGCACCTCCTCGCCCATGGTCTCCCGGTAGCTTTCATCGTCGAAATCGCGACGCCCCACGCCGACGATGGCAAAGTTTTCAGGCATCATACCCCGATCGAACAACGCGAAGAGACCGGGCAGGAGTTTACGGCGAGTGAGGTCACCGGTTCCACCGAAGATGACCAGGGTCAGCGGCTGACCGACCTTAACCGTCGGGCCGGCCACCTGCTCATGGCCGCTGGTGCTGATATGAATGTTTGCGCTCATAATGTGGGGTTCCGTTTCTATGATGAACTGCCATATACACCTGCACATGCCAAGATGCAACTATGTCACACGCCCTGCTTAACGACTTGCAAACCCCGCGGGCTTGACCCACTATGCGCGCATGGATCACCCCATCGAACTCGACCCCAGTCGCTGGCTGCAGGAGCATGGCGACATCATGTTCCGCTATGCCATCAGCCGGGTTCGTGACGCCGCTGCTGCGGAAGATCTCGTCCAGGAAACCTTCCTCGCCGGCATGAAATCCAAAGAACGCTTTTCGGGTCGCTCCAGTGAAAGAACCTGGCTGATCGGCATCCTC
>JBLIND010000330.1:0-7345 GCA_047639095.1 Candidatus Omnitrophota bacterium | reverse complement strand
TCTTGTTCCAGGTCAGGTAAAAGATCGCCATGACGGCACCGATCAAGGAGGTGTAAATTAAAACGGCCAGGATATGTTGAACGCCCATGAGCGCGCCAACCGTCCCCATGAGCTTGACGTCTCCGCCCCCCATACCACCGAAGATATAGAAGATGAACATGGTTGAGAAACCGAGCACCAAACCAAATGCGCTGGCTTGCAGATCGATGCCTCCCGGCAGAAAACCATAGACCAGGCCCAGCACCATGCCGGTATAGGTAACCTTGTTAGGAATAATGTTTTCTTTCAGCTCGGTGTAGCAGGTGATTGCCAAAACCACTACCAGTGTCAGCATCGAGGAAAGGAATATAATGTCGTCGGTCATGTGATCAGGGTCCCAACATTACCAACATGGCGAAGATATTCTGGAACAGGTCCCGTACGGACTCAAACACCGGGTTATGCGGATTGTATAACCACATGGCGAGTACCGCCATCAGAGCGGTGATGATGATGTACTCGGTCATCGCCTGACCGCGCTCATCCGGGACAATTTCCCGCAAGGCATCTAGAAGTGAGCGCTTCATAACAAGGTTACCGGATGCCGGGCGGTAAACGCCCGGTCCTTCCCGCGAAAAGAAAATTCAATCTCGACGTCCTCGGGCGGTAGTGCGTCCAATCCGCGTCCATACAAGTAAATCTCATAGTCCGGTTTACCACGAACCGGGGCGACTTCATAGCGAAAGAAGCCCTCCGGCACTTTGATGCTCACCAGTTCCATGCTGTTTGCAGGCTCCTGGGTGATGATCATCATGCGCTTCTGTATGCCGCGACTGGCATTGAAAAACAACGGATCGGGCTGGATTTCCAATCGACCAGGGAAGAGATGCGTCAGGCGCAACTTCCCGGTAAGATCCGTAGAATCGGCCGTCGAGATAAAGAAGTCCGTATGGCTACCCGGTGGCAGGTTCTTTCCATCCCAGGAAATCAAGGCACGGACGGTTGTGGCATCTCCATCGACGGGCTGGAGTTCCACGGAGAACTCAGGATGTTCGGAGACGACCTTGCTTATCGGGGCAAGCGTTGGGCGTATCGCCTGTACCCGCACCTCCACCTGTGAGGTCTCCCCGGGAATCAGGGATATTTCCGGAAGCTTCGGCGTAACGTGAAAGGGAGATGCCAGACGAACCTGAAAGGATAGAACCAGCGGCTTGCTCCCGCCCTCTGCAGTATGAACCGAGATGGTTTGCTGCACGAGGTCCTTAAAGGAAGTCGTATCGAAAAAGACATTCAACACTTCCAGCTGGCCGGGTGCGATGGTTTTGCCGGTGAGTTCATACCGAAGGCAAGCCGGACATCCGAGCTCGATGCCCGTAATGTGAATCGCCTGCTCGCCGGGATTTTCCAGGTCAAAGACCATCTCGATCTGTTCGCCGCTGTAGCGCTCCCCCAGCTCCAGGTGGGGCTCCGGAACCACCAGACCTGCGGCACAGGCCTGGACCAAGCCAAACAGGCCGATCATCAAACTATAGGTGATTGCTTTCACGGGTCTTCTTCTGATTGCGTTTTCGGGCCGATTTCTTACGTCAGACAGTATTAAAACGTCGAGATTTCTCGCTGCGCTTTGATGTAATAGGGATGCTCGGGCCAGGTGCCCTGCATCACTTCTTTAAATTTTTCCATCGCCTTGGCCTTCTCGCCGACTTCCTTGTAAAGCAAGCCTTCCTGGTAGGCCCCTTTCACCTGGTCACCGATGGCGTCGGTCAGGGTTTCCAAGGCCGTTTTGGCGGCCGCCAGGGTGGGATCCGCTTCAGCAGCCCGCACAAACGCCTGGGCGGCACCTTGCAGATCATTGGCTTTCTGCGCCTGATTACCAGCCTGCAGATACGTTGTGGCCACCTGCTTTAATTGGCTCCGAGCCTGGGTGCCAACCGCTGCAAACCGAATCTGCATTTTGTTCACCGGATCGGCGAGCAAGGTGGTCGCCTGGTCGGAAAGCGCAATCGCTTTTCGCAGCTGGGCCAGATCGGTTCCCATCTTCGCGACATTCATCGCCATCAGTTGATCATGCAGCGGCCGTATGGCCTGGGTTTTCTTCAGAATGGCCTGAAGGCGGGGCTCCGAGGGCAACACGGAAGAGGATGCAGCCAGAATCTGCTCCACCTTGGCCAGGTCACCATCCTGGTAAGCCTGCTGGGCCAGATGCACGGCCTGCTCCCCCGCATAGGAGGCGTTCAAGGTGGAAAGCAGCGCGCTCGCTTCGGTGTAATATACGCTGTCCTTTGGTACTTGTTCCAAATGCTCCACGGCTCGTTTCAAGTTGTCACGCGTTCCGGATCGCGCGAGAATTTTTGCGTTCTTGTGGTGCTCCTGGCTCTGCAGCTCGACCTTGTACATCGCAAGCCGATCCTTGATAAGGGGGCGTTCTGGCCACATGTCTTCGGCTTGGGTCAGCAGCTCGATGGCGGAAGCCCAGTTCTGGTTATCACCCGCCACCTTGGCATCCAGCAGAGCGGTAAGCCCTTCATTAATTTTCGTCGCCATGGGATGACCCGGTGAGACGTCGAGAATCGCGCCTGCGCTCTTCCGGGCATCTTCCAGCAGGTCCTTGTCGAGCTGCACATTCATGGCTTGCTCCAACTCGGAAATCTGAACCAGCTCCTTGCACTTAGTGAGCATCATGACGGCTTCGTTATTACCCGGATCGAGTTGGATCACTTCCTGCAACGGCACCTGGGCCTGGGCGTACTCCCCTTTTTGAATATGCAAGACAGCCATGTTCATATAGCTCTTCCAGGCGGGCTCAGGCATCATCTTCTTCACGGCGGCCATGGCAAGCAGGACCACAATGAACGTCACAAAAGCGATAAGTTGGGTGCGCTTTTTCTTCGCCCGATTTATCGCGCTGAAGCTGAACCGCGTGGTGCCGATTCGAATATTTTCTTTTTCCCTCAGGGTCTGGCGACTCACGCGAATGCCCTTTACAAAGGTGCCGTTTGCGCTGCCCAGATCCTCAACTTCGTACCCTTGCGGTCCGAAGCGAATGACGGTGTGAAAATTGGAGACGGAGTCATCAGGAATCACCACGTCGTTGTCCACATGCCGACCGATGCTGAGATCGCCCTGCCAGTTTTCAAAGTCTGTTCCCTTGAGCGGCCCCGCTTCGGCCACTAATTTGACATGCAAGCCACCCGGCATCGATCGGCCCGCCTGCACATGGGCTTTCGCTGCGGCCAGCTTCACATCGTCAATGCCCCGTGTGGCATCCTCCGGGATGTCGTATTCATCGACCAGGTAAAGCACTTCATAGGGACCGACGAGAAATTTATCACCCGACTTCAACACCCGTTCCTTGGTGATGGGCCGACCCTTTATAATCGTACCATTCCGGCTGCCCAAATCCTCCAGGATATGCTGGCCCCGTTCATCCGTACGTATCTGGGTATTCTGGCGAGAAATATTGTCGTCGTCCAGAACCAGATCGCACTTCACCGACCGGCCTAACGTATACAAAGGTTTATCCAGAACCGTTTTGTTGGTCTGCTTCTTATCTCGCGTGACTATCAGTGCTGCGCCCATAACCTTATTCCAATTTATTGACAAACATCGGTGATCACGCCCATCGCCCGTTGATAATCCGGATGCATCGGATCGGGCACCATCTGGAGCATGATTTGAGATTCATTACACAGGGTCGTATAATCGCTGATGTGATAGGCCTGAATGATCAGGGTATCCTGCATCGCGAGCATGGCCCGCAGATCGTCGCGCGCCTTGATCAACTTCAGCGCCGCCTGTTTATACATGGGCGGTCTCACCGGCAACGCCGCACACGCGGTCAGGCAGTTCTCGTATCGTCGCACCCCATAAAAAAGGTTGCCGTAGGCCACATCACGATTTTTGATCAGCTCGTCTCCGTGTGCCAGGCTGGCCGAGGCTTCCGCCCGTACCGCATCTGGATTCACGAGGGCCAGGGCCTTCAACTTGGCATCCGGCAGCGGATGCACCAGGCGCCGTTGAGGGGCATTCAGGGCCAGCGATTCCAGCATGGCATCCACCTGGATAGACACCGCGGACCAGGAAGCCTTGGGCGCGGAACCTTCGACTACGATTTGTTGATCGCCATCGAGGAAAAAGTACCCCGCACCCTGTTCGGTATCGGTTCGGAAGGTGTAATACGTAACGGCATCGGCATTGCGCGCCCGATAATCCTGCTCGAGCGCGATAAAGAACCCCGGGCGCTCCGCCGTCTGGGCTTTTACAAAAGCCTTCACCGCTTCAGGCTGCAGGGCGAAGCGATACGCCTCATCCCGATCGGCGATGACACGCACCACGCCCTTCGCCTCCGGAATCTTGAGGACGGCGCGAACGGTCCCCTCACCATCCGTACCCGGCCAATGGTCGGGGTAGTTAAAACCAAAGCCAAACTCCGCATTGGTGTAGCGATGAAAACGAGGGGTGAGATCGGCATCTTTACGACCACCAAAAATGGCGAGCGCGAGGACGACGATGAAAAGCATAAGCGCAATGCCCAGGATGGGACGCACGCGGGTCGGCTTGGCCGCCTGGCCGGGGCGCACTTCCCGCATCTCGTTCTCATCCATCATCCGGGTGGCGTCCTCCTGGAAGACACGGGTCGCTCCGCCCATCTCCTCTTCCAGCAGGTGCACCACCTGGGAATCAAACTGGGTCGCGGGTCCCTCCCCCACGGAAACGGGGGAGTCGCCGGCATAGTCAGGCGCATGAGTGGCACTTTGGCCCCCGCCTACTGATTCGGGAATCGTGACTGCCTCAACTGCCCCCCCGCCAACCGTAGGCAAATCCAGGCGCATCAAGGTACGACCGACCTGAAGAACATCACCCAGCGTCAGGGAAACCGTTCCATGCATCTCACTTTCGTTCAAGCGGGTGCCGTGTGTACTGCCACAGTCCTCGGCCATCACGGTGCCCTGCTTCATCGTAAGTTTGACATGCTCACGTGATACATCGGTATCTTCGGTGAGCTTGATCGCGCACTTGCTCGAACGGCCAATCGAGGTTTCGCCCTCCTCGAGCTTGATCGACTGGCCTTCAAGTTCACCGGATAAAATGGTCAAGTAGTACAAAGCATGCGCCTCACGTTCATGGTTGAATGACCCCGCGATCGATCATTATCTGGATGCCGACAGGAGCAAGAATCATAATAAAAACAGCGGGAAAAATACAGCAGAGCAAGGGGGCCATCATTTTAACGGGCGCTTCCAACGCGGCTTTTTCCGCACGCTGCCCCCGTTGGGTGCGCAGCATATCCGACTGCGCCTGAAGGACCGGGCCAATGCTCGAACCCAGGCGATCCGCTTGAATCAGGGCCGCACACACATTGGACAGATCCTTCAGCTGAACGCGATCGGCCAGCTCACGTAGGCCTTCCCGGCGTGAGCGACCCAATTCCAACTGCTTGAAAAAGCGTATCATTTCATCTCGCAGGGGACCATCCGGCTGCTTCTCCACCACGCGGTTCATGGCGGTCAAAAAGTCCAAGCCGGCATCGACGGAGATGGTGAGCAAGTCCATGAAGTCCGGCAGGTAGAGCAAGATCGCTTTCTGGCGCGCCACCACCTTCTCCCCCAGATTCATCATGGGGAAAAAGAAACCGAAATAGATCAAGCCCACATACAGCAGGATTTGCACGGGCCCCTCGAACAAGGCGGTGCCCATATTAAAAAAGCGCATGACATATACGATCAGGATCGGGGTCAC
This sequence comes from Candidatus Omnitrophota bacterium, assembly GCA_047639095.1. Lineage (GTDB taxonomy): Bacteria > Verrucomicrobiota > Kiritimatiellia > SS1-B-03-39 > UBA6053 > JAPYUI01. Next base: position 1,627 of record JBLIND010000330.1, on the reverse strand, counting down.
GACGGCGCTGACCAGCTGCAGGCCCAGAATCGACTCCGGGGTTATGCCATCCGGCTCACCCAGGGCGCGTAATTTATTCCGAATCTTTTTGAGGTAACCGTCCAACTGTCCGTTGGTACTTTGATTCGCCGCAAGCGCGATCGGAGTGAATGCTTTTAGTAAGGCTTTCATGATTTAGTACTTAATCTTGCTCATCTTCAACACCCAGAAATATCCCACCAGATCGAGTACACCCGCGAGTATCAGCGCCAGCATCCCGGGGATCGTCGTCCACATCAAGGTCATCATGTCCGGATTTATTTTCACCAGGGCAAAACCAAACAGCACGGGCAGCAGGCCCACCACGGTGGCCTGCATCCGCCCCTGCGCGGTTACCGCAACGGCCTTCCCTACCAGAATCTTTCGTTCACGCACCATCTGCACGATCCGGTCAAAGATCACCGCAAGATTCCCGCCCAGGCTCCGTGCAATGTTGACCGCAGTCATCGCCAGTTCCCAGTCGGCATCCTGGGTCCGCACGCACGAGCTCATCAGGCATCGATTGATATCCACGCCCATGTGGTTTTCGCGCATGATGAGTTCGATCTCTTCCGCCATGGGCTTGGGCGCCTCATCGGCCAGCATTTTCAAGGCTTGCTGCATGGTAAAGCCCGAGCGCAGCCCGTTGGACAGCAGCACGAGCGCATCCACGACCTGCAGGCTGAACATCTTCCGGCGCCGCTCTTTCATAACGTAGATGACGATTTCCGGCAGGTAAAACCCGAGGCCGATCCCGAGGAAAGCCAACACATAAGGGCCGGGTGCTTTGAGGTTGTACCCGATGATGTACATGAGCAGCCCAATCACCATCATGCCGCCCAGCTTGATCAGGTTGATGTTCTCGACCGGCATGAAGATGAACAGAAAATCGAGGTCGTCCGAAAATTTATTTCGGGTCTTGTCCGAGGTCAGGCTGATCGGCTCGGCGCCACGCCGCAGCGGCAGATAGATCAGGTAGAAACTCAGCGTGACCAGCACAAATGTAATAATGAGGAATTCGACCAGCATTTAAACCTCGATCTCCTTGGGGACAAAGATCCCCATGTCAACATTCACCCCGCTCGTTCGCAAGGCCTGCACATAGTTCGGTATGACACCGGTCGCGGAATACTTACCACACACCTTGCCTTCGGACGTGTAGCCCGTCTGAACAAAGGTGTAGATATCCTGGAGCTTAATCTCGCCCTCGATGAGGTCGACGAGTTCCGAAACCGCCACCACCCGACGCGAACCATCATTAAATCTGGAAATCTGAACGATAATGTTTACCGCGGAAAAAATGAGATCGCGAATCGCTCGCAGCGGCATATCCACGCCGCCCATGAGGACCATATTTTCGAGTCGGCGCAGGGCATCGACCGGAGAGTTTGCGTGGGTCGTGGTCAAGGATCCGTCGTGACCGGTATTCATCGCCTGCAGCATGTCTATGGTTTCAGCCGAGCGACATTCGCCGACCACAATCCGATCGGGGCGCATCCGCAGGGAGTTCTTTACCAGGTCGCGAATGGTTACGGCACCTTTGCCTTCGATGTTGGGCGGACGGGTCTCCAGGCGAACCACGTTGGACTGGGTTAACTGTAATTCGGCC
>JBLIND010000329.1:0-7367 GCA_047639095.1 Candidatus Omnitrophota bacterium | reverse complement strand
GATGTAGATAAAATTTTTGGAGCCTTTGTCACCGGACCGACTTCGCGTGATACCATTTCCCAAATTCCTTCTACCGGTCTGGGCTTGGCTTTTTGCAAATTAGCCATTGAAGCCCACGAAGGTAGTATTGTATTGAAATCTCCTTGGCCGGGTTATGAGGATGGTGTTTGTGTGTCCGTGTATATCCCCTCCCACTCACTGGAAGAAGTGTCAACCTGACGAGAGCGCATATCATGTTAAAGGCCCTGCAACTAATCCACCGCACCGATGAAATGTCCTGTTCCTGCAAGGGACGGGTGCGTTCGGCTTTTTATCGGGCTGCCCGTGTAACGGCGGCGCTGTTGGCCGGGGCGCTGGTCCTGCCAGGAGGCGGGGTCGCCCAGGATGCCTCGGTCGGTGAACGGGTCAAAAACCTGGCCGAAGAAGCGGCGCCTCTCAAAGGTCCCCTGTACATTATTCAGGTGGGTGACACCCTGAAGACCCTCGCGGATCAAAACGGATGGGATAAAAAGTTCGTCGACGAATTGAAGGCCTTGAACCAGCTCCCGGATGAAGCGCTGCTTCCCGGTCGCCCCCTGGTGATCCCGGGGCCGGAGCGGGATGTCGCGATGAAAGCCCTCGAGCGGGCGCGAAGCTTCATGAAGGCCGCGGTCGCCGCCAACGCGGGCACCTTTGCCATTGATGATTTCAAAGTGGCCGTCGATGTGTTCCATGATGGCGATCGGGCGCGTGAAATCGGCTCGTATCAGCGCGCGCGCCTGCTCGGCGATCTCGCCACGGAAAAATTTCAAGCCGCGAAGGATGTTGCAGACGCGCGTGCGTTGCAGCCGAAATCGGCTAAGTTGAGTATTATCGGAGGCGAAGTGTTTCACTCCAGCAATGCCGGACTTTCATGGATCGCGGTGTCCGAAGGGATTGAAATCAAAGAAGGTGAGGTTGTCCGGACCGACCTGGCCGGTGCTGCAGCCGTCGAATTCGAGGATGGTGCCCGCTTGCTGCTCGAGCCGAATACGCGCCTGCGTCTGACCCGGTCCCGGGTGGATCAGCGCACCGAGCGCAGCAGCCGCACCATCGACCTTCAGGCAGGATCGTTATTGATCGACGTTCCTGCCGCCGCCGTACCTGATTCCGAATTCGTTGTCACGATGGGTGCACTGCGTCTCGGGCTGCGCGATGCATTATTGCTCGCGAGACTGAGTAAAGACGGTCAGCTGGTAAATTGCTGTTACCGTGGCTCAGTTGACGTGCAGGGTGCGGATCAGTCGCTGTTGCTGCCCGAGGGGTATACCGCTACCTTTTCGGAGAGCAAAGGTTTGCTCGGGCCAACACCGCTGGTTCAGGCCGTCGATCTTACCCATCCGCCTCGGGCGGGCTATGAAACGGCGGAACAGCAAGTTGGGTTTGCCTGGCGTCAATCGGCTCAGCACAAGCATGCACAATACGAATTGTCTGTCGCCCGGGATATCGATTTCGGACAGTTGGTGGATCGCGTCGTCACCCGCGAGCTAACCTACACCAGCAAACCGCTCGACGAAGGCATCTATTTCGCCCGGGTGCGTACCGCCGATCTTTCCGGCGTTCCCGGTTTCAGCAGTGAGGTGATCACCTTTAAAGTCACCCCAAATCTGGAGATCCAACTCGGCGCCGAAACGCCCAAATTTGACGTTGACCAGCAGATTTTTGTGGCTCCCAAAGCTCATATCCAAGCCTTCCCCGTTTTGTCGGATAGCAGCGTGGTGGGCATTCAGTATCGTATAGATCAGGGCGAATATTTTGCCAGCGAGACCGGCATTCTGCTCGGAGAAACCGGCTCCTATGAGTTGCGTGCGCGGGCCGTCGCAGCCGATGGGGATTTCGGTGAGGAACAGGTTGTGAAGGTAACCATCGATGCTCAAGCCCCTCAATTACGGGTGCATGTGGGCGAGGTCGCCGATGTTCCCGGCTATGGGTTGATCCGTTCGGTTTCCTTTATCGCCGAAGACAACCTGAAGTTGGATCGTGTGGAATACACCTTGGACGGCAAAACCTACAAGCGCTACGACAATCCGCTCAAGCTCCCCATCAGTAGGGATTTTAAGATCAGTGTCCGTGCGTATGATCTGTTCGGGAATGTCGCCGAGACCGGCATGGGGCTGGAGAAGGTCAGGACCGGTCAGGCACCCGTCGAAAAAGGCCTGTTTCACCGGCTTTTTAAATAGCCCTTAGAGGGCTCCATAAGCCTCACTGGGACGGGTCTTGTATGGCTTGGATTGAAAATGTGTCCAAGCCTGGCAGGCTCAACGGATCTGGCTGCTCCCTGCCTCGAACCTTCGTCGCGCCTTGCGCTGAACTAAACGGGCTTGTCGCGCGGGCTCTTGCGCGTTTTTCAACCCCTTGCTAGGCGTCATTTACCGTCACTTGATGGATGTAGTCTTGTTTTTTTACCTAAACAGCCTTATTCTTGCTCCACCTTGTTTGTTTAAAAGGAAACATTGGAGCGAAATGGATGACCCCCATACCTTTTATCAGGACCTCACATGATGCTTAAGCAAAAATTGCACCTCATATGCTCGACGGCGCTCATACTGCTCGTCAGCAACGCCTTCGGAGCCGATGCGTTGCCCGATCTGGTTTTGGATGCCCGACCTGAGCCCCACCTGCATTCGGTCGTGGGAACGGATACCCTTGAATCGCTGGCCGAACGCTATCTGGGTACCAAAGATTTTTCCGAGGAGCTGGCCATCTATAATGACCTAACCCTTCCGGCTGACCTCTCTGCGATCTCGACCTTGGTCATTCCCGGGGTTGAACGGAACCATGCGCTGACCGCGTTATGGAAAGTGCAGGATGCCCAAAAACTCGCCACCGATGCGAGTGGACAGGAGTTTTCTGAACTCGACTACGCCAAGGCGGAGCAAACCTATACGGCCGCGCTCGGCGCTTTTCGATCGACCGATTACCTCCGTGCGCGCGTACTGGGTATCCGCGCTCGAGCCGAATTTGTGCTGTGTGTCGAAGTGGCGAATGCCAATGCGCTTCAAGGCCGTGAAGCCACGGTGATCGCGGTCCATGGCAGCCTCCTGACCTCAGTCGACGGTTGGATAAATAAAAAAGAGGCCCAAGCGGGGGATCGGATTCCGGTAGAAGCCCAATTGCGTACCGGACCGGAATCCCGGGCTGAGATTCAACTGCCGGACGGCAGTGTGTTTTTCCTCGCCGAACAAACCGATCTCGGCTTCACCATGAAGGAAGACAAGCGTAGCGGAGCCATGGATACGCGCCTCCAGATCAACCTCGGAGAAATTTTTGGTAAAATTAAACCGAAGAAAACAAAAGACTCCCGGTTCCTGATCAAGAACGGCCGATCCGCGATCGTCATACGCGGCACCGATGTTCGGACCAGCCGGTCGGAGGATGGATGGTTCCGCGCCATGACCCTCAAAGGGGAAGCCGAAGTGACCGATGAACGAGCAGCCTCGCAGCAGCTGGTCAAGGGATTCGGCGTGTACGCCAAGCCCGATAAGTCTCCCGGTAAGCCGGTTGAATTGCTCCCCCCACCTGAAATGCTCTATCCGAACGGCGATGTTGTGACGACCGCCGAGCAGGTCATTCCGTTTTCCTGGAAGGGTGCGCGTACGTGGCGGTCCAAGGGGTTTCGCGTGGAGCTCGCGCGGGATCCCAAGTTCGTTGACGCGGTTTTTGCCACTAATACCAGCGAACACAACCTTTCCTCTCCCATCCTTCCCGATGGTGATTATTACTGGCGGATTTCAAGCATGGATAAGCACGGCCTTCAGGGACCCGAGACCACGCCGGTCAAGTTTGTGGTAAAGACCGATCTCGGGGTTGTGTTGACCACAGACAAGGCGGTTCTCGAAAAAGAAGGGCACCTTTGGATTGCTCCGATGACCACCGTCATGGCCGGAGCCAATGCGGAAAACACGAGTGTCGTGGAGTGTGAGTACAGCGTGAATGGATCCAAATTCACCCCCTATGCCGGTGGGGTCATGCTGCAGACTCATGGTACGTACACGGTGGTTGCGCGGGGGATCGGTCTCGATCAACGACGGGGCGAAGATGCCCGTCGTTTATACGAAGTCGATGGTATGGGACCCGAAATTTCCGTCCTCCCCGGGGATCTTGAAACCCATCCTGTGAAAGGAGAGATCCAGCCCCTGACCATTTCTGCTACGGACGATTCTACCGTGACCTCCATCGAATATAGTTTCGACGGGAAGAATTGGCGCCAAGTCAGTGGCCCGATTTACCGCGATGCCGGGATTGAGGCGGATCTTCGCACCCGTGCGACAGATGCCTTCGGAAACGTCTCGAGTCGGCGGATGATTCTTGAGCGTCAGGTACAGGCGCCGGTGAAGCCTTCTTTTACCCCCCGTTAAGCAAAAGATATTCCCGCGCTTCGCGCGTTTGTCCTTTATTTATAAGGCATCCATTCCTGTTTGCCTCCAGCGGCCCCGCTCCGGTTACGGCTTCTTGCCCGTCATTATCTGCGAGCCGAAGCCCCGAGATTTTTTCGGGATTGTGCGGACCTTACGAACGGTGCGTGATCGTTTTTGCTCCCATGCCTTTTCCACCGACCTTGCCAACTTTTGGAAAGCAACCTGCTACTGGTGACGTGTAACCATCACAGGAGCAGTCATCATTTCTATTCGGTTCAAATGTAAAGTTTGTCAGAGCGTATTCACCGTCGACGTCGTCATGGCGGGCAAGAAATGCGAGTGCCCTGATTGCCGCGACAAGCTGCAGGTGCCCATGGCCTCCGAGCAGCTGTCGGTGATCGATCTCAACCCACGCATGCATGATGTGAACGAGTTGATCGAATCCATCAGCTCACTCGAGTTCTGCAAGGAAGCCCTCTTGAGCATGGTCGAAAAATTCAATTTTACTGTGGACGCCTACCGCCGTAAAAATATGGAACTCCGGAGAGGTGAGCAGGCCGAACTCAAACGCCAGGCCGAATCCTGGGCAAACGAAGCCGATCTCATTGAGCTGCGCGAACAGGCGCGATTGCTCCGCAGCGAAAATCAGGCACTCAAGCAGGAACTGGCGATCCAGACCGATAACGAGCAACTCGATCACGTCTTTAAAAAGGTCCAGGCTGCCTCCGGAAAAGTGGAGAGTCGTGACACCGAAATCGAGCGCCTGGAAAACATCAATCAGGCCCAGTCCGATCAGATTAATGGTCTATCCATGCAGCTTGCCGCTCAGCAACTCGAGCTCCAGCAGCTCCGACTGAGTCAGAAGGAAAGCCGCGAAAAGCGGGATCGTCTGGGGGAGGAGATCTCCCGTCAAAGTCGGATGATCAAAGAGCTGTCGGAACAGGTCGCCGTTGGCCGCTACCCCTATTCGCGTTCGGCAAACGCAGCTTCCTGATCCCGGGGCCGCTCCGTTTTCAGGGGCTCTCTTCCAGGGCGTTCAGTCGATGCCAGGATGGCAGGCTTGCCGGGATCCCCTTGGACCACGTCGACTGCGTTCGCTTCAGATGCACCGCGGAGCTGGGTACTTGCTCGGGTGCCGAGGCCTGTTTCAACGCTTCATATTCCGTGCGTAACAGAATCACGTCGTATTGTATGTCGACTTCGTCGCGATGAAGTAAAATCGGGGTCTCATCCTGGCGCGAGGCGGGAATTGAAATAACCTGAATGAGGTCGAGTGCTTTGTAGCGGTTGTAGCGATAGGTCGGGCCGACGTAGTAGGTGGTGCATTTCACCCGTTCACCGGCGTAGGTGTAGTAAAAGCGGTGGAGGTCGTTCATGGGTTCTGCCGCATCGATGTTGGAAAAAGACTCGTGCAGGCGTGCCGTGAAGTACATGCGGACATTGAGATGTTTTGGCTGCATCGGCACCCGCCAGCTGCTGCCGTCGTTTACCCGAAAAACCGGAGCGCTCCGGCTGCTTTCCACATGCCCCCAGTCACGCGCCCATTCGGAATAGCCGTAGATCAGCATGCTTACCTTGGACACATAGTTGGAGACGCTGGGGATCTCTCCGTAGTACTTGAAATCGTAACGGATGCCAGGGGTGGCGCCGCTGCGGATGTCCTTCAAGGGCGGCAAGGGCAGGGTGCTCTCCAGGTACACATCCGAAGCAACCGGCTGCGGGAAGGAGAAAATATTCGGGCCGGAATTCAGCGCGCCGGCCCACAACGATTCACCCGTTGATGAGGTGATGCGTATCTCCCGCGGTTCCGTGCGGGCGGCATGTACCGCCAGGTGAATGGTCGGTTGATCCGCTTTTTTCAGGACCACCATCTGCCGGGTGCGCGCACGCGGGACAATCTCTTCCAGGCTGAGTGCGGTGAAGGGCATGTAGTTGATCCAGCACTTTTCGCTGTCCGGCTGCAGGTCAAAATGATTTTGAATGTCGTTGCGCCAGACCGAAGGCATGCGTTGGTCCTCCTCGTCAAACAGGTTGAGCAAAAATGGCCTCAGCGTTTTACCCTTGCGAACCATGGGCATGTTCGGAGGCGTATCAATCAGCCAGCCGGAAAGCACGTGAAGATCACGCGGGCCGTAGTTCTCGGCCCAGCCGCGAAGCGCGTGGCTGCCGCAGACGAGCGCCGAGGCATCCGGCAGCTCACGATCGATCCATTGGGCGAAGGTGCGGGTATCCCGGCTTGCCCGGCGCGCCCGATTCAAGGCCCCGTCATCCAGCGCCCAATACAGACAGAGGCCGGCGGCGGCGAGGGCCAGGCCTGCCGTCACCATGCTCAAGGCTATCGTCTTCCTTTGGCTCAGTAGCTGAAAGGCATCGCGGGCCCAACTTACTGCGAAGGGCAGGAGAATGAAGTCGGCCATCCAGATGTAGCGGGGGACCGGTTTGATATAGCAGGAATAAAAAAGGATAAACGCCGCAGCGATACTCAAGAGCAGGCTCGTGCGCAGGCGGTAGCTGGTCGGACCGTCCAAGGGGTTCCCGGCGGTCGGCTTGCGGACGAAGCCGTGTACGATGCCGATCGCGATCAGGATCCAGAGCCACCCGGGCAGGATCTTAAACATGAGCTCGATCTGCGGCCGTGCATTATAGGATGCGTTCGCCAGGGAAATGGTCGTGGTGCCGGCGTCTGCCATCGACAGGCTTCCGCTGGACAGCATCATGTTCATCTGTCCGGATTGATAGAAGCGTTTGCCTTCCAGCAGGTTTTGGCCGAACAGGGGCAAGAGCCCGATCAGGCCCCCGGCTCCCATCACCACCATCGCTTTCACCCGCCCGAGTGGAGGAAAGTTGCGCATGTTCAGGCAGAGAAGGATGGCCGCTGCCGGAATAAATAGAAACACCGGGAGTCGAAACCAGATCCCGAGACCCAGGCTCACTCCGCTTAAGGCCAGCCAACGGAACGGTCGTTTGCTGCGCAGGGCGACCAGTCCCAGG
>JBLIND010000328.1:0-7407 GCA_047639095.1 Candidatus Omnitrophota bacterium | reverse complement strand
CGCGAAGTATCAACGCGAACCGAGGGACGTACCGTCAGACCAATGGCGATCTCGTGGTGGGCGCTACGTTTACGGATGGTGATCTGAATATCGGGGATGGCGTGACCGAGAGTGCCACAGTTGAGGTCTTGAATGGCAACCTGGTGGTTGCTGATGAGTTGATCATGGGACACGACAGCGCCTTGGGCGAGGGAACCTTGACGGTGAGTGGAAACATTACGACCGACCGGCAGATGTTGGTTCGGAATGGTACGGTGAATGTGACCGGTGCCGGAAGCATCGTGGACATCGGCGTGGACGACGTGAATGTCGATTTTAACCTTGGGAGCTTTTCCGGCGGGACGGGCATTTTTAACCACCAGGGTGCCGGGTTGAATGTATCTCGTAATTTCATTGTGAACAGAGGCTCGTACACCCAGGCCAGTGGGGATCTGAATGTCGGTTTCCGAAATACAGGGGGCAATCTGTTGATCGCAGACAGCACGGGGGAGGATGCCACCTTCGAACTGCAGAACGGTAATGTCATAGCTGCCAATGAAATTTATATCGGGCGTAACGAAGCCGATGGCATCGGTCATGCCGTGGTTACCGGTAACGTGGATGTCGAGTCGAATCTGCATTTGCGGAATGGAACGTTTACCGTAAATACGGGTGACGTGGACATTGGCACGGATAACGTTAATGCGGACCTGAATATCGGACAGCAATCGGGTGGTGAGGGGACTTTCACCTTTAACGGAGGCACTTTCGGGATGTCGCGTAACCTGAATCTCAATAAAGGTGCGTTTGTTCAAAGCGGCGGTACGGTCAACATAGGCACGCGGGTGGCGGGTGACTTGAACATCGGCACCGACGCGGGGGAGGATGCGGCCTACATCCAGCAGAGCGGGCTCCTGAACGTCGAGCGCAACTTGAACCTCGGGCAATCTGGATTCGCCACGGATGGCGTCGGTACGATGGAGACGCATGGCGATGTAATCCTGGGCGGAACGGCTCAGCTGAACCGGGGGAGCTGGACGCACGATACCGGCAATCTGCTCATCGGGGGTAACGATGTCACGCCGGTTTCGGACCTCTTTGTCGGTAGCGATGCCGGAGAAGATGCAACGTTTTCCTTCAGTGGCGGCATGCTGAATGTCCCGAATGAATTTAATATCGGGCGCAATGAAGCGGACGGTAGTGGGCATGTGAGCTTGAGCGGGAATGTTGACGTGGGAACGAACATGCAGCTGCGTAATGGCTCCGCTTCCTTTGGAGGCGGCGCGATGAATGTTGGAGTGGCCAATGTAAACGCAGACATCCTTGTGGGATCGGCGGCCGGAGGATCGGCGACGTTTCACATGACGGACGGCACGATCAATATCCCGCGACACCTGCAGTTGAATCGTGGAATGTTCACCCAGGATAGCGGTCTGGTGGCCCTCGGGTTGCAGCAGCTGGAAGGCGATTTGTATATTGCGACCGATGCGAATGAAGAGGCAACCTATATTCAGAACGGGGGAACCTTATCCCTGCCGGATCGTATTTACGTGGGGCGCGGGGATAGCACAGGTACTGGCTACATGACCATCAATGCCACCGTGGAGGCGGGCGATGACGTTGAAATCCGTCGCGGTGCGGTAACGCAGACCGGAGGTGATTTTACCGTCGGGACACCGACCATCGTGCAGAATTCCTCCTTCAACGTCGGCATTGGCCAGGACTGGCTGGCCCGGTACGATCAACAGGCCGGGAATCTGACGGTTGAAAACAATCTCTCCTTTGGTCAGAACAACGGCAATGGCATCGGCGATGGAACCTTGAATGGGCAAACCGATGTCGGGGTAAACTTTCTGTTCCGCAGGGGGACGATCGATCAGAGCGGATCGGTAAAGGTCGGTACAAGCAATGTGGAAAGTGATTTCAACATCGCGACCGATTTGCAGGGCGATGCGACCTACAATTTGAACACGGGTGGGAGCATCGATGTGGTTGATCGGATGCACATCGGTCGATCTGATGGTACGGGGGTCGGAGTTGTGAACAGTCAGGGCGACATTTCCACGGGGGACCTCTTGGATCTGCGCAATGGATTGTTTACGCAAACCGGTGGATCGATTGCGGTTGGTCAGGTGGGCGCGAATGCCGGAAATCCAACCGCGAATGCCGATGCAGACTTTTTCGTTGGAACCGGAATTGGCGCCGATGCGACGTACCGCCAACACGGAGGGTCACTCCAGATAGCCCGGGATCTCTATGTCGGTCATGGGGCCGGAGACAGTGATGCGGCGTTCGAATACCGCGGAGGGGCGACCGTAATCCAGCCGGGTAGAAATATCAATATTCGTCCGAACGCGACCTTGCGAACGATCGCAGACAATTCGGGCATCAGTGTGATTGAGACTCAGGGAGCCGGCAACATCAACCTGAACGGATCCAGTAACTGGGATGTCGACCTCGCAGGCGGCGTGTTTCTTTCCGGGGTGGATAACTACACCGCTCTTGAAGCATCGGGAGCCGTGAATGACAGTTCCAACTTTTCGGAGACGATCTGGAATCGAAATCAATTTGGTGCCGAGGTGGTGGTGCTGGAGCTTTCCGGAGGCAGTTCCGGCACACTGGATATGATCACTACCGAGGTCTCCGTGCCCTCCGCGGAGTCTGGGTTTATTCAGATCGACGAGTATGCCGGCAATCGAATCGCCATGCTCATGGATTTGACCGTGTTGAATTCGACCAGTGACGCGCTCGCGGCCTTTATGCGGGCGGGGGGACATGAAGTTGCCGTCGTCGACGCGGATACCTTGCGCCTGCATCTGGATGTGCCGGATAACGATGCCTTTTTCGCCTGGGATCTGTTCGACTACAATGTCGAGAATCAGGCGGGGATTAACGTCACCCGCCTCAGTCTACAGGTGATCCCGGAACCTTCGAGCTTTGCCTTGTGTGTCCTGGGCCTGGTGGTGGTGCAGCGCCTTCGCCGACGGGCCTGCTAAGCCTCATTCAGGTAGGCGAGAATCGCTCCGCGGTGTTTGTCGGTGCGGAGCCAGGTCTTAAACGCCTTCACATCGGCGAACTTCTGCTCGCCGAGGAGTGCTTTGATCCGGCCATCGACCACGTTGTGGCGTGAGGCTTCGCGCGCGGCATGTTGCCACGGTTGGCCGAAGATGAAATGAATGTCGTCGTGGAGGTTTCTTGATTGCAGGCGTGCCCATTCGTTGTGGTCGAACCACATGCCGGAACAGGTTGCACAGCGTTCGATATAAAAGGATTCACCGTGCCTCACTTTAAAGCGGGCAAGAATCTGTCCGCTCTCCGGGCACAGCTTCAGCGAAAGGGTGTCGGTACTTTCGGGAGAGTTTTGGGTTCTTTCTCAGGAACGTTGGTATCCTGTTTCTTCAGCCACAACCAATACTGGAAAGAGGGGAGCCCGTGTCCATCGCATTGCTTGCCGTGATGGGCTTTTAGTTCATCGCTCAGGTCGATGAACGCGAGAGATATATCGCATACAGGGCACAGCATAAGATTTCCCTATTCATTTGAATGTAGCAGGAGTCGCGCCCGAATCGGCTTACAGCTCAAGGCTTTTTATATAATCCGTATCTGTGTTAAGGAGGCGTGATGACTAAACCTTGGATTACCCTTTTGTTCCTCTGTGCAGGCCTTTGCTCCGCACAGGATATTCAACCGATCGCCCGAAAACTTCCGCCTGTGGGTATCGAGATCCCTGAAGACGCGCGTGCTGCTCTGGAAAAGGAATTTCAGGCATTGGGCGAGACGACATGCAGCGATCCGGATATCCTGGTCTACATCAAAGCGGTCGATTCGGCCTTGGTGCACAACGAGTTCTATAAAAAAGGTGATGAAAAGGTGGCGATGCAGCTGCTGGCACGGGCACGGGAGCGCCTGGAGCAAAAGAACGCACCCTGGCGGACGGCGAAGGGACTCGTTGTGCGCGGTTATCGTTCTGATATTGATGGCTCGATTCAACCCTACGGTCTTGAGATCCCGGAAGGCCTGGATTTGTCCCAGCCGGTCCCCTTGTACGTCTGGCTGCATGGCCGGGGTGACAAGACGACCGATCTGTATTTCATTCGCGACCGCGAATCCAAGGCGGGAAAGCTGAAGGTCGATGATGGGATCGTCGTGCATCCATTCGGTCGTCATTGCATGGGCTTTAAATCCGCGGGTGAGATCGATGTGCTCGATGTAATCGACGAGGTTCGGAAGCAATACCCCGTTGATGCCAATCGCATAGTTTTGGCAGGCTTCTCCATGGGCGGGGCAGGCGCCTGGCATGTTGGCACCCATTATACCGATCGCTTCGCGGCGGTGCACGCGGGAGCAGGCTTCGCTGAAACGGCGCGTTATACCCAGCTGAAGCCCGAGGATTTCCCTCCAGCATATGAGCAGACCCTCTGGCGCATCTACGACGTGCCAAATTACGTACGCAATTTATTTAACGTGCCGGTGGTCGCCTACAGTGGTGAGGTGGACAGGCAAATCCAGGCGGCACGTGTGATGGAGGAGGCGTTTAAAGCCGAGGGGCGTTCGTTGACACATATTATCGGACCAGGCATGGGGCATAAGTATCACCCGGATTCACTGGCTGAGGTGCAGTCGCGTTTACGTAAGGCGCTGGAGCTGGCAGATCAGGATGTCGGGCAGGTGTTCTTGCAAACTCAATCCTTGCGCTACAATCGGATGGACTGGGTTGAAGTGCTCCGTCTGGATAAACATTGGGAAGACACGCGCGTGGATGCGCAGTTCGAAGGGGAGGCGTTGTCTGTGTCAACGCGGAACGTACGTGCGTTTAGGTTGCATCGTCCGGCTGCCACCATCCAGATAGATGGTCAGTCTCTGGATAACCCCGAGGCGAAAGAATTCTGGAACGTTGACGGGGCCTGGACGGCGAAATCGCCGGAAGAATTCGGCTTGGTCAAAAAGCCGGGCCTGCAAGGCCCCATCGATGATGCCTTCCTGGAACCCTTCATGGTCGTGACACCTTCTGGAACCTCGCAGAACGCGCGCTTTCAATCCTGGATGGCATTTGAACTTGAGCATTTTCTGGCCCGCTGGAATGCGCTGTACCGGGGATCGCCCCGGGTGAAGAAAGACTCGGAGGTGACGCCTGAGGACCTGAAGGCGTACCACCTGATTGTCTGGGGGGATGCGGAGAGCAACGCGTTGTTGGCCCGGATGGCAGGTGCCCTCCCTTTCCAGCCCGTGAAGCAGGATGAGGTAGTTGTGTTTACGTACCCCAACCCGCTGAATCCGGAGAAGTATGTCGTCGTGAATTCCGGGCCGACGCACCGGGAAGGGCACGATCATACAAACAGCCTGCAGAATCCGAAGCTGGGTGACTGGGCCATCGTGGATGTTCGCCAGGCACCGGATGCATTCACACCTGGCAAGATCGTCGATGCCGGTTTCTTCGACGAGGCTTGGCAGCTTCCTTCGAAGTAGAGCCGGAGCAGCTACACAATCTTAATTTTGTCGATGCCTTTTTCCGGCGCCGGCAGTTGCGGATCCATTTCTTCAAGCACGCTGCGGGTGACCTGGGAGACGAGCAGGTTGCGGAACCATTTGTTGTCCGCAGGCACGACATGCCAGGGAGCGGCTTCGGTGCTGGTTCGATCCAACATGTCTTGAAACGCTTCGACATAGGCGTCCCAGTGTTTGCGCTTTTCGACGTCGTCTTTGCTGAACTTCCAATGCTTCAGTGGGTCCGCACGACGGGCCTCGAATCGTTTCCGCTGTTCCTCTGAATCGATGTAGAGAAAGAACTTGATGATGCGCGTGCCATTGTCCGTCAGGTGTTTTTCAAACTGGTTGATCTGCTCGTACCGAGTGGACCAGACGGATTCCGGGACGTAGTTATGTACCCGCACGACCAGCACATCTTCATAGTGCGAGCGGTTGAAAAGGCCGATATGACCTTTGCGGGGAACCGCCTTGTGCACGCGCCAGAGATAATCATGTGCCAGTTCATTGCTGGATGGGGCCTTGAAAGAGGTGACCGGGCAGCCCTGAGGGTTGAAGGCGGAGAACACCTTTCGGATCGTGCCGTCCTTGCCGGCGGCATCGATGCCCTGCAGGACGATCAGCACCGAGCGCTTACTTTCTGCGTAGAGTTTGTATTGAATCTCTTCCAGGTTCTCCAGATTTCCCTTAAACACCTTTTTCGTTTTCTTGTCTTTTTCAAATCCAGCGGTCTGGGCCGTATCGAAGGAGGATAGATTGATGGGGTTGTCGGGGCCGACTTTGAATGCATCCGTGAAGCTCATTTTAATTCCAGAATGTTGGGGGTCAATATGATGTCCATAATCTCATGGCGTCCGTGCTGATCAACGCCGAATAAAAACTTTTTATACACTTCGTTGCCGGAAGCCAGGCCACCGATCTTCACTGCTTCACCATTTCGCGCGATGACTTCTGTCGAAATCTTCGCATACCGAATCGCGTAGGGCTGTCCGTCGACCCGTCCGCTGAGTTCCGGAGTAAGTTTAATTTTTATACGTTCGCTGGCGCCTTCGCCGACGATGGTGGGTTGGACCACGAGGTAGGAACCCACAGACTGCCAGTTGATCCGAGCCTGGGTGGAGCTCCAACGCCAGCCGTACTCCATAAACCAGTCAAGGTAGGGGACCTCGGTGCTGATTTGAAGCTTCGCTTCGCTGCCACTTCGGGTGGTCAGAAGTTGCCGGGTGAGTGAATGACGCTCTTCGGACTGAAGGTGCACCCCGGGTCGTATAGTAACCGCTCCGCTCCGGTTTCCTCCCTGGTCGATAACGACGCCGCCACCGGTGACCGATGCACCGCGGTCCGTCTGGACGGCCTGTTTCTTGAAGGCGACCTGCACCTGAATATTTTTTACGGGTCGATCAATTTTTTGAAGTACGGCGGCAATTTTTTCATGCAGGATCTCGGGAGCTGAAATGAGAACCACTTGTTGGTGTCGATTGAAGGCCATTTTATACTCCCCATCCACCAGGAGGCGAATGGCTTGTTCGACCATTTCTGCATCTGCGTGAATATACGGATAGGGGCGAACTTCGTCAGCATATGCCGTGAAAATTGGCGAGGAGAGGAGAACGAAGATGAGGCGAAGAATGGGAGGGGAGATCGTTAGAGGAGTCGTTTTCATCAGGAGCGATCACCATACCACCCATGAGCGATGGCGGCAATGGCTTCTCCGTCTGCGAGAACGTGGGTGCGTGTCAGCCCGGAATCCGGTCAGGCTTGTGCGTGTTCTAATTCCGTGAAAAGAGAATGAAGGCTTCTTTCAGCCCTTCCGGATCATTCGACCGTAGGTGCGGCATGTTGAACCGCCCTTCGCCATCCAGTAATACCTTTCCCTTGGCGCAGGCCAGAAACGTCCCGGAAAGCAGCAACTTTCCGGTTAAATTTTGATCTATCAATCCGAGT
>JBLIND010000327.1:0-7414 GCA_047639095.1 Candidatus Omnitrophota bacterium | reverse complement strand
GAAGATGTCTAAAAAAACCGCCTTGGCCGACGAAGGCATCAGCGAAGATGACATCGCGGATATCCCTGAAGTACCCACGAAAACGTGGCTCTTGATTCTGTTCATTGTCATCGGCCCGCTCATGCTGAGCTACGGGTCGGACCTCATGCTGAAGGGGGCGGTCAGTATCGCCTCCCGTTTCGGTGTGAGCAATGCGGTGATCGCCTTGACCATTGTCGCTCTGGGCGGGAGTTTACCCGAGCTGGCCACCTCGGTCGCGGCATCGATTCGTAAAAAGTCTGACATCGTAGTTGGGAACGTGGTGGGCTCCAACATCTTCAATATTCTCTCGGTATTGGGTATATCGGCCATGGTCAAACCGCTGACCTTTGCCCAGACACCGGGCAGTGTCGGCTGGGTGGATGTCGGCGTCATGCTCGTAGTCGCCGTAGCGTCCCTGCTCTTTATGCGCAATGGCTTCATACTAAAACGTTGGGAAGGCGCATTGATGCTGGTCGGTTACACGGCATACGTCTTATACTTGGTGGTATAATCGTTTCCACACCTGTGCAGACACGTACAGGACTTCAACCTACCAACCATTGGGCTTAGCATTAAGAAAGAGCTGATCGATCCGGCCGCGCTGATGCGGATTAAAGCCCTGGAGCTGCGCGCTAAGGTCGTGGTGGAAGGCTATCTCTCCGGGATTCATCGTTCACCCTTTCACGGCTTCTCCGTCGAGTTCACCGAATACCGCGATTACAGCCCGGGCGATGATACCCGACACCTGGATTGGAAGCTGTACGCCCGTAGCGACCGGCTCTACATCAAGCGATACGAGGATGAGACCAACCTGCGCTGCTGGTTCCTGGTCGACCAGAGTGCCTCCATGGCCTTCACCTCCCTGGACTACACGAAAGCCACCTATGGTGCGACGCTGGCGGCGACCCTGGCTCAGTTCCTTTACAGTCAGGGGGATGCGGTCGGCCTGATGGCCTTCGACCAGGACATCACCCATTACCTCCCGGCGCGCAACCGACCCGGACACTTGCGCCACCTGATGCTGGAACTCGAAAAAGAACCTGAAGGGCTGGGTACTGAACTGGAACGACCTTTGAGGAAGATGGCCGACATGCTCAACAAGCGCGGGCTGGTGGTGTTGATTTCGGACCTGCTCACCAGCATCGATGCCTTGCAAAAGCAACTGGGCTACCTGCGTTCGCGCGGGCACGAGGTCATTGTTTTTCAAATTCTTGATCCAGCAGAACGGGAGTTGGATTTCAAAACTCCGTCCGTGTTCAAGGATCTGGAGACCGGTGAAGATATGCTGGTGGACCCCCAGGCCGCGCGTGCGGAGTATCAAGAGAACCTGAAAGCCCACCTCGAGCAAATCGGAACTATCTGTCATGGCCTGGGCATCGACCACCACGCTCTTGGCACGGACCGTCCGCTGGAGCTGGCCTTGCAGGAATTCGTGCTGGATCGCTCGCAGCGACGCGCGATGCCCATGCGACGCAACTGAGACGCAACTGCGACGCAACTGAGACGTAACGGAGACGCAACTGCGATGCCCATGCGACGCAACTGCGACGCAACTGCGACGCAACTGAGACGCAACGGAGGCCGCCTCTCGACGCCCCGCTTACTTACTTAAAGTGCTTATCCGCAAAAGCGATGTACTGAGCCCAATCGTATGGCGTGACATCGTGCTTGCCCGTCCGGACGTGGTAGCCGATCTGCCCGACGACCGGCTGGTTCACCTTAGGCATGTTCCGATGCGGCAAGCCTTCAGTCCCCAGCAATCGGTACACAGGGTCAGCGCCAACGCAGGCGAGAAATTCACCCTGCGGGTCCGCCCAGGTGTCCCCCTCTGCACTGGCCACGTACAGGGGCCGCGGCGCGACCAGGGCAAGGAGCATATGAGCATCAAAAGCCATGGCGGATTCGTTCTCATTGTACTTCTTGAAATTGCCACAGAACCAATGGGGAAAACTGGTATTGATCCGGCCAACGGTTTCACCAATCGCCCGTTTGGACAGGGCGGCGCCGCCACAGCCAGAATTATTGGAGATCACCAGGGCGAAGCGTTCATCGTTTGCACCGGCCCAGAGCGATGTTTTACCCAGGCGTGAGTGCCCCATGACCGCGACGCGCTCGGCATCGATAAAGTGCGAAGCATCGAAATAGTCGAGGACCTTGCTCAATCCCCAGGCCCACGTCGCAATCGAACCCCACTCATCGGGCTTGGGTACGCCGAATTCAGCATGTACGCCATCGCGAAACCCGTCATTCATGTCTGGATCGACATCACCGCAATACAAGGTCACCAGGGCGTATCCGGCGTCGATGATCGCCTCGACGTCCCAGCGGCTCGCCTTGCTGCCGCGATCCTTCTCGTGCGCCCGATGGTCGGCGGTCTTGCGTTGCCAGGAGCTTGGCAAGCGAACACCCGCATCCGGAATGACGGTGTGATTCCCCTCGAAATTATACGCCAGAAAGGCGGGTGTGGCGCCATCTGGATGTGCCGTGCGAATAATCATCAGATCCCAGGTGGTTCCGGCGATCTTGATCGCGGGTTGCGAGACGAGGGCTTTTCCATCGAGGATGGAAAATGGATTCGGATCCGGCACGATCTCAAGTCGGGCGGTATGGGAGGGCACGCGACCAAACATTTCCTTCGCGAGCAGCTTGCGAATCACCTCACGGCGCGCGGGCCAGTCCTTGGCTGTTGCAACCCCTTCCAGGGGATCGGGCAGGGTATAAGCCGGAATTTTCGACTCGTCGTAGTTGGCAACAAATTTCTGGGCGGGCAGATTCATACACATCAAGAGACCTGTGATCAGACAGCTGGTAACTTTCATCGATTCTCCTTTGCCGAGGGCACGGGTTAAGCCCTACTCTGTACCACATAATGAAAGCCATACAACTCATTGAAGCAGGTAAGCCCCTGCTGGATGTTGACCTGCCCACACCCCAGCCCCAACCGGGCGAAGTGCTGGTCAAGGTGCATGCGGCCGGCATCTGCCACTCCGATGTCCATTATCGGAACGGTCGCTCCCCTGCGGGCCCCCTCCCCCTCATCCCCGGGCACGAGGTCGCGGGCGTGATCGAGGCGAGCGAAACCCCGGGTTGGGAAGTCGGCGACCGGGTGTGCCTGCACTACCTGACTTTCTGCGGATCCTGCAGCGCCTGCATGAGCGGGCACGAACAGTTCTGCCCGGAGAGCGAGATGATTGGCAAAAGCCGGAACGGGGGCTTTGCGGAATACATCGCGCACCCGACGAAGAGCATCTATACGATCCCGGCCGACGTCGGCTTTGCCGAGGCAGCGATCATGATGTGTTCGACCGCGACCTCCTATCACGCCTTGAATAAAGCGCGTCTGCAACCAGGTGAAACCGTGGCCATTTTCGGCTGTGGGGGTTTGGGCTTCTCGGCGCTTCAACTGGCGAAAGTTATGGGCGCTTCCCGCGTCTTTGCGGTGGACATCGATGAGCACAAGTTGAAACAAGCAGAGCGGCTGGGTGCAGAGATCATTCATGCCGGAGAATGCGATCCGGTCGCGCACATCCTCTCGCTGACGAACGGAGCGGGGGTCGACGTTGCCATAGAACTGATCGGTCTGCCGCAGACAATGGCGCAGTGCGTACACGTGCTCGGAAATCGCGGTCGAGCAGCCCTGGCCGGCATCACGGATCAAGTGATTGACGTAGATACCTATCGCGACTTGATCGGACGTGAAGGGGAAATGATCGGTGTATCGGATCACCTGGGAAGCGAGATCGAACAGCTCCTCGCCTGGCGTTCTGATGGAAAAATAAAACCGGGTCAGGCGGTGACCAGGAAGGTGCCGCTGGAAGCTGGGGCGGTGAACGAAGTGCTGGATCGACTCGAAGCTTTTGGCTCGGATACCCGGACCGTCATCGACATGAGCGGCTAGCAGGTTGTTGGAAAACGGGCGTGCTTACACGGGGACGGAGAAACCACGGATGCACGCGGATTGGGGGGCGTACTTATGTCCTTTTTTTTTTGGGGATACCACGAATCAGGGTTGGAGGAGGCGCAGCTCGGCCTCGGTCAATGGGCGCGTCATGCCTCGGCCGAGTCCTTCCAGGGTCAAGGGTCCAAACCGAATCCGCTTAAGTTGGCGAACCTCGATATCATACGCTTCAAACATTCGGCGGATGTGACGATTTTTTCCCTCGTGAACCCGAATCTCGTACTTGGGCCAGGCTTCCGCGGAAAGCTCCTTCACGGCATCGGCTTTCAAGAGATCGCCTTCCGATTGCACACCTTCTTTAAAAGAAGCGATTTCAGAATCGGACAAGAGGCGTTCGACGGTTGCCACGTAGACCTTTTCAACCTCGTATCGCGGATGCATCAGCCGATTGGCCAGATTGCCATCGTTGGTAATGAGCAGGAGTCCTTCGCTGTCCCGGTCGAGACGGCCCACGGGAAAAACCCGTTCGTCAAAATCCGGGAGCAGATCGAGATAGGTGGTCCGCCCCTGAGGATCGTCGTTGGTACAGACCACGTCACCCGGTTTATTCATCAAGAGGTAAACGAACGCCTCGGGCTGTACCAGCTGACCGTCCAGGCATACCTGACTTACGCCGGGCACAATCTGGATGGCGGGGGTCTCGGCAAGATCCCCATCAACAGAAACCCGGCGATCTGCGATAAGATGTTCGCAGGAACGCCGGGATCCAAGGCCGCAACGAGCCAGGTATTGGTTTAACCGAATCGGTTATTCTGCTGGTTTGGTCTTACGCAAACCGTACGCGCGGTCACCGTCTGACCAGTCGCCACGAGTCTTCAGCAGCTCTACGCGTTCGAACCGCTTGAGAACGTTGCGCTTTTGGCGGATTTTATTGGCGGACTTAAGGCTTCTATGCATCGACATGGTTCAAATCTCCTGTAAAAGGGCGAGAACCTACGTACGTACGAATCTTTGTCAAGCGTTTCCCGCATTTCCGGTAGACTTGTTAACAGGCGGGGGCCTCGCCTCCCCAAACCAGCGATCATTCGTACCGGGGTTTTTCGGAGGTCCGAAAACGATTATTTTTCGTGTGGAGGGAGTAAAATTGCGCGCTCAACAGCGCGGAGATGATCACAAAGATCGAGATCATGATCCAGGATTCCGTATCGTTGGACGGGTTAAAGTAGGTGGTCTTCCGGTACTTCTCCATCCAGAATTCCCAGCGAATAATGATGAGGATGATCTGAGCGGCTCCCACGACCAGGCTGAGCGAGGTAATGATGAGGTACACGCGATACGGATTCTTGATCAGGCGGGCCATGGAGGTCACAAAGAGGTAAGCGCAGAGGCTCGCGAGTACCGCAAAGGGGATCCAATCCTGCAAAAGCAGAGTGATCGTGAGCAACAAACTGGAATAGCCAAAGGTCAGTCCGATGCACGCCACGAAAATGAAGACGGGCGATGCGGCAAACGGGCGCTTTTGCGGAGCATTCATTATTCCATGCGGTTCATCATGCAGGTACGAGCTCGGCGATGTGGAAGCCGGCCTCTTCGATCATATCGCGATCCGCGTTGTTCCCCTGCCCCGGCGTGGTCAGATACCCTTCGGAGAAGATGGAGTTGGCGGGATAAAGAGCGAAGGGCTGCAGGTGCTTAAGACAGACCTCGCGGCCGCCTGCCGCCCGGATATCACGGGTCGGATTCACAAAACGAAACATACAAAGCGCCTTGAGACATTGGACAGGGGTAAGTCGCGTACAATGTTCCATCGGCGTACCCGGACGTGGATCCAGGAAATTCACCGGAATGGACTCCACCTCGAGCTCTCGTAACTCCATGGCGAGCTGAACGCGGTCCTCGTCGGTCTCACCCATGCCCATGATACCACCGCAGCAGGCTTCCATGCCGGCAGCCTTGGCGTGTTTAATCGTATTCACCCGGTCGTCGTAGGTGTGGGTATTACAGATTTCGGAGTAAAATTCCCGCGAGGTTTCCAAGTTGTGGTTAAACCGATCCACCCCGGCAGCCGCCAACTCAGCCGCCTGCTCAGGATTCAGCAAACCCAGTGATGTACATATATGGATCGGCATCTCCGCCTTGATCTG
Source organism: Candidatus Omnitrophota bacterium (assembly GCA_047639095.1). GTDB lineage: Bacteria > Verrucomicrobiota > Kiritimatiellia > SS1-B-03-39 > UBA6053 > JAPYUI01. Next base: position 1,351 of record JBLIND010000327.1, on the reverse strand, counting down.
TTTCACAGCGGTACAAATGGTATCCAATTCGCGTGGCGAGGGGCCGCGGGTTGCGGTGACAATGCAATATTTGACGGCGCCCATGGCGTGGGCATTTCGTGCGCCTTCGAGCATCTGCTCGGGGGTCATCATCTGATAGCGATCGACCCCACTGTACGAACCGATGGCCTGGCTGCAGAATTTACAATTCTCACGGCAGAGTCCGCTCTTGGCATTCTCAAGAATATGAATATTTACGCCGCGTCCCCAGAATCGGAGGCGGAGCTGGAACGCGGCATGCAGCACACCCAATATCTCATCGTCGGGTACACGCAAAACGTCCAGCGCCTCTTCACGCGTAACCTGGCCACCCGCCAGAACCTTTTCACTTAATTGATTCCACTTCATTTCAAGATCACAGCCCACAATGATTAAAAAGATCATACAACATAAGTGCACTTTACAAAGCAATGTTAATTTAGCAGACCTCCATACGTGAAAGATGTCGAAGCGAGTCTGAGAGAGGAACTGGAACAACTCAAGTATCAGTCGGCCTATCGGGACCTCCACGTGCAGGAGTCGACGGGCGGACATATTACGGTTGGAGGCCAGGCCTGGCTCAATTTTTCGAGCAACGACTACTTGGAGCTGAGTTCACACCCCACCGTGCTCGGTCGCGCACATGAATATCTCGAACGGTTTGGCGCCGGGGCCACCGCGTCCCGCCTGGTCGCGGGAGATCTCCCCTGTCATGAGGAATTGGAAAGTCGCCTGGCCATCGATAAGGGCTATGAACACGCCTTGTTATTCGGCAGTGGATTCCTAACCAACGTCGGAGTCATCACCGCCCTGGTTGGACGCAACGACGAGGTCTTTGCCGATCGCCTGGTACATGCAAGTATCCTTGATGCAATTCGCCTGAGCGGCGCACGCCTTCAGCGCTTTCAACATAACGATGTCGACCACCTCGCCTTCCTGCTCGGCAAGCCCTCATCCGGCCGACGTCTGGTGGTGACCGAATCGCTGTTCAGCATGGACGGCGACCTCGCGCCGCTGGAAGACATTACCATGCTCGCCGAACGAGCGGGTGCCTTGTGCATGGTCGATGAAGCGCATGCAACCGGCACCTTTGGTCCTCACGGCCGCGGCCTCGTCGCCGAGCTTGGCCTGCAAGGCCGCGTGCAACTTGCGGTAGGCACGCTGAGCAAAGCCCTCGGCGGATACGGAGGATACGTGGCCTGCTCCGAAACCATGCGATCGTACCTCATCAATCGATCGCGACCGTTTATTTATTCCACTGGTCTCCCCCCAGCCGCCGTCGGTGCCGCGCTAGGAGCGCTCGACGAACTGGATGCCCATCCGGAATGGCCGA
>JBLIND010000326.1:0-7434 GCA_047639095.1 Candidatus Omnitrophota bacterium | reverse complement strand
ATCTTGGAAGACGCCGAACTCTCTGACATCGCGATGGATCACCCCATCTTCAAGACCGTAAACAAGATCGAATCGATCACCCTGGCGCATGAGGGACAAGCCACCTTGCAAGGCATCGAGGTCGACAACAAGATCGTCACCGTCTTCTCTCCGCATGGGTTGAACGACACGGCAAATACCGAAGGCTGTTGTTGCTGTGGCGGAAATGAAATTGCCAACTCGCTCGAGTTGATCGTCAACATCTTCGTCTATTCGCTTTTGTACTGAGAACCCCATGCGCTACACACGGTCGACCCTTCGCAGCTTCTTGGTCCTGGCCCTGCTTCTTGCAGGAGCCGCCCGAGGCATTCCAACCCCGGACAAAAGCCCGGTTCCGCACACGGGAAAGACGCCCGAAAAACCGGCCACGGAAACCGAGACGGCAGGCGAGCTGCTCAAAAAACAGGCCACTGGCCTGGATTGGCAGACCGACCTGAAGACCGCCAACCTGCGCGCCACCGCCGAATATAAAACAATCTTTGCCTTCTTCAGTTCGCCGAGCTGTCCCTATTGCCACAAGATGCTGGATACGGTGTTTACCGACCCCGAGGTGGCGGAACTCATGGCGGCGTTCATCCTCTTCAAGGTGGATGTGAGTGAGGACGAAGGAACCGCGCGCCGCTTCGGCATCCAAGGCATTCCGGTAACCGTCTTGCTCTCTTCCGATGGGCGGGAGCACGGTCGGGTGAACGGCTTCGTCAACAAGGAGGACTTAATTGCCATCCTGAAGCGCGCACTCGACCCCACGGCCGAGGTCGTCGAAAAACCGGACGATGTGGCCGCACTCATCGAGCGCATAAAATCCGATGGCCTCGAAGCGGGTGATTGGGTCGAGGTCCTGACCAGCCTCGGCAAGGAAAGCGGTCAGCGCAACCTGCGCGAAGTCCTGCTCGGTCAGCAGCCCTTCCCCGCCTCCACCCTGGTCAGCCTGCTCAGCCACGAACAACTGCCCGTACGCCTGGGCGCCCTCGAACTGTTGGAGGAAATTTCTGGTGAACATTTCGCCTTTGACCCCTGGATAGCCCACGCGGAGGATCCCGTCCTGCAACGGAGCCTGTCCGACTGGGCGGCCTGGGCCGAACAGCGGGGCGACACCACGAACACCTATCGCTTCGCCCGCATGACGAACGAACAACAGGCCGATTACATTCGCGACGTGGTGTCAAAGGATGAGCAGCGAGCCTTCCGTGCGCTGCGCATGCTCGAACAGGGCGATGAAGCAACCGTCAAAGCCCTCCGCGCCTTCGCGGACAGCGGGGCGACGCTCAGTGATCACGATAAACTGCTGCTTCAGGAGGTTGAATTCAGCATCCGGCTGAACGCGCTCAACATGCCGGATGCGCCGTCGGTGTCCCACCGACTCCTCACCGGAAATCCCGATGTTCGCATGCATCTCATCCGCGAAATTTCCCGCAAAGGACCTGATGCCATGCCAACGCTTGCCGCGTTCCTCAAAGACAAGGACTCCCTCATCCGTGAAACCGCGATTGAAGCCATGCTGGTCGCCGGTGGAAAATCGGCGGTCAGACCCGTTTCGGAACATCTCAAGGAGGAAAAAAATGTGGATGTGCTCATCGCCGGCCTCCGCGGATTTGGCAACGTGCGTACGGTTGGCTCGGCCCGGGTCGTGTCGACCTACCTGCAGCATGAAGTCGAAGACGTCGCCATCATGGCCTTGCGCAGCATCGAAAAACTTCGCTCAGATCGTTTTGCGGATCAACTCAAACCCTGCCTGCAGGATCCACGCTGGCGGGTGCGCGCCACCGCGATCAGTGCGGTCCAGAAAGTAAACGCCACGCAACTCGCAGAGGACGTTGGCGCCCTGCTGGAAGATGAAGACGAGTTCGTACGCTTCAACGCAGTCGCCGCCTATGCCTCCCTCGCGAAAGCCAAGGCAAAAGACAAGCTGGTCGAACTGGTCAAAAAGGATGCAAACCTCCTGCCGCCGGTCATCGCCGCCTGGCGCGGTTTTGGTGAAGCCCTCAGTGAGGATATCCTCGCCCAGATCGACACCCAGCCTGCCGAGAAGCTGCTGACCATCCTCGAATCGATCGGCTCGCTGGGTCTCTATGGCAGCGCTGCGGCAATAATATATATCGACCACGAGGACCTCGATGTGCGTTGCGCCGCCCTGCGCATCGTAAGTCAAACCGCCATGCACCAACCCGAGGTGAAAGAACGCCTGATCGCCGTGCTGCTCAAGCAGGTGCCGGAAGAAGCCCGGGCAATCATTTCCAATTTGCAAATACCCTCGCGTCACGACTGGGGGTACTCCAGGAACAACATCGAAATTGAGGACCTGTATGAAGAGGACACACCGACTGTGCAGGCCGATGCGCCCGATGCCGGAGACCCGCTGGGGGATCTCTTCGATGCCTTCGGCGACGCGCCCACCGAGGACACGCCCGCATCGGCGGCTCAAACACCGACTAGCCCTACCCAGAACGCAGAAGAAGCCTTGTTCGAGGCCTTCCTCGGAAAAGAGACCCCCGCAAAACCCACCTTGGCGGTTAACCTCGACGGACTGATCTCCGCATTTGGTTTTGGCGAGGCGCCTGGCACCGAAACTGCCACCGCCGATGCACCCAGGCTGAGCTGGCTGACCGCGCTCAAGCCCTACCTCGACCAGGAAGAGGACACCGACCTCCGCCTCGACACCGCTGTCATCCTGGCCCAGATGCGGTACAAACCCGCCGTGCCCGTGATTGCCACTTACATCGATGAAACACCGATCGAGCGGAAAGCCGAACTCCTCGAAGCGATCAAGGACATTCCTTCCGAGGACAGCTTCTCCCTGCTCGCCAGCTACCTGGCCGACCCCAACGAACAACTGCGTCGTTCCGCAGGCAATACCATCATCGAGAGCCAGAATCTCGGCCTGGTCGCTCAAGTGACCGATGAGCTGCTCCGTCCGGATACGCCCCTGAAAGCGTATGAGGTTTTTGACTACTCCCTCAGCGAGGCCATGGAGAGCTACAAGGTGAAGAAGCAGCTCCGCACTTGGGCTGAATCGATTCTCGAGGCGACGGATACGCACAGCGCGGAACAGATGATCGGCGCCATCTACGTGTTGGGAAACGCCTGGTCAACCCAGCATAAGAAACTCTTTCAACCGCTCCTCACCGCTGACGATCCCTACCTGCGACGGGCCGCCTGGCAAATCTACGCACAGAATAATCGCCTGGTCAGCGACGAGGAATGGACCCAGCTGGTGGAAGACCCCTCGGACAAGGTTCGCGGCATCTTCTTTGCAAAATACGGTGATCCCTCCTACCGACTGCAATTCTATTTCAACGAAAAGAAAAGCACCTACACGAGTGGCGTTTACAACAACGGGACGGCCCCCAAAGCACACATCCTCGACCTGTTAAACCGCCTGACGAAAGACACCGCTCCGAGTATTCGCCTGGAGGCGATGCTCGCCCTGCTTCGCTACAAACAGGAGGTGCCCCCCGACCAGTTGCAACAGGCCATGAAAGGCTTTCGCGATCAACGCGCGATCGCGAGTCGCATGGAAGACTTTCTGAGTGAGGGTGATCTGCGCCTGGAAGCAGACTACGCCTTCCTGCTCGAATGGGTGGACCGCACGACGATGAGTGAATATACGCTCAAGGAGGTCGACAAGGTGTTCGTCGAAGCCGTCCTGGCCAATGAAGATCCAGAAAATGATCCCGCCGGACAAACCGTGCAGGCGCGAAGCGAAAACGCGACCGAGAGCCTCTCCACCCGCATCGTCTACTTCTATGAAATAGGTTGCCCGGAATGTGAGGAGACCCGCCTGCTGCTCGATCAATACCGCGAAATCTTTCCTGAACTTGTGGTCGAGGCACACGACATCGCCGCATTCGAAACAGTCGAACTCAGCGAACGCCTGAGCAATGTGTTCAACATTCCAGGCGGTCAACGCCAACTCACCCCCACCCTCATCGCAGGTGGGGGAACCTTGATCCGCAAACAAATCAACGAAGCCTCCCTCGGCGATTTGATCAGCCGCTCCATGGGGATTCCCGATTCAGCCTGGTATACCCTTGAGCAGGATGCCCTGGATGATAGCGATGACGAAACCGACCTGGTTGCCGTGGCCCCGGCTATCCCAGTGCCGAAGACGACGGAGTCTACACCCGTGAAAACCACGTCGGCTCCTGCCGTCAAACCCCTTGTGGCCACCGCGTCCGCGCCGAACATGCTCCGCAGCACCCTGCTCATCCCGCTCGGCGGTCTGGCCGTTCTCCTGCTGCTCATCCGGGGCAACCTCGTCCTCGCGGGCATCAGCGCCCTGCTGTACACGCTGGGCATGCTCTTCCGTCCGGCCGCCCAGCTGCTCGGACCGCTCCACCTCACCCACGCCGTCGCCTATTGGGTCATCGCCTTCTTCCTGCTCATCATCTGTTTGATCAGCATCCGGACCTGCGCCCAACCTTCGCGTCCGCGCACACGCTCGCTCTACGATGCCATCAAGAACCAGACACCCCTGCTGAGCAGCCGGGCGCAACGATGGATCGTCCTGCTGGCCTTCCCGGCCGGGCTCCTGGCGCGAACCGCCTTTACCCATGCCGGCCCGAGCGTTTCTACCGCCCAGGCCCCCTGGCTGGCGCTCCTGTTGGGCACCCTCTTCTTCTGCGCGATTCGATCCGAACGCGTCCTGACCCGCTTCCCGAAAAGCAGCGAGCTCTTCGCCGGGCTGGCCAGCGGCCTCCTGCTCATTGGCCTGGTCATGAATGCGGTTTGAATGAATCAAACGAGCACCCGACCGCGATCACCGACGAAGACCGATGGTCAGCAGCAGGCCGGTCAGGGGTAGACTCAGGCAGATGTACAGCGCGACAAAGAAACTGCCGGACAGGTGTTGGACGCCGGCAAAGAGCGCCGGCCCAAGGGCGCTCGCGAGCACACAACAGGCATAGAATCGTCCATTGATGGCGCCGAGATGCAGGCGGCCAAAATATTCGGGCAGGCCAATGGTTTGAATGGGGCCAAAGAGTCCGGAGGCGACCCCGAGACCGAGCGCGGAGAGCACATACCCAAGGGGCGAACCGAGGTGTTGCAGCGAAACCGTGCCGACGAGCTGAGCCACGGACATCAGCTGCAGCAACCGGACCATGCCAATACGCTGGCTCATCCAGGAGGACAGGAAGCCCGTCGGAATGCTGATCGCCGAGATCGGCAGAAAGACGGTCAGGGCTTTTTCAACCGAGACCCCCACTTCGCTTCCATATGCGACAATATGAAAAGTCACTGCGGTCATGATCATCCCGATCGCGGCCGGGGGCAGCAGGCAGGCCCAGAAGGCACGGGTGCGCATGGCCGCCTCAGCGGTGACTCCTGTCATCACTTCGGCCGGAGTATCGCTGGTTGAACCGTCGGCCGGGATGCCACAGGCTTCAGGGCTTTCGCGATGGACGAGCCAGAAGACCAGTGTCGCCCCGACGCCAATGGCCAGCGCCAGACCCACCCAGGCATTCGTCCAACCCACCTGATCAACCAGCTTGTAGAGGATGAAGGGCGAAAGGCTGAAGACGACGCCGTTGCACACACTCATCAGTGCAACCGCCCGTCCGCGGCGGGTGATAAACCAACGGCCGATCAGCGTGTTGCTGATGATGGGTAACATCCCCTGACCAAAAAATCGCAGACCGAGAATGCCGAGGGTGAGGATGAAGGCATAGGCAACGCGCGGCGAACAGCAGCGACCCAGGGTTGCCGCGACCAGGTGGTCGACCCTGGACATGATCAACAGCGTGCACGCCAGCCCCAGACAGGTCAGCACGGCCATGGGCCGGATGCCCCAGCTGTCCAGGAGCTTTCCCGCGCGGGGCAATAACAGTCCGCTTGCAAAGGTGCCCACGAAATAGCAGCAACTGAGCTGGAGTCGGCTCAGGCCACTGAGCTTCAAAAGCGGCTCGGTAAAGGCGGAGAAGCCCGCAGTTTGGCCAGGGATGCTGGCGACGATCCCCAGAATGGCGACGGGCAGGATGAGCCATCCGTAATAGAAGGGCATGCGCCTGGGTGAGAAGGGGAAATCGGGATCAAGGAATTTGGACATCGGCGCGTAGCCTAGCACAGGCCCGACGCGAGTAAACAAGCTGTATGGAGGTTTGTTCATCGCTTGGGATCGTCGCCACCCGAAAAGACCGGCCCTCTGACAAGAGGCGAGGTACACCATTCCAAGTTCCGCTTTTTTGAAATCCTGTGATGCCCGTGACGATCGGGCCGCTTCACATTTCTGACCTCGGGTACGCTTTTCCACAGTCCCGTCGGGTGATTTTTGGCAGTTGAGCCCTTGTCGAACAAATAATGACGTGTTGGTACAGGGGTTGCTCTCTGGATGGTCCAACCGTAGCCCCCTTCCCGCCGCGTTGACCGGACAGGGAGCGGACCGGGAACGGACCCAAACCTGGAGCAGCATGGACCTCGTACAGAATTTTCACCGCACCGAAACCCCCACTCCAATAACCGTGCTGCCCGAAGCAGGAGAACGCGCATCGATCGTCCTCGTCGGCCTCGACAACTCCGGAAAATCGTCCTTATTCCGCGAGTGGGCCGGCCACTCAACCGGCACCCTGCTTCCGTTCAAAAATGCGGGCGTGCTCTGTCGTCGGGCCCTCTGCCGCGGTCTGTCCTGTGAGTTGATCGAAGCGCCGGATATCCGCCTCATCGGTGACCACGCCGCGACCTTGAACGTACTCCACCAACTGGATGAGGAGGACACGGTGCTGCTGGTGGTGCGCGGCACCGATGCCGATCTCGACGCCGCACGACTCATGGATCTCGTTCGCGAAGAACTGAGTGGCCGCCGGGTGGCCATGGTGGTGACCTACAAAGATAAATGCGCCTATGCGACGGAGAAATTCGCCAAGCGCTGCAGCGAAGAGCTCGGCATCCCGGTGACCAGCATCAACGCCCGAAAGTTCAACCGCTACGATCAGCAGGAAATGGCGGATCTGGTCGGCAAAGCCCATGTGCTTGAACGAACGGATATCCACGGATGGGAGGACGCGGAAGCCGCGCTGGAACCGGTGGCAACCCTGCTGGAAGTGCCGGCGATCGGCAAAGCCGTCGCCTTGACCTGTCTCTTCGCCTTCTTTGCGATTACCGTAACATTGACGTACCTGTTCGCCCGCTGGGCCGAAGGCCCTTTCATGCAATCCCTGTCTGCATTTCTGGGTCGCATGCTGGAGCGCATGCCGGATGGGCCCTTCCTCTTTCTTTTCGGCGCGCATGGCGAGGGTCCGCTGCTCCTGATGATCGGCCTCCTGCTCTGGGTGCTTCCGCTGGTGATCTTTTACGCACTTGGTCACGCCATCGTCAGCGAATCCGGCATCAAGGATCGGGTCACCTCCGTACTCGATCCCATCGCACGTGAAATCGGCATCGCCGGTCGGGACCTCCTTCCCG
>JBLIND010000325.1:0-7525 GCA_047639095.1 Candidatus Omnitrophota bacterium | reverse complement strand
CTGAGTTGCTTATACCCCAGGTCCACCCCGTTTTTTTCGGCATGCACCAGCTCATACCCTTTGTCATCCACGTGATTGGTGAACTCCAGGTCGAGCAGGTGTTTGTAGACCCAGATCTGCAGCGCATTGCGACTGATCCCGGATAATTCGAGCAGCTCGGATTCCGGGCAGGCGGTTGCCGCGATGAAGGCCGCTGCTTCGGGGCTGTCGGGGCGGGGCGGGGCCTGGATCCCGGCAACGCGCACGATCTTTTCCACGCCCGTTCGGTGGGAGACCACGCGAATGGTGTCACCCGAGATGACCTTGATGCATTTATGGAAGTTGAGGGAGCTCTCAGCCTGGTAGCGAACGTGATTGATGTAGGTCCCAAGCCCGCGGGTGAGGAAGCCGATGGCGGCGATGGTGACGACGAAAAGGGTAATGATCAGTCGGCGACCTGCCCGTTGGGTGAGCGGGTTGTACTTATAGCCTTTTGGTTCATCCGTCATTGTAGTTTACCATTTTTATTCGCTCAGAATCGGGTTACCTTACCCCGCCCGCATGTGTTGCCAATGGAAATCACCCAGCAAAGTTTAACTCAAGCCGTTCACCTTTCGGAGGCCGAATGGCGTTCCCGTGAAGAGGCTCACCATGCCCAGTTGAAGCCCTTTCTGGATGCGCATCTGGCGCGTAAACACCGATCAGTTGCCCATCCGGTGCATGATTTTTTGTTTGAGTATTACAATTTCCGTCCGGCCCAGTTGTTGCGCTGGTCCCCGGGCATGCACGTCTATCTGGACGGGCCCGCGGAGGCCTTCCTGGAGCACCGGCACTTCAAGGATGGCCCGCAGGGCATCGGGCTTTACCCGGACTCCGTTCCTGAGCGTCGCTGTGCATCGGCAAAATGGATCGCTCATCTGCTGGAATCCACGGCCAGCCGGGCACCTTTTTTCGGGTGTATGGGGCTCCACGAATGGGCGATGGTGTATAATGCGCAGGATGTTCGACACCCGAAATTCCCCTTGCGGATGCCCCATCACGAGCTCGTTGCTTTTGTTGATCAATCGCAAATATGCTGCAGCCATTTTGATGCGTTTCGATTCTTTTCCAAGGAGGCGATTTCCATGAACAGCCTGCAACCCGACGGGGACAGTCGGGCGAAGTTTGAGCAGCCCGGCTGCCTGCATGTGAATATGGATTTGTATAAGTGGGCCCACAAATTGTCCCCGTGGATCGAGAGCGAGTTGATCGCCGAAGCCTTCTGGCTGGCGGTCGATGCCCGCGAAATGGACATGCGGGCCAGCCCTTATGATGTGCGTTCGCTCGGGTACGAGCCGATTGAAATAGAGACGGATGCCGGTCGCAAAACCTACACCGCGATGCAGCAGGCCATCTGGAAGAAAGGTCAGCCCCTTCGCGCGCGCCTGATCATCGCCATCCACCGGCTGTTGGCCCTGGTTCCGCCCGCTCCAGACTTGGTTTAGTGCATACAAACAGCCTGAATCGTGTTATAATTGCGGGATATGTATCCGGAAGCCCGCAAATATTACAGCAAACGCGAGTGGCGCAGTAATAAGAATCATCGCAACGGCGGTGGGCGTCGCCGTAAGGTGCGCAATCCGGCGGGTTTTGAGCTGCTGGGCATTGGGATCGGGGTAGGTCTGTGTATCGGATTCCTCCTGGGCTTCACCCTGAAAGGCCTCGGCACGGGAACCATTCGAATTGGCGGTACAGATGCTCCCGCACAGGCGGCGCTGGAACAACCCGAGTTCCCCACGCTTTCCGATGCAGAACGTGACATGACGCGCATGCGGAAAATTGCAAACACCCAGGCCGCGCTAAGCGATTGGGAGTCGGAGAGCTTTGGTATCAAGCCGCAGCAAAAAGTGGATAACCTGGAGAAGGCCAATCGCATTATCGATGGCATGTATCAGGATCTTGAGGATCATGAGCGGCAGCAAACCTCGGTGGCGGAGCCGGCATCCGGGCTGCCGAAGTTCGAGTTAGAGTAGCGCAACGCCAGAGAAGGGGATGGGTTATCGGCATGGAAGCGAGCCGTTATTTCATGTGCTTAGACAACTTGCCGCGAGGTGCTGGATCGCTTCCTGAAACCACTCCAGCTAAGAGCGGCTTATGAACGGGTTTTAGAAGCGGTAGTTCGCGCCGAAGCGAACCATCTGGTGGTCGAATCCGACATCCCGATCGATTTCCCGGGTGCTGGTTTGGCCGTTTCCGGCTGGGCTCACCAGGCGAAAATCCGTTTCGAGGGTCTGCAGGACATAGCGCCATTCAGCAAAGATTTCCCAGTGGTCATTCAAGGAGATTTCGCCGCCGATCACGGTGTGAAAGCCGATGTCTTTTTTCACATCCACGGAGAAATCGGAGATGGGGCTGCTGCCTCGATTTGCTGCGATGGCTTTATTTACGCCTTCTGCATCCTCGTTGATGAACAGCATGTTGATACCCGCACCGGCGTAGAGTGATGCAACCTCATTGTGCAGGAGGTGGATGCGGCCGGTTAAGTCGACTTCGTGCACATCGGTATCCACCCGCGATCCCACCGGGAGGAGGATGCTGTCCAGGGTTTCCTGGGGGAGTGAATCCTCGTAATAGGAATAGCTGAGTTCGGTCGTCAGCCAGCGACTGAAGTCGTACGCACCTTGCCAGCCAAAGGCGATGGTGTCGTCCTGAATGTCGCCACTCGTAACGGGAGCGATGTGTAGGCCATCTGTGATGCGGCGTTCAAGGGCATGCGATGAACATGTAATCAGGAACAGAGCAGAAATGAAGACGGATTTTTTCATAGTACAGAAGCCTCGATTGAAAAAGCCAACTCAATCCTTTGTCGGACGACTTTCAATCCTTTTGTGGGCAATTTTCCCTGCGGGAGTTCAAGGGCCGGTGATCGACAGAATCTCTTGCGGATGATCCGCAAGGAAGTCCGCGCCGGTCGCCTTGAGTTCTTCGGCGGAGCGAAATCCCCAGGTCACACCGATCGCTTTCATGCCTGCCGCCCGCGCGGTTAGCATGTCGGTATTGGTGTCTCCGACATAGAAGCAGTCCTCCGGGGGGACCCCCAGTTGCGCGGCCAGCGTACGTGCAGCTTGCGGGTGCGGCTTTAAAGGAACATCCGGAAGCGCTCCCTGGACCACGGTAAACGTCCAGTCTCCCAGCAGCACGCGCACAAGCTCCATCGTGGCAGGATGCGGTTTGTTCGATAGGATCGCAATGGGTTGACCTCGATCGCTCAGTGCCGTGAGGAGCTCCGAAATGCCAGGGTAGGGGACGGTTTTGTTCAGCCAACACGCCTCATACGCCTTCCGCATATGGCCCTGCACCTGTGCGATGAATGCTTCATCCCCTCGCGCTTCTTCGGGCAGGGCCCGTATGACCAGTTGGGTCACCCCGTCACCGACAAAGGTCAGGTAGGAAGATACTGGATGGGTGGGGAGCTGCTCCAGGCTCAGTGCCGCATTCATGGCGTCAGCCAGATCGGCAACGGAATCGATTAAGGTGCCGTCCAGATCGAAAATAACGGGTGGGAGGACAGATGGGATAATAGGTTGGGTCATACGCTATAACTCAAGGAGTCGAACATACCCTCATGCCAGCACGCTTGTAGTGCGATCCGGTGAACTGAACCCGGAAAGCCCTCGGAGAAAAGCCCGGCAGGCCTAGAATACGACGCGGTCGCCGTTCTGGATCGTGGTCTTCAGGTACTTGCGATTGATGTCCGCAATGCACATGTTTTCCTGAACATCGGTGACGCGAACTTTGCCAATCATCTCATCGCCACGAAACACGATGGCTTCAACGTTCAGCAGCACGCCTTCCGTCTGACCGATGTCGAGCACGACGAAATTCCACTGATCGTTTACGCGGATAATCGATGCGGGCAGGCCTGCGAGATCACCCGTGGCGGCCCCGGAGGTGCCTTGCAGTTGTGCAAGACAGAGGTCGAGCTCTTTCTCGGCGCGATCACGCTCGTTGGTGACGGATGCAAGGTCCGCCTCGTAACCGAGGATGTCGTTTTCTTTTTGGGCAATCGTGTCGTTCAGGGCGGAGATCTCTTCCATCAAGCCCTGCTTCTCTGTGGTGAGCGTTTCAACGCGGTTTTGGGCACTGGCTAACTCGGCCATCGTTCGTGCCAAGTCCGCATCAAGCTTTTCGATCTGACTGCGGGCTTCTGCGAGTTGGACTTCTGTGGATTTCAGCGCGTCTCGGGTCTGCTCAAGAACGGCTTCCGTTTCACGAAGCTGGTTCTCGGTCTCCTCAAGCGTCTGCTGCTTGAGCTGCGCGTGTGAGGCCAATTGATTGAGCGGAGACATCATCCGTTCGGCGTCTTCCTTTGTCCGAGCCACCAGGCTGCTTTTTAAAGAGCCTGCATTCTCGTACTTCAGGTGCTGGGCGACCTTCTCTGCATTATTTTCCAGATTTTGGGTCCGTAATTTTATGACTTCTCGATCCATGAAGATCTTGATGCCCAAGACCAAACAGGCAATGCTGCAGAGAAAGGATAGCACGATCAGTGCTTTTAAGAATTTTACCATTTTATGCCTCGGAAACTCGATAATTTATGCAAAAGCGCAGTAAGTGGAATTCAGCATGGCAAATGCCAAAGTGCAGGGCAAGCGTGATTTACGCGATTTTTCAGGGGGGCCTCCGCGCTGCCTCATCTCCCGTTGACCCGGTCCTCCTATGAAAGTCCTGTTTATTGCTCCTCAGCCATTTTTTCGTGTCCGCGGCACACCCATTAACGTTCTGAATGTCGTGACATCGCTGGCAGATCACGGTCATGAGGTTGACCTGCTTTGTTACCCTTTTGGTGATCCCGTCGAAATTCCCGGGGTGCAGATCATTCGATCCCCTGGCGTTCCAGGCATTCGCGACGTGAAGATCGGTCCTTCTCTGGCCAAATTCCCCTTGGATGGATTCCTGTTTTTCAAGGCCTTGGGCCTTTGTAGAAGAGGGTCGTATGATGTTATCCACGCGGTGGAGGAGTCGGCGTTCTTCGCGGTCCTGCTTAAAAGGTGGTTCAAGACCCGCCTGATCTACGATATGGACTCCATGATTTCGGACCAGCTCCGCTATTCGCGGTTTATTTCCTGGGGGTGGGTACTCCGCCTGGTCGAGCGTATGGAAGCCTGGGCTGCGCGTGAATCAGATATTGTCCTTACCGTCTGCCAGTCCCTTACAGATGGCATTCTGGCTCTGGCACCGGATGCACGGGTCGTTCAGATCGAAGACGCTCCTCTGCAGGAGGCGCATATCCCGGATGAGGCCAGTGCGGGTCGCATCCGAAACGCGCACGGTCTGCAGGGCGCCCGTGTTATCGTTTATACGGGAAACCTGGAGCGCTACCAGGGCATTGAATTGTTGGTCCAGGCTGCTGACGCTGTGATGAAGGCGATCCCGGAAGCCCACTTTCTGATCGTAGGCGGGACGGATGAACACCTGACGAATTTAAAGCAGCTTACCGTCGCGCAGGGGGTTGCGGATCATTTCACCTTCACGGGTGCACAACCCATGGAGGATATGCCGAGCTATTTGACCTTAGCAGATGTCCTGGTTTCGCCGCGTATTGAAGGTACGAATACGGCATTAAAGATTTATACCTACATGCAGGCCGCGAAACCGATTGTGGCTACGCGGCTCACCACGCACACCCAGGTGCTTGATGATCAAACGGCCATGCTCGTTGAATCTGAGCCCGCGGCGTTTGCCCAGGGGCTGATCGATGTCCTCTTAAACCCCGAATGTGGGAAGGCCTTGGGTAAAGCGTGCGCCGAGCGGGTTGAGCAGGAGTACAGTCTGAATATCTTTCGGAAAAAGGTGCAGGAAACCTACGGGTTGATTCGGTAGGTTCGTTACGTTTCGTGCGAGTCTCGCATGCTTTGTGAAGTTCGTAATGCAGCCTATGGGAACGGCTTGCAAAAGTGAAACCACGTATGGCGCGATGTGTAAAAAACTCTGTTGACGTGATAAGGGAGGGATTCACAGGGGTTTTAACCAGAATTCTTACCGTCCTGTTCGGATTCATGTCTCACCAGCCATGTCTTAACATCCACTGGCATGGCAGCTGCTATTAGGTTTATCAAGAAAGCAACGGGTTGACCGACTGCAGAACATAACACCACATTAGGGAATAGACATGAGTTTGATAAGTAAGCCAGACATTAACCGGATCAGCTCCGAATTAAAATCGATCGCCAGCCTGATCGGCCCCGGCAAGAGCTACAGTATGTTGCTGGAAGGCGATGGAAGCGTTGCCGCTATTCAGTTACCCCTCAAAGTGGTCATGAATTTAGTACCCGACAAGTTTCACAAGTGCCCCGGCGCCGAGTACGCGGATGATACGGTTGTCACCATTTGCATCGAGAAGTTGTTCGACCAACTGGACGAGGGCTTGATTTCCACACCGCTCGAAAACCTGCTCTTTGATATTGCCGACTTTTACCTCGGTGAGGTTACGCCCGCTCAAATGGAAGAGCCCATCGGCATCCCCCGCCAGCTCGTGTTGGATGCACTCTGGGCAAGCTAAATAGAACGTCCTTTCTCTCTCGAAATGCCGCGGCTTCGACCGCGGTTTTTTTATGCCCGGTTTTCTGGGTGCGCCGCTTGGATGCAAAAGCGCTACGCTTGATAGCCCAGGTCTGCTATTCTGGAGTCCCGCGATTCCGGGACTCGCCACCGTCGATGGGCTTATAAAGACAAAGACCTGCAGCCGGGCGGCTGTAGGTCCTTGCTCTTTTGAGGCTCTGTATGTGTTTAGAAGTTGATGGTCATGTCGGCACCGTACCGGAAGAAGTAGAAGGATTCACCCGGGTTCACCGTATCCGTTGCCACTTCTCCGAAGTCCTGCGGATCGAGGCTGCGCCAAGTGTTGTCGCCCGCGTAGAGCAGACGCCGGAAGCTGCCGTCGCTATTAATCTTCACAATCAGGTCGGCCTGCGTTTCATCGAAACTGCCGGTGAGCGAACTGCCATTTAGCTGGATGAACGCCTGTTCCAGGGTCAGTACGGCTCCCTCGCTCAAGGTGATCATGTTCCACTTACCACTCAGCACCTCAACCGAGGAGGCCAACTTATTGCCGACCGGTCCAATAAAGGCCGTTTCCTTCGTCGTCGCCGAGTTGTTCAGCAGGAAGTATCCGCGCCCAGGCGGAACGATGCGTGTGCTGAGTGTTGTATCCGACTCGCGCCATTGATTGGTCGTATCCAGATACAGGACATCCCACATCTGGTTCGTCGGGTTGTAGATCAACACTTCATCACCCAGACCGTCCATGGTGCCTCCGTTATGTCCGGTCAAGCCTTCCATTAACATGGCGCCGAAGTCGCCGTTGAAGGCTCGGTCGGAACCGATGGGTGCGGCGGCCAAGGTGAAGCCGCGCTGCGTCGTGTTCGTGTCAATCGGCATATACGAATTCCGAATCACACCCCACATGGCGTTGGTGTCAACTGGATCGCCCCGGTCCACCACCGTGAAGTAGCGACGATCCTCAGACGAGCTGGCGGTAAACACCATACTGGTGGAAACCGCTTCC
>JBLIND010000324.1:0-7583 GCA_047639095.1 Candidatus Omnitrophota bacterium | reverse complement strand
GTGAAGCACGGCCTGGAACGGCAATTTTATCCCGACGGTCAGCTCATGCTGGAAATGCCGTTCGACCAGCATCGCCTGACCGGTTCGGTGAAGGAGTTTTATCCGAGTGGCCAGTTGAAGCGCGAAGTCCCGTATCTATCCGGCCTTCGCGATGGCGTGCTTCAGGTGTTTGCACCCGAGGGTGAATTGGCCCATTCAACGGCCTGGACGAAGGGTTCCGGTATTGATTTTCAAGTCGATGACCAGGGCCGCTTGCGTGAACGGAGCGTGTACACGGATGGCCTGATGAATGGGCTGCACGAAGTCTATGACGAAGCAGGGCAAGATACTCGCCGTTGGGTGTATCGCAATGGTTGGCGTCACGAACCCGGGGCATCCGAAGCGCATTCGTACGCGACGATGCGCGTCCGGACTGAGGATGCACATCCTGATCCCGCGTATGCCGAGGCGAAGGCCGCATGGAGCCAACAACGTATCCAAAACGGCACCTGTAAAAACCGGGGCGATGCGCTGACACTTCTGGCTAAAGGCGTATTGTTGGACCAGGTGAACGCCTACCTTGCGGGTAAAACTCAGCCGCTGCCCAATCGCTCGCTGGATATCCAGGATTACTATGTGATTCTCGCTATGAACGCGCCGGGTTTGCGACCTGGAGCGCGGAGGCATCTTGAGCTCTTATGTGATCGTCGCTACAACGAGAAGCTTCCGGCTTACGTGTCCCTCGACCGTCCCTTCGATCCCTGGGACTATCAGTTTTGCGGTACGCCTACGGAAAATCATTTGTTCAACGATGTCGCCTGTCGGCTCGCCGAGACCATCGTGTTCCCGGATCGGGTGTATTCTGACGGACATACCGCGACGGAGTACCAGCCCTACTGGGAAGATGCCTTCCGTCAGTTGGTGGCTTCCCGGATTGTGCATGGCATGCGCGAGTGGCGGTCGAACGTGTATTGTCATGTGGTCTTCTCTGACGCGATGATGATCTATCACATCATGCCCGATGGTCCGACGCGCGAAGCGGCTCGCAGTTTTCTCGACTACCTTTTTCTTTCCATCGCGATCAGTTTGCGCAAGCAGGTCTGGACCGGTCCGCATTCGCGGGTGTACAGCGGCGCGCATTACGGTATATTCGATCCCCATCTTAATGCGTACCGCTATTTGACCGAGTGCCTGTACGGCACCTACTTTCCGGGTGCCATCGCGACCAGTGACTATGTGATCCCCCGGGCGATTCGAAATCTGCCCCTGCGCGAGGATCGGTATGTGTCCATCGAAACCGTGGGTCCGCGGTTTCACCCGCGAGGCGAGGGGAGCAACGTGTTTATTCCAGACAAGATGAATGTCTACCTCTGCCGCGCGGACCGCGAGAACTGGGGTGGCGACGGGATACTTTATCAGTATCTGTCCGCGGATCTGACCCTGGGGTCGATGCAGGATTGGGGCCAGCACGATGGCGAATGGCACATGCATTGCATGCCCTGGAATCTCATGATCGCCTCCGGAGATCCGACTGATCTCGTCTTCTCCTTTACCGGGTCGTTCGAGCAGTCCACCCACCAGGGCGGCTTCGGTGCCTGGGCGAACGATATGAACGATCAGGATGCCACGATATTTCAGCATCGAAAGACCCTGTTCTGTCAGATCCGGGCTTGGCAGCAGGAGAAGGTTTACGAAATGGTCTGGGAAGGTTTTCCCGGAGCGCCCGCCACCCAGGTTGCCGGCTACAAACGACTGCTCGGATACCGCACCCCGCCAACGCCGATGCATCATCGGTTCTACATCGCAGATAGTCTCGGCACGCTTCACGAGGAAGGCGGTTGGATCTTTGTCGAAAAAGGAGCCGTCTATTTCGCAATCCGACCGGTGCGGGGCGGGTATGCGCCTGAGCCCGCACCCGCCTGGGTGCCCGGTCAGGTTTTCGTCTGTGACATCTGGGATGACGTCCTGGTCTGCGAAACCGCCCATGCCGATGCGCACACCAGCTTCGCTGCCTTCCGCAAAAACATCCTCGCCACGCCCTTAACCTGGGATACCGAGCAGGTCTCGTTCACTAATCTCGAAGGCGATGGCATCTCCTTCCAATGGAAAGAAGCCGGTGACCCAACGGTCAATGGCCACGTGCCATCATATAGCGGCGACCGCTATCGGGATCCTTGCGTGCAATCAAAATCCAACAGCGGCATCATCACCATCGAATGCCGTGGCGCCAAAGCCATCATCCAAGCCATCCACCCTTAAGCCACCAACAATCCTTCCAACCACCCACCAATCCTCCCATCCACCCAAAACCCACCCAAGCAAACATCCACCCACCCAACGATCCTCCACCCACCCATTTTCGCGTGTTTCGCGGGCAAAAAAAAGAGGTCCCAAGTCGTTGCCGACCGGGACCTCCTCGTCAAAACCCGCTGAAATTTATTTCTCGGTAATCTTGATATTCCGGTAGGCGACCGGACCGTGATCGCCCTGGAACATAATTGGACCTTTGGCCGCTTCTTTGCCACTCACCCCACCTGGTGTGGGCTTGGGCATTTCTGCATTCTCCTGGATGACCTTGCCGTTCAATGTGATCCGGGTGAAGGTTGCGTTCGTGAGCTTTTTGCCCGCACCATCAAAGGTCGGAGCAACGAAATTGATCACGAAGTGCTGCCATTCGCCGGGCGCTTTACAGGCATTCATGCTCGGCGGCGCGGCGCCGTAGATCGCGCCCATGTCGCCCATGCCCATCTTCTCTTTTCCGAAGCTGTCGAGGACCTGGACTTCGTATTCACCCATGACGTAAATGCCCGAGTTGGAATCCTTGGGGACCATGAGATCGAGCTCGATGGTACAGCTGCCGAACGTTGCTTCACTGTAGAAGTCGATGCTTTTGCCGTGGCTACCGGCGAGGTTCACCATGGCCAGGTCTTTGCCGCCTTCGCCGAGCTCAAGGGCTTTGGGGTTGGACTTGCCCATAACGGGATGGCCGACCGTCCATTTGCTTTTTTCGGCCGGGCCCTTGGTCTTCCAGCCGTTCAGGTTTTTGCCGTTAAAGGGCGTGGTGACTTCGGCTGTCGCCGAGAAGGTTAAAAGGCTGAGGCAAAGGGAAAGAAGAATGAATTTCATGCGGAATCCTATTGGGTTTAGATCGGTGTTGGTTTCTTAAGCAGCCGGGATACTAAGATAAGAGGGACGGGCACGACCAGCCAAAGCATCTGCTTGCTCCAAATGTGAGAGGCACAAAAAAAGACCGGCCGGGAAATCCCGGCCGGTCTGGTAGATGGCGTGGATGCGGGTTTAGTCCCGGCTCATGAAGAGGCGGAGGACGTACCAGAACATCATGGCGACCGATGCGAAGAGCGAAAGCGCTGCCCCGACGTACCGATCTTCCGGATAGTGATGAAGGATGTTCGAGGTGTCATACAGGATGGATGCCCCGGCCAAACCGACCATGGCGAGGCTGAACCAGATGCCGAGCTCGAACTTGAAAATGACCGCTCCGACGATGGCCACGACCGCGACGATACCGCCCCAGGTCAGGACCCCCCGCATGAACGAGAAGTCCTTGCGAGTAAACCAGGCGACCCCCGTGAGGACCGCGAAGCCGACAAAGGTCACCGTGGCCGCACTCGAGATCACGTTGCCCTTGGCGTAGGTTTCCGCGATATAGAGAATTGGTACAAAGATCAGCGCTTCGGCAAGAACGAACCCTCCGAGGGCGGCGTACTGGGCCGGGAGCGAGCGAGCGGTGTGCGAGATGTGCGTGGCCAGCCAGCTGACGACAATGAAGGCGCCCAAGACCAGCAACCAGGAGGTGCCCATCATGGCGGCTGCGATCTGGGCCGCGGCCCCGGATTTGAACAGCATGATTTCAATGCCGGTAAATGCGAGGATGGCTCCGAAGAGATGGTTGTAGGTGCGCATGATGAATCGCGCGCGGGTGTCGACATCGGCCATGCCGATGGCACTGGGTACATTTGTATATTGGTCCATAATTTCCTCCGTTGGTTTCAGTTTCTGATGAACGAGGTCAGTATAACGTAAGATCCCTGCGTGTCCACGGAGAAAGCGTGGAACCCGAAGGATTCGGTTTGCTCTGTGTCGAACCCGAATTCTTCGGTTTGCTGGTACCTGGCTGGGTGAAATCCCGAAAGATTCGGGACCGACTTACGCTCCCGGAAAAAGGCCCCGTAACCCCGCTTCACTCGCCTCACATACGCCTTTTTCCGTGATCAACCCGGTGACGAGGCGCGCAGGCGTGACATCGAAGGCGTAATTGCCCGCCGGGCTCCCATCCGGGGTGATCTGGACCTGGACGGTTGCGCCATCGACGCGGCCCTGTACGCGCGTCACTTCGTCCGGATCGCGCTCTTCGATAGGAATGGTAAAACCATCATCCAGCGTCCAGTCGATCGTGGTCGAGGGCAGGGCGACATAAAAGGGGACGTCGTTGTCCTTGGCGGCAAGGGCTTTGAGGTACGTTCCGATCTTGTTCGCGACATCGCCGGTCCGGGTCGTGCGATCGGTGCCGACGATGCAGAGGTCGACCATGCCATGCTGCATGAGATGTCCGCCCGCGTTGTCCACGATGACCGTGTGGGGAACCCGGTGTTGGCCCAGTTCCCAGGCGGTGAGGTGCGCACCCTGATTACGGGGACGCGTTTCATCCACCCACACATGCACCGGAATACCTTGCTCGTGTGCCAGGTAGATCGGCGCGGTCGCCGTCCCCCAGTCGACGGTCGCCAGCCAGCCCGCGTTGCAATGGGTGAGGATGTTTACCGGTTCCCCTTTTTTGGCATCGGCGATGGCCTGGATCAGCGGAAGACCCTGCGCGGCGATGCCCTGGCTGATGGCCACATCTTCGTCACAGATACGCGCCGCCAGCTCGCGGTAGCTGGAAGGTTCCGCAGCCAGCATGCGTTCGATCGCCCAGCGCAGGTTGACCGCGGTGGGTCGCGTTGCGAGCAGTGCTTGTGCGGCATTTTCCAGATGGTCGCGATCCTCGCTGACCTGTGCGGCCAGCACCATGCTCCAGGCCGCGGTTGCTCCGATGAGCGGAGCGCCACGCACCGCCATGTCCTTGATGGCATGCGCGCCGTCCTCCCAGGTTTTCAGATCCAGGATCTCGAACGCGTGCGGCAGCACGCGTTGATCGACCACCTGAACCACAGCGGGATCCTCCGGGTGCGGCCAGATCGTGCGATAGGGTTTTCCGTCTACCTTCATGTTCAACTCCTCGGCATTTAGATTCGCTCCCTTTACGGGGTGCAGGATGGTCGAAAATAGCATAAACTCTCACGCAGTGTATGGATCATCTTACTAAAACCACGCGTCGCGATGTCTTGCGCCTGGGCGCGCTCGGCTTGTCACTCCCGCAGTGGTTCGCCATGAACGCCGCATCCGCCAAGGCCGCGCCCTCTGCCGATCGCGGTTTCGGTCGGGCTAAATCCTGCATCCTCGTGTTTGCCTGGGGTGGCTTGAGTCACCTGGATACCTTCGACCTCAAGCCGGAAGCGGGCTCGGACATCAAGAGTGCGTTCCGTTCCATTCCAACCACGATTCCCGGCTATCGGGTGTGTGAACATCTGCCCCAGCTCGCACAGCAGGTGCATCGGATGACCCTGGTGCGGAGCATGCATCACAATGCCCCGTCCCATCGCTCGGCCGCGTACTGGAATCTCACCGGTCACGCGCCGGTGCACCCGGACAAAAACTGGCCGCGGTCCCGGAGCGACTGGCCGGCGATTGGCTCCATGGTTTCTTACGCGAACCGCCAAGCCAGCACCCAATTACCCGGCGCCGTGGCCTTGCCGTATCCGATTTTTGACGGAGGCATGGCGAACGGTCAGCACGCCGGTTTTCTCGGGCTGTCTCACGATCCGGTAATCGTCAAGCCGCCGACGGGATCGCCTTACGAAGGCAAGTCGCCGATCATGGGGCATGTCTCCCTGGAGCTGATCGATGGGGTGGATCACCAGCGCCTGGTTTCCCGGCGATCGTTGTTGGAAAGTTTAAGCACCCCGCTCGGCGCGGCTTCCGATGGCGCGGACAGCCTGCACTATCGCGATCGGGCGGTGGACATGCTGCTCGACCCCGAAACGCGCGCGGCCTTTGATCTCGCCCATGAGCCCGCTTCCCAGCATGAACGATACGGCCGGCACATCTGCGGACAAAGCATGCTGATGGCCCGCAACCTGGCCCTGGCGGGCGTGCCCCTGGTGACCGTCTATGCCGCGGCGGGCGATCTCAACGGCAGCGCGGGTGCCCACTTTGACACCCATGGCGACGGTTACAATCGCTTGCGCAATCACATGCTGCCCCCCTTGGATCAAGCCTTGTCCGGCTTGCTGGACGACCTGCATGAAAGCGAGGCCATCGACGAGACTCTGGTGGTCCTGCTCACCGAGTTCGGGCGCACGCCCAAGGTGAAAGGCGATGGCGGTCGCGACCACTATCCAAACTGTTATACCGTCGGCCTCGCCGGGGCTGGGGTGTCCGAAGGCTTGCTCTACGGGACCTCGGATAAGCAGGGGGCCTTTCCGGACAGCCATCCCTCAACACCTGCGGATGTACATGCGACGATTTTTCATTCGCTGGGGATTGATGCGAGCATGCTCCTGCACGATCACTTGGGCCGTCCGTTTCCCATGTGTGATGGGCGGGTGTTGCCGTTGTTTGGCTAGCCGCTTATTTCGGCCAGGCGCCGAAGAATTGATAGCGCTTTTTCGCCAACTCCAGTTTGGCTCCCACCTGTTGCTGTGCGGCACAAACCTGCGCGATTTCTTTGGACTGGAGGATGATGAAGGCGGTGGAAAGCGCATCCGCGGCCGCGGCGGTTGGCGCGATGGCCCAGGCGTGCTTCGCCGAAGGCGTAATGGGCCGTCCGGTGCGGGGATCGATGATGTGTGCACCCTTGGCCCCGAAGCCGGAGCCGCTGAGCGCCTGATTGGTCAGCGTCGTATCGCCACCAGCGCCCAGGACACAGGGCGGACCTTTCACCAGCACCGTGCTCGTGCCCGCATTGATGAGGAAGGTTTCGATGTCGTAGTCTTCGATCAAAAACCGGGCCAGCTCGTCCGCCCCGAAGCCCTTGCCGATACCGCCGAGGTCGATACGCACACCGGAAGCGCGTTTGGTGGCGGTATGCTGTTGCTGATCCAGAGTGAGCTGGTCAAATCCGCAGAGGGCGCGTGCGCGTGCGATTTCCTCCGCGTCCGGCGTACGCGCCTGGCCCGCCTTTGTCCGCCAGATATTCAGCAGGGGACCCACGGTGACATCGAATACGCCGGAGGTTGCGGTATGCAGGTCTTTTGCGAGGGCGAGGCAGGCGAGGGTGCTCAGGCTGACCTGGACGGCTTCACCCGCCGGGGCCTGGTTGATCAGGTTGATCTCGCTGCCGCTTTGCCAGCTGCTGATCTCGGACTCAATCCGATCGAGCTCATCGAAACAGGCCTTCGCGATAGAAGCCGCGCGGCCTTCCGCGATATCCGGGAGGATGATCTCGAAGGTTGCGGACATCGCCTCGTGGGCGTGTTTCTTATACGCTTTCCAGTTCACGTTTCGATGCTCGTGTTCGATCTAAAAAAAAAGCGGATTTTCGG
>JBLIND010000323.1:0-7628 GCA_047639095.1 Candidatus Omnitrophota bacterium | reverse complement strand
TCAAACTCGTGGTTCGAAAATCGAGCGGTCTGACCCAGATTGATCAGGCGGCCTTTCCTGCGCTTGTCCCGGAACGCAGGCAACCACGCAAAACAGCGTTTGCCTATCAATACGCGAACATGCCTTTCAACCTGGAGCTGGCTGCCGATGATATCATCACCGCATTTTCGGTCGATGAGCGCATGGTTTTGCATGTTAAAGATCAGGATCTGGTACTGGACGCTGCGCTTGAGCTGGATGTGCGGGACGCACCCGCCCGTGAAGTCTTGTTGGAGACCTCGCGCGACTGGATTGTAAGCAATGTCGCCGGGGCGAATCTTGCGGACTATGATGTCCGGGATGTCGGCGATGTTCGCCAGGTCTACATCTTCTTTCGCGATGGGGTGATCGGGCGAACCCTGGTGAACATACGCCTCGAGCGTTCCCTGAAAGCGGAGCAACGCTTCAGCCTGCCGCGCATGCATCTCGAGAATGCCAAAACCGAACGCGGATTTATCGTGTTGTCCGCCGATACCGGGCTGCGCCTGGTTACACGTGACTTGCAAGGCTTGCGTGAGGTGCATCCGGGATCTCTGCCGATCAAGGTGCCCCAAGCCCACCAGGCTTATCGGTTTAAATCGGCCGACTGGACACTGGACCTCGACCTGGAATCCCGCAAGTCATCGATCTATTCGGAGATCTTCCACCTGTTCTCCCTCGGAGACGGCGTGATGTATGGTTCGTCGGCCGTGACCTACCACGTGACCGGGTCACCGGTGAAAGAGTTCAAACTGAACATTCCATCGGACTACCAGAACGTTGAATTCATCGGACGTGATATGCGCACCTGGAAACAGGAGGGGAACATCTGGACGGTGTCCCTCCAGGAAAAGGCCATCGGCGACTACACCCTGCTCGTCACCTACGACCGTCAATTTGCTGATGAAGGAGATGCTTTGCCGGTAAGTGGAATCGAGACCGTGGGAACGGAGAGCGAAGTCGGCTACATCGCCTTGAGCGGCGCAGCAAAGCTTGCGGTGACTGGGACGCCCGAGCTCGACGCCTCACTGATCCCGATCGAGCGACTGGAAATTCCATCCAGCTACCATTCATTAATCAATGCGCCGGTGCTCATGGCCTACAAGTACGTGAGTAAACCACATCAGGCGACCGTCGCTATTGCCCGTCTACCGACCCAGCCAATCCTCAGCCAGGTGGCGGACCATACCGTACTTTCGACCCGTATGAGCGAAGCGGGTGAAGCGGTCACCACTGCCAGCTATTTTGTAAAAAATACGTCGAGCCAGTACCTGGGCATCACCTTGCCTGCCAAGGCCAAGCTCTGGTCGGCCCGAGTGGATGGTGACGAGGTCCAGGTTTTGAATTCAGACGAAACAACAGGCACGGTCCTGATACCGCTGAGTCGGCATCAGGACCCTAATCTTCCCAGTGTGGTTCAGGTTACTTATGCCGAGGGCGGAACGCCGCTGAAGGATACAGGTATGATCAGCCTGACCGCTCCAAGCTCGGCCGCGCAATCTGTGTTTGCCCGGTGGCAATTGCATTTACCTGAGGGCTATACGGCGACACAGTACGATGGAAACATGGCATCGGCCGATGCTCTGCAGAAGCTCGGTGTAGGGGGCTTTTTCCGCATGCTGCGCACGTCTGGAGAGCACATCCTGCAGCTAGGGGGGAGCTGGCTTGCCCTGACCTTCGGATGTTTGCTTGCGGCCAGTCTCGCGCTGTTCAGCATCGGGCGTCGCCGATGGGTCATTCCCAGTTTATTACTCGGACCCGCGGTGTTGATTCTCGTGCTCGCTTTCGCGCCGGTGCATTTCGCAAATGGAAACCAATTGCGTCCGGTACTTGAGCCACTCAAAGAGATTGTCGCCCCGATACAGCAAACGACCTTTACGAAAGTCGTCAACCTGGCCCAGAGTGGATTGGTCGTCAGCTTGGATGTCGCTCCTTCCTGGTTGGGTTCCGGGGGGTCGCTGCTGATTTTACTCCTCGCGGGTGTTACCGGAATCGTACTCATCGGCTGGGGGTGCTTCGGCGGATTTGCTGCCCGCCTTTCGCTCGCCGTCGGCCTTACGTTGCTCATCTCTGGTTTGACCTATTCGGCGGTCACGATTCCCATCGCACTCGGTCTGGTGTTGATCGGCTTGCCAGGCATCATGCTGGTGCGCAGCTTGTTGGCGGCCTTTCAAGCGGGCAAATGGCTGGCGGCAAAAGCACCTGCCGAACCGGCTCCACCGCGGCCCGTACCGGTCATGACCGTGGATCCCGCAAGTGGTTTTGTTCGTCTGCCTGTGCTGATGATCCTCACGGGTCTGTTCTTGATGATGAGCGTTCTCTCCGCGAAAGAGATCCCTCCGCCCAAGACGGCTACAGCGGTTTCGACGCCCGGTATCGTGATGGACTATGTCGACCTGGTCATTGACGCCCCGAAGACCGGCCGCCTGGAAGAGAAGGTCGCCATCGGGAAGGGGACCTACACATTTGATGTAAAAGAGGAAGGCTGTGTGCAACTCCTGAAGTCACCCGCCGTGCTCACGAGTTACGCCCTCAAATCTAAATATCTTGCGATTTCGCGGACCGAAGCGGGCTACGATTTGCATATCGAGAAGGCGGGCAGTTATACGGTCGAGATCGACTTCCTGATGCCGGTACAGATTGCAGAGACTAGCGGCAGCCTATCGGTGTTTTTGCCGGATACGATTCGCAATCATGTCGTCTTGAATCTGCCCGAACCGGACTGGGAGATCGCTTCAGCCGATACCGTCTTATTGACCACGGAAAGCAAGGGTGCGGGGCTGAGCGCCCGGGCCGTCTTCAAACCGGTCAACGAAGTCGAATTGACCTGGAAGCCTCAAACACGCCTCAAGCATAAGGAAGAAGCCATATTCTATTCCGAGATGCATTCACTGGGAGTGTTCGAGAGCGGGGTGGTCAACCTGGATCACCAGATTAAATATCAAATTGCACAAGGCGAATTACAACAGCTTGAATTCATCATTCCCGACGGCATGAGCGTTACCGCGGTACGTGGAGCGGACCTCAACACCTGGCGCTACGATCCGGAAACCCACCTGCTGGAAGCGGTATTAAACAAACCCGTGAGCGGGGATTATCAACTATCGGTGGTCACCCAGATTCCGGTGGAGGGTATCCCGTATGAAGTGCTGCTCCCGCTCCCGGCGGTCAAAGGCGCTGGTCGCCAACGCGGCTCAATCGCCATCGCCGCGGGGGAGGCCGTGATGGTTCGGGTCGACACCTTGAACGGCCTGCACAGCATGAATATCGGAGACTTTCCTGCGGCCATGGTTACGGCCTGCAAGAAGGGGCACCGGCCTTTCGAGATCAAACGAGCGTTAAAATATCACCAGTTACCCGCGAGTGTGAACGTCTATGTTGAGAAGGTGCTGCCCGAACTCCGGGTGGCCGAGCAATCGCATCTGGATGTGTCGGAAGAGCGCGTTGTCTTGAGCTCCCGATTGACGCTGACCGTCGACAAAGCCGGCATCTTCTCAACCTGGCTGGGCCTGCCCGATGGATATGATGTCGAATCACTGACCGGGGAGGAGGTCAGCCACTGGGACGAACACAAGACCTCCACCAATGCGGTAACCGTACATTTCCACCAGCAGGTCATGGGCGAACGCACGATCAGCCTCGTACTCACCCGGACGGAAAAAGGGGTCGGCACGGAAATTGTCGTGCCGCGTATTCACCTGCAGCATGCGATCAAACATCACGGAACGGTTACGATTTCTGCAGAGCGTGGGATACGCCTGAGCACGGCGGAAAAGGATGGCGTGAGCGAATTGAATCCACGGGAACTCGGGATCGAATTGCCCGGGTACCTGGCCTACAAGCTGTTGCGTCCGTCCTGGCGCCTGCGCCTCTCGGCCGAGGTGCTCGATGCATCCCTCCGTGCGCAAACCGTACAGCGGGTGGCGGTGAGCGAGGGGATCCTGCAGGGGAAATGTTTCATCCATTATAAGATCGAAGGAGCGGGCGCCAAGGCGTTCAAGCTCCTGAGTCCACAACCCGGTGCCGTTTTATCGATCTTCGGAGCAGACATCGCTCAATCGACGGAAACCGACACCGAGCTAGGGGTCTGGACCGTGACCTTGCGCAATAAGATTCAGAACGAATTCCGGCTCGAAGTGCACTATCAACTCCCGTTCGAGCTGCAGGCCCGCACGGTTACGGTACAGCCGGTTATCGCGCTGGATGACGAAGGACAAAAAGGGTACCTGGCCATTCTCTCCAGTGATCGGCTGCAAGTCACACTCGATAAAGTGCCGGTGAGCCTGCGCGAAGAGAACGCGCGCAACATCCCGGCAGAAATTGGTGCCGGCGATCTGTCGGATGCGATCCTCTGTTACCGCATTACGCGGAATGACTTCCTGCTGGATCTCAACGTGCTGCGCCACAAGACCGCCTCGGTCCTTCCCGCGGTGGTGAAGCGCGTCGACATTGAAAGCGTGGTATCCGAAGACGATCAGATGGTCTCTCGCGTGGGCATCGATCTCCAGATCGGAGACCTGCGTTTCCTGCCTGCACGTTTGCCGAAGGGTAGCCAGATGTGGTCCGTTCAGGTGAACGGAAAACCCTCCACGCCCCTGATCCAAGGGGAAGACTTATTAATTCCTTTAGACTCAGGAACGGAGGAGTCACATGTAGAGATTATTTACGGGGGAATTTATCAGCCACGCACAGGCAGGCATATCCGTCAGGTCGAAGGCCCCCGATTTGGGCTCCCGCTTTCAGCGATCACCTGGCACTTGTTCCTGCCCGAACGATATCGCTACCACCATTTCGATGGCAGCCTCCAATATCGGGAACCGGAAGGGGACATCCCGGTATTTGCGTACGATACCCGTGCCTACACCGAAGAGGCCCGACGCAATTATCGTCAAACCCTGGAGAAGGCACAGGAGGTCATGGAGCTCGGGGCGAAGTATGCCCGAACTGGTCAGCATACCGAAGCCAAGCAGGCTTTCGAAGCGGCCATGTATTTCTCGCAGGGCCAGGATGACTTCAATGAGGATGCACGGATTCAATACCGCAACCTGGCGCGCGAGCAGGCGGTGGCAGGCCTGGTCGATCGTCGAGGCGAGTTGAAGAAACGCACCTATGGCAAAGCCGATGACCACACGATCTCGACGAAAGACAACCTGGCCTTAAACCAGGTCGCCGAGAAGATGATCGACCAGCAGGCTGCGGCTTCTCAGCTGGTTTCCACGATACACGTGACCTTACCGGTCAGCGGGAAGCGTTTGGATTTTTACCGCGAGCTGCAGATCGAGCCATTTGCACCGATGGAGGTATCCTACGAAGTCAGCGAAGCGAGCGTCGGGGAAGCGGGAAGAAGTATTGGTGCGGGCGTGGGCTTGTTCCTGGTGATTCTCCTCCTGGTGGGCGTCCGCAGGCGCGCTTAGGTTCTTGAATCAAAGGTAAAATAGGCGCGAGAGGACTCGAACCTCCACGGATTGCTCCACTGGATCCTAAATCCAGCGTGTCTACCAATTCCACCACGCGCCCATCGTGGGAAGATAGTTAATCTAGGAGGTGTTTAAGCGCTTGTCTAGCAGGTTGCGTTTTTTTTCAACCGCAGGTCCGCGCATTTAACTTCATCACACGCCAAGAACGTTCTGGACTGCGGCAACCACCGGATCGTGCAGGGTTCCATTGGTGACGATCACCCCCCGATTGCCTTCGAGCTTCTGGCCACGGCTGAAGTCGAGGTCCTGACCCGTGATATCGGTTACCCGGCCACCGGCTTCTTCGACCACGATCAGACCCGCGGCGTGATCCCAGATTTTCTCCCGGTAGATGTCATCCTTCGGCAGGCGCAGGTAAATGGTCGCCTCACCGCGGG
This sequence comes from Candidatus Omnitrophota bacterium, assembly GCA_047639095.1. Taxonomy (GTDB): domain Bacteria; phylum Verrucomicrobiota; class Kiritimatiellia; order SS1-B-03-39; family UBA6053; genus JAPYUI01. The sequence continues at coordinate 1,756 of JBLIND010000323.1, read as the reverse complement.
CCACCGCCGCGTACTTGCATTGGCTATCGATACGGAAGGGCGGGGCGGTAATACCCAGCTGCTCGGCAATCTGTTCGGAGGCGCCGTGACTGGTATGCCCCGTTTCCACGGACTCGCAAAAGTTGGCTTGATCGAAGGTACTCAGGTCCTGTACGGCAACGCTTCGCTCGGATCCATGCACGGGAATTTCCCGCGCGCCCTGGCCCCGGATCGCGGCGAACATGCACCCTTCGCTCCCATCGGATGCCTGCATCGCCGGGCAGCCCAATACGCCCAGAACCACTTTGCCCTTTTCGATCAAAGCGAGCGCAATAGCATATTGCTCGCCGCGAATGTAGCCTTTGGTACCGTCGATGGGATCCAGGGTCCAGAAGCGGCCTTCTGCGCCGCCCTCATGGCTTCCGCGATCGATGGCTTGAATGACGGTTGGACCGTCCAATTCCGGCAGTTCCGTTTGGACCGCATTCGTGACCCTTTCAAGCAAATCCGCCCCTTCGGGCGCGCGTAAATCGGCGGCATCTTCCTCGCCCACGACGGGGTCATCGGGGAAGGCCCGATGCAAAAAGGTGTTCACAGCGGCTTGTGCGGCAAAATCGGCCACGGTCACCGGGGAGGTGTCTGATTTGGTTACCGTATCCGCCTTGGAAAAGTTGGCACGTACGCCCTGGCATATTTTCATGGCGATACGAACCGCTGACAGAGCGACATCTATTTCTTTTTCTAAACTCATACTTGCAATTCCCTTTGGCTGTCTATTGATTAGCGCTCCGCTCAGGTAAATGATGAAAACCATGGCTCTTTACAAGGTGAATTTAACACTGTGACCAATAACGAAAAGCTTTTACGCCTACAGGAGACAGACAAGCATCTACTCAGACTCAAACGGGACGCCCGCAACCTGCCGCGCAAGCGCGAAGAATTGGTTGCCAGAATTGATGCGCTGGAAACAGCGCTTAAGGAAGCGCGTGATGGTCTGATGCATCAACAGTCCGCCATCAAGGAGATGGAGCTGGATGTTGAAGCCACCAACCAACGGGTGACGAAGTACAAGCGTCAGCAGATGGAAGTGAAAGACAACGAAAGCTACCGCGCCCTGGAAACGGAAATCCGTGAAGCCGTGCGCTCCATCCGGAAGGCCGAAGACCGCGAATTGGAAATGATGGAGAAGCTCGAGGACGCCCAGAAGGCCATCGACATCCACACCAGCAAACTCAAGGATGAAGAGAACCACATCCGTTCCGACATCACTGAGCTGGATACACGCATTCTGGAAATCAAAGGCCAGATCGAGGGCGTCGGAGCAGGTCGCGCCGAGCTGACCGTCGGAATTGATGCGGACTTGCTGAAACGCTACGAAGCCATCCTGCAGAACAAGGGCGACAGCGCGTTGGTTACGGCCAACAATGCAACCTGCGGCGGCTGCTACATGAAGATCCCGCCACAGCTCGTGCATAACGCCAAGGATCCTGAAAAAATGACCCTGTGCAGTTATTGCGGACGCATGCTGTATTTTAATGCATAACTTCAATGCTTCCTGTTTTTCGACGCGTATATTTTACTCGTTGAGCAGAGGGCTTGCCGGGGTGCGAGCAGCTCCTGAACCTTTTTGAGTAGGGTTTTTCCCCAATCTTTTTTTTTTGCCGTTGGTGGTCGATCGCCCCGAACTTGCTTGTCAGGTTTGGGGAGGAAAGTCTGGACTCCACAGGGCGGGATGTCCCGTTGCAAAGCGGGAGACGTTCCGCAATATCGGAATGGA
>JBLIND010000322.1:0-7640 GCA_047639095.1 Candidatus Omnitrophota bacterium | reverse complement strand
ACTTTGGCGCCGGTGCGATCATGGCCTCCGTGACCATTGGTTCGGGCGAAACCTTCTTTGCTTCACGGGGTGGGGCGATCTTCGGACACACCTTGCTCTGGTGCTTTGTTGCCAGCGCGATCATGAAAGGGGTTCAGGTCTATACCGCCGGTAGGCACATCGCCTTAACCGGTGAACATCCAATGACGCACTGGGGTCGACTGCCGGGTACGCGTCCGTTTAACATCCCCATCATTCCCTGGCTCATGGGGATTCTCAGCATTGCCTGCTTCCCCTTCTGGCTGGCGGGGCTCCCGATGTTTATCGGCCAGATCATGAACTGGATTCTCGGGACGACTGGATCCGATGAGCAACTCCTGCTCTACGCGCGCTGCTGGGGAACCTTCTTCATCGTTCTGGCTGCCACGCTTACCTGGATTCAGAGCTACGGGATCCTCGAGAAGGTGCAGACCATTCTTGTAGGCACCTTGCTGGTCAGTATCCTTGCCGCCTTTTTCGCCACGCATCCGGATTGGGTGGCGATGTTCAAAGGCACGTTCGTTCCGACGCTCCCGAATCCGGCCTACGAACCCTGGGTGGTCGAAAATTATCCGGACGTGGCCAAGATTTCCATCTGGGTGGCGATCGGCACCTTCCTCGGCGCCATTGGCGGAGGAACTTATGACTACCTCGGGTACGTCGGCTGTTTTCGGGAGAAAAAGTGGGGCCTCATTCAGACGCGCGATGGGATTGGCGATGACCGCGAGTTACCGATCAGCCTGGCTCCGGAGAACGTGAGTCGTGGGAAGCGGTGGTTGCTCCCGGTGCAGATCGACGTGTGGACCGGCTTCTTCTGCGTGTTGGTATTCACGATCTGTTTCATGGTCCTCGGGGCCGAGGTGCTGCATGTGAAGCATATCATCCCCGACGGGAACGAACCCTTGCGGCACCAGGCGCTCTTCGTCACGAGTTTCCACCCCATGATGAAGTATGTATACATGGTCGGCGTCTTTATGGCGTTCTGGGGCACCATCTACGGTGCGTATGAGATTTACATCCGCACCGCGCGTGAATGTTTCCGTCCGGTGAGTAAAACCGTCCACGACATGGACGAGGGGAAATTTCGTCGCATCATTCTGCTCTACTGCGGCCTGGGTGGCTTGACCATCATGTGGACGAATTCGGATCCGGGCAGTGTCGTCGCGATTCCCGCGATTATTGGGGGGGTGTTCACCTGCGGTATCTGGTGTTTTCTCATGATCTGGACCAACTTTCATTTCCTGCCGAAACCCTTTCGGATGAGTCCCCTGTTGTTGGTGTTGAATGTCATCTCCGGCCTGGTATTGACCATCCTGGGCGGTAAGGCGATTCTCGGGCTGATCAGCAAGATGCTCGGGTAAGGAGGGCGCCCGCTTTTCCAGCTGGGTTGCCAGCCTGAGAATCCGGCGATTTCCATTCGACGGAGCGGACCTTTTCGGTCAGATTGTGCATTATTTCACGGTAGAATAGCTATGCAACGATTTGATGTATCCAACCTCCGATTTCCCCAATGGCGCGCTCGTCCACTGCGCCACCTTGGCCGCACAACGATTCATGGAGCACACGCATGCCGGTAATCGACGCTCGAGGAATCTGTAAGTCCTACGCGGGTGCGGACGGAGAGGTAAACGCCGTTCGGTCCGTCGACTTCGTGTTGGAAGCGGGCGACTTTGTTGCACTTCACGGTCCAAGCGGCTGCGGGAAATCCACGCTGCTCATGATCACCGGAGCTCTGCTCTCACCGGATGCCGGGACCTTGCACATCGCCGAACAGGATCCGTATGCCATGAATGCAAACGGCCGGGCCTCGTTTCGCGCGACGCACATTGGTTTTGTCTTTCAGCAGTTCCATCTCATTCCGTATCTGAACGTGATCGATAACGTCAGCGTGCCCGCCCTGGCCGCAAACCTTGCGGGTGCTGAAGAACGTGCAGGCGAACTGCTCGAGCATTTTCAACTGGGCCATCGCCTGCATCACGTGCCCTCGGCCTTGAGTGTCGGCGAACAGCAGCGTGTCGCGCTAGCCCGCGCGTTGCTGCACAAACCCGCCGTCTTGTTGGCCGATGAACCCACGGGCAATCTCGATCCGGAGAACGCCGAACTGATTTTGAAGTATATGCAGGGGTTCGCCCAGGATGGCGGCGCGGTCCTGATGGTAACCCACGACGACCGGGCGAAAGCCGCGGCGGGCCGTCAGCTTGAACTGCGAGAAGGCAGCCTGGTCTAATGGCCGACGTCACTTACAAGCGCAAGGGACTTTCCTGGCCCAAGCTGGCTCTGTGCTCCCTGGCGGCGGTCTTGGCGCTGGGCTACGTCATCAAGGTGAATCGGCATACGCCCACGGTCGAAGCCCGGGAGCTCCAGGTCTATTGCGCGGCGGGTGTTCGCCTGCCGGTCGAAGCGGCCGCCAAGCAGTACGAAGCCGAATACGGGGTAAAGATTCGCCTGGATTACGATTCGAGCGGCGGACTTGAGAGCAAGTTGAAGCTGGATCGCGACAATGGGAAGATCCGGGCGGATGTGTACATTCCGGCGGATATCTCCTTTGCGAATCGCGCGGCCGAGAACGGTCTGACCGCCGAAATCATTCCGCTCGCCAAATTCCAATTGGTGGTCGGGGTCGACCCCTCCGTCGAGGTGGAGGTCACCTCCATTGATGACCTGATCGATGGAAAGCTGGTCTATGGCATCTGCGAACCGGTTGCCGGTGCGGGCAAGCTGACCAAGAAAGTTGTCGAGCAACTGGGGAAATACGAGCAGTTAACGAAGAACAAGAAGGTCAGCTTTACCCGCGTGACGGAAGTCGCCAATGCCGTAGCGGTCACCAAGGGTCTGGACGCGGGGATCATCTGGGATACCACCGCCCGTCAGTTCAAGTTGAAGATGGTGGTGATTCCCGAGTTTGAACAGGCCCAGTCCTCCATCGTGGGTTCCGTGGTCGCCGGGAGTTCGAATCCCACGGACGCCCTTCGTTTTATCCGGTATCTCGCCGCGCCCGAGAAGGGGCGCGCCCTCTTTGAGGAAAACCTGTTCACCGTTCCAGATACGCCAGGCGATGCCTGGGCGGTTGTCCCAAAAATCACCGTCTATTGCGGCGGAGTGAATCGCAATGCGGTCGAAGCCACCATGCGTGAATTTGAAAAGCGCGAAGGCTGTGAGATTCTCGAAGAGTTCGCCGGCTGCGGTAAGCTGGTCGCGGGGATCCGGGCAACTGCCGGTGACGATTTTAAGAAGGGCTTTCCGGATGCCTTCATGACCTGTGATGCGTCTTACATGGCGAAGGTACAGGAGTTGTTCGACATGCCGGTCGATGTGTCGAGTACGCATATCGTCATGCTGGTGCGGAAAGGGAACCCCAAGGGGATCCGGACCTTAAAGGACCTTGCGCAGCCGGGCCTTGCCATTGGCACCACGGATCCAAAGGTGAGTACCCTGGGTGATCTGAGTCATCAATTACTACGCGACGCCGGCGTCATGAATGCGATCGAACTGCAGAAGTCGATCGCGGTGACAACGCCCACCGCGCATGAGCTGATCCTGCAGATGGAGGGGCATGGTAAGCTGGACGTCGCCCTGGTCTACGAGGCCAATTGCAACGAGCTGCTCGACACCTTCGATCTGGTTCCCGTGGATCATCCGCTGGCCACGGCGGTTCAGAACATTGCGGTCGCGCGGAAGAGTCGTTATCCGGACCTGTCGGCCCGGCTCATGAAGCAGATTCTTTCCGTACAATCGCGCGAACGTTTTGAGTCGAACGGATTCACCTGGCAGGCCACGCCTTGAACGATCCACGCTTTCGCGTGAAGTCCGATAAGCCTTTTCTGGTGGGGATTGTCATCCTCTGTGCGGTGTATATTCTGCTGATTCTGCTCATGGTGTGTGCAGACATCGCCTACACCGATCCGAGCACTTTGCTGGCCACGCTGCGCGACCCCAACATTCGGTATGCCATCGTCTTGAGTCTCGTCAGCTGCACCATTTCCACTATTCTTTCGCTCTGGGTGGCGATCCCGGTTGGTTACTTGATGTCGCGTTTTGAATTTCGTGGCAAGCGCTGGGTGGATGCGGCTCTGGATGTGCCGATCGTTCTGCCGCCGCTCGTGGTGGGTATCAGTTTGCTCGTCCTGTTTAATTATCCGCCCTTTTCCTGGTTGAGCGAATACGTCGTGTTTGAAATTCCTGCGGTCATCCTCGCCCAGTTCACCGTGGCCTGCGCCTTCGCCGTGCGCACCATGCGGGTGAGTTTCGATCAGATCCCCGAGCGCTATGAACATGTGGCGCTGACCCTGGGCTGCAATCGGTCGAAGGCCTTCTGGATGGTGATCATGCCCCAGGCGCGGTATGGCATCCTCGCCGCAGGAACGCTCGCCTGGGCGCGCTCCATGGGGGAGTTCGGACCCATCCTGGTGTTTGCGGGTTCCAGCCGTATGCGCACCGAAGTGCTGCCCACTTCGGTCTATCTCGAACTGCAGGCAGGGAATCTTCCCGGCATGCTGGCGATTTCCCTGATCATGATCTTCGCGGCCGCGGTCGTGCTGGTTACCGCACGCGTGCTGGGCATGGAAGGCGGCAAGCTGTGATTCAGGTTGAGGATCTATGTATTGAGCAGGGCGGTTTTCGCCTCGAGCATATCTCGTTTACCATCGAGGACGGAAAGTATGCGGTCCTCATGGGTCGGAGTGGCTGTGGGAAAACCACCATCATCGAGGCGATCTGTGGCTTGCGCAAAGTGACGCGGGGTCACGTACGATTAAGCGATCGCGAGGTCACCTCCTTGCGGCCCGCCGAACGCAACATTGGGTATGTCCCCCAGGATGTGGCGCTCTTCCCGGGGTATAAAGTACGCGATCAACTGGCGTTTTCCCTGGTGGTCCGGGATGCGCCCGAAGCCCGGATTGCCGAACGGGTTGAGCATATGGCGGGCCTCCTTGGCATCGAGCATCTGCTCGATCGGATGCCCGAAGGGTTAAGCGGGGGTGAAGCCAAACGTGTTGCCCTGGGTCGCGCCCTGGTTCCTCAGCCGGAGGTGCTGTGCCTGGACGAGCCCTTGAGCAATCTGGATGAGGACATCAATGCTGAGATGGTGGAGTTGCTCGGGTCAACGATCCGCCAGGAAGCGGTGACGGTCCTGCATATTACGCACAGCCGTCACGAAGCCGATCGCCTGGCCGACATTCGACTCTCCCTCGTCGATGGCGTGATGGTGTAGCTCGCGGCCTCCTCAATGCGAGGTTAACCGGGCACTTCACTCGCGTGGGGAATGGAGCTTGCCGCACCGGAACGGGTGACGCAAAGCGCCGCGGCCTTGCTGGCCATGCTCAGCGCGATCAGGGAGCTTTTTCCACGCAGGCGTTCCGCGAGGTAGAAGCCGGTAAAGGTGTCTCCGGCGGCGGTGGTGTCCCGGACCTGGGCCTTTTCGGCGCTCACCTTGAACATGTCGTCACCCCCTCGATACATCGCACCGTTCGCGCCGAGCGTGAGAACGATTTCGACTTTGGGATAACGCGCATGCAGCGCATCCATCATGGACATGGGCACGTCCTCACCGGTGAGTTGCTGGCCCTCAATTTCGTTGATGATGAACAGGTTGACGTTCTCCAGCGGGTAGTCGGCTACCAAAGGCGTGAACGGTGCCGGGTTGAATACGATGTACATCTCCTTTTCCGCGGCCGTTTCCATAATGAGTGGAAGGTTGTTGATTTCATTCTGAAGCAGGATGACATCCCCCGAACCAAAGGGTTCCAGGGCGTGAGCGATGTGTGTGTCGGGAATGGTCTGGTTGGCGCCCGCATGGAGCAGGATGCTGTTCTCGCCAGAGTCGGCTACCTGGATCACGGCGTGGCCGGTGGCGTCCTCACTGCGATAAACCAGGCTGGTATCCACCTTCCGATCCTGCAGGAATTCAAGCAGCCATTCTCCGTCCTCGCCGATGGCACCCGCATGAACCACGGACATGCCGGCATGTGCAAGGGCCACCGATTGATTCAGCCCCTTCCCTCCGGGCCCACGCCGATACTGCTTGCTGGGCAGGGTCTCCCCGGGCTGGCCGAAGCGTTCCACCCGGTAAACATGGTCAATATTCAGGGATCCAAAATTAATAATCTTCATGCTTCTGCGGCGTTCACTCAGGCTATACGATGGATCGGTGATTGCGGAAACGTATATTAGGCTCCTCCTCCTGACCAGCCTTTGGGCGGTTTCGGTGAGCGCGGATGCCCGGCCGAACATCCTGCTGATCATGGCCGATGACCTGGGCGTGGAATGCCTCGGAGCCTATGGAGGGACGAGTTATGCCACCCCCCGCCTCGATTCCCTTGCTGCGACGGGTCAAAAGTTCCTGCATGGCTATTCGACTCCGAAATGCAGCCCCTCGCGGGTGACCTTGTTAACCGGTCGCTATACTTTCCGCACGACGCGCACGTGGGGGCATATTCCCCATGAGGAGATCAGTTTTGGTCAGGTGCTGAAGCGAGCTGGCTATGCGACCGCACTCGCCGGTAAGTGGCAGTTGGGTCGCCTCGTGGATGCCCCCGGCCTCGTTTCGCATTTTGGCTTCGAGGACAGCTGTGTCTGGGGGTGGCATGAGGGCCCCCGGTACTGGCAGCCTCGTATCTGGCAGAATGGGGTGCTCCGCACCGATGTCGGCGATCGGTATGGCCCGGAAGTCTACACCGATTTCCTGATCGATTTCATGGCGACTCAGCGCGAGGAACCCTTCCTCGCGTATTACCCGATGTGCCTCACCCACTTTGCAAAAGGGAATGAGCCAGCCGGTCCTTCGGGTACAAAAGAAACCTTCAAGGAGATGGTGGAGGAGATGGATCGCCAGATCGGCCGCCTCGTGGATGCCCTGGAGCGCTTGAAGCTGCGGGACCAGACCGTGATTCTGTTCACAGCGGATAACGGATCGCCGACGAAGGTCACTTCGATGCAGAATGGAATGAAGATCAAGGGCGGTAAGGCGCTCTTAACCGATGCGGGAACACACGTGCCTTTGATCGCCAACTGGCCGGGAACCATCGAGCCGGGTGAGCCGGATGGCCTGATTGACTTTACAGATTTTTTACCCACGCTGGCCGAGCTGGGGCAGGGGGAACTCCCTGATGACCGGGTGCTGGACGGTCAGAGTTTTGCGGGCACCTTGCGGGGAAAACCGACACCGGGTCGGGATTGGGTTTTTACCGAGTGGGCGGGGCATGCCTGGATTCGAGATCACCGCTGGAAGTTGTATGACGATGGCCGCCTGATCGACCTGCAAACGGATGCGAGCGAGCAGTCCGTGCTTTCCCCCTACTCAGATGATGCGGAACGGGCGCAAGTGCGTGCATGGTTGGGATCGAAAATGGCGATGCTGCTGGACCCGGCCATTTCGGAAGAGACCAAGTAGCCGACAAGTAGCCGACAAGTAGCCGACAAGTAGCCGACAAGTAGCCGACAAGTAGCCGACAAGTAGCCGACAAGTAGCCGACAAGTAGCCGACAAGTAGCCGACAAGTAGCCGACTTACTCGTCGGTGAACTTGTAGATGGTCTCGTGTGAGTAGACCATGCCCATTTCGTGAGCGATCTGCTCGACGTAGCTGGGATCTTTCTTGAAGCGTTCCTGTTTCTTGTGAAGCTGCTG
>JBLIND010000321.1:0-7659 GCA_047639095.1 Candidatus Omnitrophota bacterium | reverse complement strand
ACGACCTCCTCCCCGCCCTCCCTTCTCCCTCCTCCCCCCCCTACTCCCCCCGTCCAACCTGAACCCGCACCGTACTCACCCCGCCCGCCCGCGGCACCACCTCGATCTGCACCGGGATCCGTTCCTTCAGCTCTTCCACATGACTGATGATCCCAATCATCTTCCCGCTGGCATGCAGGCGGTCCAGGGCCGACAGGGCCGTCTCCAGCGTATCGGCATCCAGCGTGCCAAAGCCTTCATCCAGAAACAGCGAATCAATCGAAACGTTACGCGCGGCCAGGTCCGACAGCCCCAGTGCGAGCGAAAGGCTGGCGAGAAAGGACTCGCCGCCAGAGAGCGTCCGCGTCGAGCGTCGGGCGTCGGCCTGGTAGGTGTCCACGACTTCCATGCCGAGGGATTCATCCTGATTGCGCGCGAGCCGGTACCGGGGATTCAGCCCGAGCAGGTGCACATTCGCGAGGTGCATGAGGGTGTCGAGGGTAAGCCCTTGAACGAAGGTGCGGTATTTGTGGCCGTCAGATGAACCGATGAGCCCGTTCAGCACCCGCCATTTTTCCAGCAGCACGCGTTGCTCCTGGATGGTCGCCAACCGGCTTGCATATTGCTTGCGGGACTGTACCTGCGTTTCGTGGGTCACCTCGAGGTCACGCAAGCGCTTCTCCTCGGCCTCCAACGCATGGGTAATGGTTTCCAGCTCCGCGAGGATGTCCGGAAGGGCTGCTTCGCTCAGCGCCCGTTCGGTTTCGGCTGCGTGCCGCTGCTGTCGATCCTCGAGAATGGTTTGATGCGCCTGGTGCCGCCGGCGAAGATCGGCTGCCAGGGCCTTGTAGCGTTTACGCGTCTTTTCATCTAGCAGGGCCTGTCGATACGCTTCGACATCGGTGAAATCATTCGCGCGAACCTTTCCTCCAAATGCGGTGTGGCGCTCGGCGCACTTCTGATCTGCGGCGGTCAATTGCTGCTCGCGCTCTGTCACCTGGCGACCCAGATCGTCGGCTTTTGTTTTCGCGGAGGCCATGGTTTCCCGCAAGTCAGCCCGGTGTTGGTTGACCGCCGATTCCTCGTCTGCCAGCCGCTTTTCTTCTTCGTCCGGATCCGAGGTGCCGAGCTTTTCCACCCGGGCACTGCGATGGGTTTCAAGCGCCGCCTGTCGGGCGGTGACGTCCTGTGTTTTCTGCGCGCGGAACTTTTCCAGCTGCCGGAGCTCTTCCTGCTTTGTGGCGTTCAAGGGTTCCTGTTCGGCGAGACCCTTTCGCGCCTCCGCTTGTTGATGTCGGTGCTGTTCGTAGGCGTCGATCACGAGGGTTACCTGCGCTTGTGTATCGGCTTCTTCACCGTCCGCGGGCAAGGAAAGGTTCGCATGTTGGAGCAAGCGGGTTAAGTCCTTCTCCAGGTCCGCGCATTTCGTCGCATGCTCCTTCACGCGGCGATCCAATTCCTCGCGGATGGTCTCCAGGCGCTGGCGTTCCCCTTTCAATTGGAGGGTCGACCGCTCCACCTCGTTCAGCCGATCCTTTTCCGCGCGCATGCGTTCTTCCAGCGCGCGTTGCTCCCGGCGCCGCACATTGATGGTTTCAATCTTGGTGTCCATCTCGGTTTTCTGCGCGACGGCATCCGCCTGGAAGTCGCTCAGCTTCTCCAGCTGTTCGATTGCGATGGACAGCCCCTGCGCCGCCGACAATTCCGTAAAACGATTCACCAGATGGGTACGATCCTTGATGAGCTTGTCCCGCCGCTCCCGCAAGCCGGCCAGGGATTCCCCGGATTGCGCCCAGGTCTCGCTGATCGCCGCCTGTTCCTCTTCCACCGCGGCGATGCGGGTGGTGGTTCGTTCGACTTCCGCATCCATTTCGTCCACCGCCGGGGTGTCCGGATGATGCTTCACATAGGGATGCTCCAGGGAGCCGCACAAAGGGCAGGGGTCCCCGGCTTCCAGGTGTTTGCGTTGCTCGTCCATGCTCGCGATCTGCAGGCGCAGGCCGCGATGATCCCGCAACTGTTCCAGGGTGGCTTTGAGCAGCCCCCGTTCGGCATCCAGAGTTTTTCGCTGTTGTTCCAGTAGGGATTTGTTGCCATCGAGTGACTGAAGCTCGCCCTCGGTCCGGGTCAGCTGCTGCGCGAGTTCCGCGTAGGCATCGGCGTCGGTCAGCAGCGAACGACTCGCGGCTTCGCGTTGATCCGACGCGTGTAACAGGTCGAGGTAGGTATCCAGTTCATGGGCGCCCGAATCGTCCTCGGCCGTCTCGAACAGGGCATCCAAATGGACTCTCGTCTTTTGCATGTGCGCTGTCGCGGTCTGGCTTTCCAAGGCGAGTTCGGCCCCGCGTTTTGCCAGCGCATCCAGCGCCTGTTGGTTTGCCTGGAGGCCCGACGCCACCGTTTCGCGGTCCTCCCGGAATTGGGCCAGGCTTTCCAGCCGATCTTTTACGATGGATGATTCCTTCACCAGGTCTGCGTGCTCGGCGTATTTTTCGAGGTAGACTTGGCTTTGCTTGAACACGCCCTGGAGCTCGGCGATGGTTTCTTTCAGGGTCTCAACGCCCGCCGCAACTCCGGCCTGCATGGCATCCTGTTTCGTCTGTTCGGCAATCAGACCTTTCAGCTCGGTTTCCAGACGCGTGATTTGATCGTCCAGTTTGCGCGCCGCTTTAATCTGCGTGCTGCGCTCCCGTTTCCGGGTGAGAAAGGTTTCATTCGCGGCAGTGGCCTCGACGAGTTGTTGCCCGAGCCCCTCCAGGTGTTCGTTAGCGGCCTGCTGGTCTTTGATCAGGCCCGCGCGCTGACTTTTCAGGTCCGCCACCTGTTGCTCCAGCTGAACGAGTTGCTGAAATTCCGTAGCCAGCGGCAGAGCTTTTTCGTCCCGGGCCAGCTGATCCAGCTTGGGCTGCTCACGCGCAGTCTCCGCCTCCAGGTCCCGAAGGGCGATGGTCTGTTGCTCGATTTCGGCTTCGAGTTTCAACAGGGATTCGCGCCAGATGCGTTGATCATCCAGACGCTTGCGTTGATCTCGCAGCGAGGTCACGAGCGTGTGTTGGGTCTGCTTTTGCGTCGCGAGTTCCTGCAGCGCTTCGTCCGACATCAGCGTAAAATGTCCGAGGCTCTTTTCATCGGCTTCGATCTGCTTGTTCAGGTTGCCAAAGGTCTCGAATACGCGGATGGAAATGTCCGAATAGATTTCGGTACCCGTCATGCGCTCGAGCAGCTCCGCGCGTTCGCGGTCATCGGCATTCAGAAAGGCGTTGAACTGCCCCTGGGCGAGCAGGATGCTCCGGGTGAAGCGTTCGAAATTAAGTCCGGTGAGGGATTCGACCTCGCTGACGAGTTTGGTGATCTGGTCGGCAATCACCCGGCCATCGGAATGATCCGCCAGTTCGACTTTGGCCGCCAGCAGGTTGCCGTCGGGTTTGCCACGCGCGCGCCGCCGGGTCCAGGTGGCGCGATAGATCCCCTTGCGCACCTCGAACACGACTTCGGCCGAACTTTCCGCCGTGTGGCGGGTCATCAGCTCCTCCGTCTTGTTGCCGAGCCGGGGCGTACGCCCGTACAGGGCCAGCGTCACCGCATCGAGCAGGGTCGTCTTGCCCGAGCCGGTAGGGCCGATGATGGCAAAGATCCCGGTCTCGGAAAGCGGCGGCTGGTTGAAGTCGAGTTCCGCCTCGGCCAGCGAGTTGATGTTTTTCAACCGGATGCTGTGAATTTTCATTCGAGCACCTCGGCTTCATCGTCCCGTACCACGGCCTGGAGCACTTCGGCATGGAGGTTCCGCAAGGTTTCAGCGAGCTCGGGGTCCAGAATGGTTTCGGTCGCGAGGCGACGTTCAAAGATTTCGGCTGGTTGGATTTCATCCAGTTGCTGCTGGCCGCCAGCCAGGGGAAGGGTCGATGCGCTGGCCTGCTCGACCAGGCGTAAAGCCAGGAGGTCGACGGGGAAGTCCGCCACCAGGGTATCGATCATCGATTGCACACCGGGTTGGGACTGGGTAACCTGCACCTCGATCCAGACCCGTTGGCCCGGGATGGACGGCTTACATGCAGCCAGCTGCTTGCCAATGGCTTCGAAGTCGCCGCGAATGAGCTCCAGGTCCTGCGTGATGGGCACCGGAATCAGGCGGATGTCCGGTTCCTCCTTTGCCTTGTCCAGCTCCACCAGGGTCACGCTCTTCTCCGTTTCCAACTCGGAAAAGCTCAAAGGAAACGGCGTGCCCGAATAGCGCACGCGCCAGGAGCCATCGACCGAGTAGGCCGTGTGAATGTGACCGAGAGCGACGTAGTCGAAGACGGCGGGAAAATCCTTCGCGTGAAATGCACCGAGACTGCCCACATAGATGTCCCGCTGATCTTCGGTCATCGGTCCGCCGGCGCAATGAAGATGCCCGGCGCCGAGGATCGGGCGATCGACCCAAGCCGCCCCGAGTTCCTTGCGCAGGGCCTCGGCCTTCGCGGCGGCATCGGCGTAAATTTTACGCATGCCGACGTAGAGGTTCTGCTGTTTTTCCAGGTACGATTCCCCGGGAGCGGATCGGCGGGCTTCCCCGTCCCGAATGAACGGAATCGCGCAGAGAAGGGCGCCGGGCGCGCCGGATCGATCCTTCAACTGGACGACCGCGTCGTTCAGGTCGGCCGGCACATCGCCGATGAGGGTGATCCCCAGCCGTCGGAGCATCGCGCTGGGGGCCCGCAGGGTGGCCGGTGAATCGTGGTTGCCCCCGGTGAACACCGCCTGACATCCGGCATCGCCCAGGCGTGCGCAGAAATCAAAAAAGAGCTCGAGCGCATAATTGGGCGGGGTGCCCGTGTCGAAAATATCCCCCGCGACGATCAGCGCATCGACCTGCTCCGTCCGAATCGTGTCCAGCAGCCAGTTGAGAAAAGCCGCATGCTCCGCCTGCCGCGAGCGGTTCATCAGCAACTTCCCCAGGTGCCAGTCTGCCGTGTGTAAGATCCTCATCAAGCCAAGCGCTAGCATACGCACGCGGCCCCGAAAAGCCACAGCTGCATATTGTGCGAGGGCCATTCGAGCCGCCAAGCGCCGCCGGCGACCGCTTCCCGCGATACAGGCTTGATAAAGTTGCCTGGTAAGCTATATCAGCCATCTACTTTGACGGGCCTGTAGCTCAGTTGGTCAGAGCAGGGGACTCATAATCCCTTGGTCCTCGGTTCGAACCCGAGCGGGCCCACCATTTTCCCCTTACCCTGTTCTGGCAGATGTTCGAAATGTACGATCACCATCCGGGTCGTAAGGGGATGTTTATCCGGGCATTCACCAGGGGCGCGCTTTACCAGCAGCGATAACAATTTCCATCGCGGGTATTCCGCGTTTCATGTACGATTCGCTCCATGAAATGGATCCTCAGCCCGCTTGTGTTTTTCATCTGCCTCTCGCATGCCCAGGCTCAGCAAATAGCGGAAGCGTTGCTGGTCAATCTGGACGCTACGGTGCTCCCGGCCAATGGGGTGCTCAACGAGATCACCAACACGGGCACCATGGGCGGGGTGTTTGAAGCGACCGGTGGAGGGAACACGGTGCCCACCGCGGTAATGCTCGGCGGAAATGGCACCCGGGCGATTCGCTTTAACGGACTTGAATACATGCAGCACGTCGATGCGCCGGGCGGCGCACGTAAACTCGCGCATTCCGGAATCGTCGGCTCCAACCGCACCTGCAGCATCGAAGCCTGGGTGTACAACCGGGATGTTCCCGCGGAGGAAACCATCGTCTCCTGGGGTCATCGGGGCGGTCCCGAGGGTTCCAACATGTCGTTCAACTTTGGCTCGCACGCGGTCTATGGGGCCGTGGGACATTGGGGCGGGCCGGATATCGGCTGGGGGGTGATCGGCTCACCGAGCATTCGCACATGGCATCTGCTCACCTATACCTTCGATGGCACAACCACCCGGGTGTACATCGACGGTGCCCTCGCCAACTCGGAAGTCCTGCCCACGAACGCGATCAACACCCACACCAACACGCCCATCACGCTCGCGGCCCAGATGGAAGCGGATACCAGCGTCACCGGCGGACTGCGCGGATCACTGGATTTGGCGCGCCTGCGCATCCACGATGGCGTCCTCAGTGATGCGCAAGTGTTGGCCAATTACGATAGTGAAAAAGCGGGCATTACCGACGGCACGTCTGCCGCATTCACCCGGCCCATCCATCGTTACAGCTTCGAGAATCCGAATGGGCTCGTGACCGGCCCGACCACCGTGGTGGATCATGAAGGCGGGGCCGATGGGACGGTCCGGGGCGCTGGCGCCAGCTTCCTTAACGGCCAACTCTCCCTGCCCGGCGGCTCCTCCGCCAGCGCGGCCTACGTCGACCTTCCCAACGGGCTACTCTCCACCCACAGCGGGGCTAACGCTGGTTCGGGGCAAGTAACGTTTGAAGGCTGGTACACCCTGCAGGGGATCTCGGCCTGGGAACGGCTGTTCGACTTCGGACGGTCCGATGTTGGCGAAATTTCGGGCCCAGGCACCGTCCACATCGCTTATGACAATGTATATCTCGCCCGGCTTGGCACCTCCATCATCCAAAAACGGGTGGAGGTGAAAAATACCAATCCGCTGGCCGTTACCGAAGCGGTCGAGTTCAATTCCTATTCCCCGGACAACGCGGTCTATCATTTCGCCTTTACCTGGGACGAAGCGAGCGGTGAAATTCGCGTATTCGAGTATGGGCAGGAAATCGCCACCCTGGTGACGACCCTGTCGATGGCGGATATAACCGATGTCAACAACTGGCTCGGGCGGTCTCAAAATTCTGTGGATAATAATCTCTCGGCCGACCTCGACGAGTTCCGCATCTACGACTACGTCCTCACACCCGAACAGGTGCTGGGTAGTTTTCAAGCGGGATCGGATGTGCTCTTCGACGATCCGGGCGCCCTGCTTGCGATTATGCTCCAGGCCGCCCGCACCAACTTATTTCTGGATGAGACGAAACAACTGGTGGTCTTCGGCGACTTTGAGCACCTGAGCAGCATCAACATCACGGCTTCGAACATCACGTATCTTTCGAGCGATACGAATGTGCTTCAGGTATCCACCAACGGCTTGGTGACCGCCCTTCGGGAAGGCACCAGCACGATCACCGCTACGCTGAATGCGTTCTCCGACGACCTCACGTTCACCGTGTCGCGCATCGAGCCGCTGAACCTGGTCCACCGTTATCCCTTCACCACGAATGCCGACGATGTGATCGGCGGCGCACACGGGGTACTGACGAATAACACCGGCACCGCAAGCTATACCAACGGCATGCTCGTCCTCGGCAACGCGGCGACCGCCAATTCGAACAGCCTCGACGGAGACTTCGTCGAGCTTCCGGATGGTACAATTTCCGCACTCGGATCGAATGTCACCTTTGAAACCTGGACAACCTGGAACGGTCCGGCCGGTTCCAACTGGCAACGGATCTTCGATTTCGGGATCAGCGATGGCGGCAACGGCATTTCCTCCATCGGAGCGAACTCCCCCTATGTTTTTCTCACCCCACGCGGCGGCCCGGGCGTGAACCTGTTCGGCCATCGCAATCCGGCGGCGCAGGAAAACCAGGCGCAGGATACGGTTCAATCCAGTACCGGTGCTGAGAACCACTACGTCGTGGTCTGGAACGGCGTCGCCGGAACGTCTGCGGTATACATCAACAAGCAGCTCGTCG
>JBLIND010000320.1:0-7699 GCA_047639095.1 Candidatus Omnitrophota bacterium | reverse complement strand
GGTCGACGATCCGTCGGCTCGAACGCATGGCCAGTTCCCCTTTCATCCTGGCGGGGAAGCCCAGGATCTGAATGCAGCCTTGTTCATCATGCCACAACTCATGCAGTTGCTGAAGTGTGGTCGCGAATGCATGCCGAAAGAATTGGCTGGCGACTTCGACGCATGTGTGCAGCGTGCCGCCCTGGCATCCGAACGCCGCTGGAGCGAAGAGCGCTTCGACCTGCACAGGGACTTCAAAGGCTATACCAACATCTTTCTGCTGTACATTCAGGCCATCCTGCTTGCCGGCGAGCACTACGGCGACGAAAGGTTGCTGCGCCAAGCGACGGCGCAGTGGCAGCGCTGGTTCAATCATGTATCGTATTATGGCATGGATGAGTTCGCATCGCCAACATACAGCAACATAGACTACGGAGTCCTCAAGACGATCTGCGAAACGACCCGCGATAATCAGATGCGCCGGGAGTCAAAGCATGTCCTGGATCACCTGAGCGCCCTGTTGCACGGCATTACACACCCTGTCTTGCGCCTGCCGGTTTGCGGGAGTTCGCGCGACTACCGCGGATTCCTTAAACCAGGGAACCATGAAGCGGCTTGTGTTCGAGAAGGCGAGGATAGCCCATATACATCGAAGTCAGTCCGGGACGATTACACAAAGCGCAGCTTTCCCTACAGCGTACAAGGCCGTGCAACGACGGTCCCTTTCCGATTTCAGAGTTGGCAGGATTCCAATGCGGCCATGGGGTCAATGACGGGTGGTAATTATTACTGGCAACAGATTCACTGCATGGTCGCTGTTGGCAAAAATGAACATGAGCGAGCGGTGCTATTTGCCCCAGGAGCCTATACGCCCACAAGTGGGTTTGTCTGCCAACATGAACATACAGCATTGTGCTTGTTTTCCCGTAAACCCAATTCATTCCATCGCACGCAGGAACCGATGCCAGACGCGCAGGTACACGCATACCAAGGTGCATTTGGTATCGGCATGACCCGTAATTGGGAAATGGCGCAACACGCGTGCGGAAGCATTGTGTTATCGGCCTATGGATATGAAGTCCTGATTCAGCCTTTTGAGATCCGCAATGGGACAGCGACGCCAATATCACTACCGCGGACCAAACAGAACGACATGAGTCAGGGCCGATTTCATAAAACGGCTGCCGACTTTGATGCGCTCATGTTCCCCGATGACGCGGTCTGTTTCGGTTGCCGCGTTTCTGTGCAACGGGGCACCGTGTCCCGCGTGTCGTCGGACATTCATGTGACGGAGCAAGACAATGTCATGACCGTTGACGCGGGCAATGGTTTGAGGGTAAGGATCTTCCAACATCCTTCGGGTGAACTCACCGAACTATACGAGGATGACTGGCGCACCCAGCCGCTGCTCGAAACCCCGGTCCATAGATTGAATCCAGGAGATCTCACCCATCTTGCCGCGGAGGCATCCGCTGGGGATGAAGAGGTTCAGGCCCATCTTGTGGTAAGCGTTAAGCTTGGCGTCCCATCCATGTAGCGGTGTGGGCCAGCAGATCGACTCCACCCGCATGTGCAAGCTCTCGCCCAAAGATCCACGCGCTGGCGCGCGCAGCTACGTGGAATCCTCGCCATCTTCCTGCTGATGTCCTCTCCTGGTAGCTGCCCGCGCCAGCGGATGGGAAGGGTGTTGCAGATGTACCGAGGCCTGAAAATCCACGGTCTGGCGACCTCCGCTACAGAAAAGGAATCACCAAGCTTAACGGTTACCTGAAAAGCGCCGCCAAGGTCCTTCTTTGTTCCGAAATCCCCACAATCTATTCGCAAACTCCCTCCTATGCCTGGGGCGCCCACGCTCCCCTCCTACAGGGCCATGCAGCGGCGTGAGGCGTCGGTGATCAAGGATCCCCCTTGTCCGACCCGGCTCGATACGGTGGTCTCACATGCGGCTCGGAGTTGTGGGCGTGGTAGATTTCCTCCAGCTCTGCAAATGCCTGGTTACACAGATGGTTCGGCGTCCCGCCGTTTGTTTTCAGCTCCGCGTCCAGTAACGCCCGCAGGTAGAGTTGCCGCCAGCGCCAAGCCTTGCGGGCCCGAGGTGAGAGCAGTGTGTCCACACGCTTCATTGTGGCGTAGGCCTCTTCCGCGCCGGGGTCGGCCCGCGGCTTCGCGCCGCGCGAGGGAAACCAGTTCATCTCCAGCTTCACCCCATCCAGCAGCCCGGGCCACCAGCGCCAATGATGGTTCTGCTCAAGCGTCTTCACCACGTTGAACACCTCCTCAACAACATCGGGCGAAAACTCGAAAGCGATGTATTCCTTGACCGTCTCCTCCACCGGGCGATCATTCCAGTAGAACTGGCTGTAGACAACCTTGGTCAGGTCTTCGTAGATGCCTTCCGAGTAGGGAAAGCCACCTGCATGCGTGGCTTTGACAGCGTCCCACTTCCCTCTGGAACGAGCGGTCAGCGGCGTAGCGCCGAAACCGCCCCACGGGTAGGTCTCATGCATGCTGATCTCGGGAAATCCAAGCAGCGTCAAACCAAGGACCTTCGGGTCGATCACCACGCCATACATGCCGGGCTCAGAGACAATCGCGTCAACCAGGTACTTGTCTTGCCGAAGCTGCTTGCTGATGCTGCGCCATTCGTCGTCCCCTATGAACCAGGAGGACAGGACGATCTCGGCCCCTGGCAGCTTCTTTCGAGCGAGCTTGCCGATTTCCCTTATTGTCTTCATAAAACCCGTGGAACCCCATGGAAGACAATCTGCGCACGAGCAGCCGCCCGGGTCATAGGGCCAGATCCAGACAGTGCGCGGCTGCAAGTCGGCGGCCCAGTCAAACTCTTCGCCAATCACCCTCAGGATATAGCGCATGCCCTCCGGTTTACTCGGGCAGACCGAACACTCGTACGTAGCACCCCGACCACCCTTGGTAGCCCGGATTTCTGCAGGAGAGCTGCTATAGCCCTCGTTGCCAATCACCAAAATAGAGACATCCATCCCAACCCGCTTTGCCGCCAAAAGGATCGCCCGCAGCCGCGCCCGAAAGGCAACGGCCTCGGGATCGTCGGCTTCGCCGAAGTGGTGCATGTCGTACCACACGAGCAGCTCGTTGTACCCCCACAGGCCAAGGTCCTCCACATAGCGTTCGATCTTCTCAACCGGGGCAACATGATAGAAGTTGTGGAAGTGGGTGGCGAAGTAGATGCCCCGGACCGGCTTGTCGGGAACCGATTCCCCCCGCCACTTTCCGGCGGCAAAACCATCTTCGGAGTAGCGGCTTGTACGCAGAAGTTTGCCCAGGCCGTAGAGAACTCCACGCTCATTCTGGCCGACCACGTCGATCCCGCCGCCGGTACGGTCCCGGATCCGGAACCCGTCCTTTCCGATGGCCGGGTCGATCGAAAGCGCCACCGTCAAGGCCGCCTCGCCCCGCATGACCACTTTCGCCCCGCAGCGGCTCTGCACCTGGCGGGTAAACACCTGTACGATAGCGTTGAGCCGATCACTCGGTTTCTCCGGTAGTGTTACGCGAACTGACCGAACCACACGGGTTGCGGTCATCTCAGCTCCTTTTACATTTATAGTGTTCATATAACCGGCTACACATACGATAGCACACAACAGGTGCCTCTTTATTCTTCTCATGGTCAGTATCTCTCTACGTGTTCAGATTTGAGTTGGATTCATAGTCATTTCAGAGAAAATCTCTCCGCATGAAGAGCTTTCATGTTCTGAACCCGCTCCGGAAACTGGGTTGCGAGGTTGCTCTTTTCATTCCGGTCCTGACGGATGTGGTACAGCTCCGGCTTCTTTCTGTTTTGCATGACCAACTTCCAGTCTCCTTCCCGCACAGCCGTAGGAAACGCCAGGATACGTGGTGCTTCCGTTTCACCGTTTCAGCAGTTTGTCGATGGTGCGCTTTTGTGCGGAATCCTTGCCCATACGTTTCTGCGCTTCCAGTGCTTTCAGCAGTCCCTGCCGTCTTCCTTCATCCGCCTCCACGGTCTTGGCAAATGCCGGATCCGCCAGGCGGCCGCGTGCATATTTGGCCCACTTACTGTCCGGGAAGTCATACGTCACGCGTCGATACACCCTGTATGCCTCCCCCAGTGGGTCATCGCGGCGATTTTTGGGGGGCATGCGCTCATGGCAGAGACCACTCCAGAAGAGGGCCTGTGCACGAATATCGCCGTCATCATAGCTCTCCTTGACAACCACGCTTCTGAATCCGTCAATGGCCTTGTCGTACTGCTGCGCACGCATGAGATTCTGGGCCGACCCCAGCCCGGCGATACCGGCCAGCTTATGATCGGGGAAGCGCTCCTGCAATTTGTCATAAATCGTGGCCGCCTTGATGAACTCGGGGAACGAGCGCTCGTCCAGTCGCAGCACTTCAGCCTTCGATTCCACATCGTCCTTCTCGCGCAGCGGGTCGGCCTGCTCCTTGATGGCCTGGCCGGTGGCCTGGAAGTATTTTCCCAGGCGCGCCATCACTTCCGGGATGTGCTCCGATTTCGGAAACTTGTACGCCAGCTTCACGTACTCCTCAACGGCGATCTCGCCTTCCCCCAATTTCTCGTAGATCAAGCCGATCTTAAACTGCGATTTGTTTGCAAATGCCGTATCCGGATAGTCCGTGGGAATCTTGATAAAGCGCGCCAAGGCCTCCCGGTAGCCGGGGATTTTGTCTTGGTCATTCTGCGTTAAATCCGCATATTCCTGGGTCAGGTTGGCAAGCAGATATTCAGCGTGTGCCTGCAAATCGTCGCTACGGTGGGTATTCATGGACTCCTGCAGAAGCTTCTTGGCATGCGCCATCTCGCGACGGGAAAGACTCTCCTGATCCATCTTGCGGTGGTGTTTGGCCAATTCAAAAAAGCACTCTGCAAGTGTAAAAGTGGTTTTGACTGCCATTTCGTCGTCGGTGAACCGTTTACTGAAGGGTTCAATCGATCCATCGGCACCCATGTTGATGGCGACCATGGCCAGCTGCTCCGGATCGTCGTCATGGGTCCGATAGCGCACGACCACCTCGTCCCCATAACGAACGGGGAACCCTTTGCGTTCGACCGCCGGCAGTGTTACAGGAAGATTTTCACCTGCGTACGTGATGTCGAACCCGCCCCTGAACAGCCCGGTATAGGGTCCTGTTTCACGCAACCGGAGCGGCGCCGCCGCACCACTGCTCGTCGAAAGGTTCACCGTTACCCATTCGCGCTCGGCATCGCGGCTCAGCCCGGGGGCCAGCAACTGCACGAACACTTTCTCGCCAACGAATACCCGGTCGAGCTGGGCACTGTAGCGTTCATCAACGACATCCAGGAAGGCATGGCTCTCCACCTTTAGCGAGGCGGTCTTCCATTGCACCCGTTCATTTTCATCCATCCAGGCAAATCCGATATAGACCGTATCGCCATCGTGCACCACGAGGCTGCCGGCCCCACGGCCGCGGGATGACGAATCGGCATCCTTCGTGGCCAACGAGATCACGGGGCAATCACCAAGCACGAGCGGGACGGAGAACGAGAACCGCCCCTCGTCGAGAGCCGCCCCCCCACCCTTGATACTTCCGCTGCCTTTTCCCCCGGCATAGCCGGGGGGCGTCCTGCTATCGCCACCGCCCAGTCCACCCGTCAGTTTAAGCGTACCGGGCACCGTGATGTCAAAAGGCATATCGCTGGCGGTGTCTTTCCGTTCCGGATCCTCTGCCGCCATGCGTCGGCCCGCATCGGTTTGCACGTAGGCGTTGATCTTGCTGCTTCCGGCAAGCGCCAGGTGCGAAGCAACCACGTTGAAGCTGACACTTCCTCCGATCAGCGCCTTGAGGGGCGTGGTTGCCAGTCCGGATTCATCCACAAAATGATAAGACAGCGTCCGCCTTGGCTGCAACGCGGCCTCCTTGGGCTGTGGCTTTGCGCCTCTATTTTTCTCCGCATCGGCCTCGTGGACGGGCAGCGACGCAACCGCTCGCACATAGGTATCCAGCAGCGGTTCGGTTTTCGTCGTATACACACCGAATTCGGGTGTCATGTACTTTGCATGCTCAATGGTGACACGGCGGTCAGCGGGAATGCCGGGATCAAGGTTCTCCTTGTCACGGTAAATGAACGTCAGCGTGGCGCCTTCGGAAACCTGCAACTCCGAGTCGCGCTGGGACCTTCCCTCAACGGGAAAGACCCGGCCGATGAATTGGCCGCTATGTGGCTCGGTCTCCATCGCTTGCAATTTGGTTTTGGCCCCGTCGCTGGTGACAGCCACAAAATCGATCAGATCGTGTTCCGGGCTCCGGTCCATATCAACATCATCGATCACCACGGCGATCGCGTCGTCGAGATTAAACCGGCGGATGGCTCCCAGTTGTAGCTGGCGCCCTGATGCAGATGTGCTGTAGGTCAAGAACGAAGCGCTAATCGTGGCCGTATTGAATGCGACCCCCAGACGCCCTTCGTGCCGCGTACGACCCGGGGTCGCCGGCACGGCATCCTCGTAGCGCGCCACGAGCTGGTCACCCGGCAACACCTCGAGTTGCGCGTTATCACGCAGGGCCATGAAATCCTGCGCGACCGGCAAGTATGCCTTGCCATCGCGCCCTTGTACCGTCAGCTTTCCGATACTCGGCGCAATGCCCTGGAAACCGTGGATCAGAAGCCGCACAATGCGTGCCTGCGTTTTGTCACCGAATGTGATCGTCACGCCGCCGGCCACGTTGGTGATGCCTGCCGGCTGCGGCAACTGGGCCTGCACGCCTGCGGGAAATGTGGCCGGATCAAACATACCGTCCGGACAGGGCTGCCATGTATCGCTGTCCCCCGCCGCGTCCAGCAAAACCGGGCTGCTGTTCAAGAGTGCATCTCGAGTACCGCGACGCCAGACTTGAATTTCATGCAAGCCCGGCTTGAATTCGCGCGCAATCATCAGAGGCTCCTGGGGGTCATCGTCTGACGGCTGCCCATCAATCAGGAAGATCGTGCTCTCGGGCGCGGCCCCCGTCAGGTGAAAACGCCGGGTCGCGAGATCCGGCTGGTAGAAGAGAGCCCGGACCTGCATGAGTACCGTCTGGTTGCCGGGGCCTTCAACAAGAGGCAGCTTACCCGCGGAAAGCCCGGGGACCGTGGCTGCCAGGTACTTGCACGACGGGCGGATCGACGTAATCGTCATGTGTTCCTCCCAGTCCGGCGGCAGCGATTTCCCTGTCGGGTTCGAGACCTCGATTCCGTCACGACCGACGGGGAACGAACTGACCCGCGGGTGTCCATCCCAGGGCGCCGCCTTGTCCGGGTAGCGTGCCCGTGTCTCCCAGTCACGACCATTCAGGGACGTCTGGAGGACGAAATGCGTCAACGCCGCCTCATCGGACACCCACTGCAGGGTCATGGTTTCGAGCGGTACGTTGTCATTGAAATCGACACCGAAGGTACGTGCCTTCGCCTTATCGCCGGCATTGCCGAGCCACCCGGGATAGGCTTCGGCGCTAATTGACATGTTCGGGTCCCGTCCGGTGGCACTTTCGGAGGCAAAGGCCATCGCCTGTGCACCGGCGGTGGGAATGACGCCGGCAAATTCCCCCGTGTAGGGTCCCGTCTCCTTCAATATGAAACGCCGGATGACATCACCACTGGAGACCTCGAGCCGCACGGGAAGCTCATCGCGCTTGTCGGTTTTACTCTGATCCGGATCGATCACGCGCAGATAGACAGGATTACCGGGCCGCACGGTTC
>JBLIND010000319.1:0-7766 GCA_047639095.1 Candidatus Omnitrophota bacterium | reverse complement strand
GACCGCCCACGCGCGCTCGGGCGCACCCGTGCTTAAGCTGTATTGGCGGGCAAGGCCGCGGGTCACATCATGGGGGTTGTAAAATCCAATGACCAGGCTCAGGCCGTCCGGGGTGACGCGCATGCCATCCGGAAAGTGGTCTTCCGCCGTTAGGTCGATAAAGTCTTCCGGTGCGCTCAGGGTGCCGGCCCCCACATCGAGGGCATACTTCTGGACCTTCTTACGCGGGGTATCGATGTCGAACAAGGTGGCACCCTGCACGATCTTTCCGTTCGAGCAGGTGTACCCTTCGCCGAGGTCGATGAGCTGCTGATCCGATGACCGGAACAGGTAAAGGTGACCGATGGGGGCTTCGAATCGGCAGTCCTTGGTGCCGAAGATCGCACCAAAGGGCGTGGAGATACCATCATTGATGATCGTGTTCGGATCGGATTCGACCTGTAAGCCCAGGCCGCTGACCACCGGCGAGCCGGATCGGATATCCACCAGGCACAGTTCTTTTTCCATGCCGACCAGGAAGCTGCCCGGCTGCTCGGCCTGAGCAATAAAACCGGGTCGGCCCGGCAGGAGGTAACTCCGGTTCTCACGCGTGTCGAGATTCAGGATGTTGATCGCCCCTTGTCGGCTGTCCGCGCCGTGCTGGATGCTGACCCAGGCCATGAAGTTGCCCGCTTCATGCCAGGCGGAGGGGTCGATAGGCAGCGGCCCTTCCGGAAGAAAGCGTTGGTCCAGGGTCTCGGGCGTATAAAAGTGGGTGGTGGCGTTTGGTTTCATGCGTGGTTCTCTAGCCTTCCCTGGCCTGGATGGCAAGGGGAAGAAATCCGATGATGCCGTGAATCCCTACCTCCCACTCATGGTTTACCTTAGGGCTCCCTCGGGAGCCTGACTGATCCATCTCGTGGTCGAACTCCCATAAAGTCCACGGAATGCATACCGCTGAACATTGCGCCCATTGTGGGCTGGATTGTGGGACCTTTACCGTTGAATCGGAGGGTCAACCCTTCTGCTGCATGGGCTGCAAAACCGTTTTCGGCATTCTTCACAAAGCCGGGCTGGGATCGTTTTATGCGGTGGTCCCACGTGCGGGCGTTCGCCCCGACGAGCAGAACCAGGCCTTTGCCTTTCTCGATGAAACCTCCATCCGGGAATCCATTCTCGATTTTTCGGACGGACACACGGCGCGCGTAACCTTCCGCATCCCCGCCATCCATTGCATGGCCTGCATCTGGCTGCTCGAACGCCTGCATAAACTCCATGAAGGCATTGGTCGCAGCGAAGCCGATTTCATGCGCCGTGAGGTGTCCATTGTTTTCGACGAAGAGCAACTCACGCTTTCCGAACTCGCCTCGCTGCTCGATCAGTTGGGCTATACGCCGGATCTGAAGCTCGACCGGGTGGATGCCGCGCAAAAAGATCCGCTTCGTCGCAGCATGTTTCTCAAGATCGGACTCGCCGGCTTCTGTTTTGGCAATGTGATGCTCATGAGCTTTCCGGCCTACCTCGGACTCGAATCCACGGATCTATTTGCGGCTTGGTTCGGCGTCCTCAGTCTGCTCTTCGCGCTGCCCGCGGTCGTCTACAGTGCCCAGGACTACTGGAGTTCCGCCTGGCGGGGAATTTGCCAGAAGCGATTGACCATTGATGTGCCGATCGCCCTCGGCATGCTCGCGCTGCTCGCCCAGAGCCTGTACGATATCGCCACCCGCAGCGGGGAAGGGTACCTCGACTCCTTGACCGGGCTGATCTTCTTTCTGCTGATCGGTAAATGGTTCCAGCAGCGCCAGTACGATGCGCTGCGCTTCGATCGCGACTTCAAATCCTATTTCCCCTTGTCGACCCATCGCATCACCGAGGCAGGGGAGGAGAGTGTGGCCATTCATCAGCTCGAACCCGGAGATTTCATCCAGGTACGTGATGGCGAACTGATTCCTGCCGACAGCCTGATCCGCCGGGGCGATGCGCAGATCGATTACAGCTTCGTTACCGGCGAATCCGATCCCCAACCCTTCGCTCCGGGCGATCGCATTTATGCCGGTGGACGCCAGGTCGGGGGCGTGCTCGAATTGGAAGTCATCAAACCCGTATCCAGCAGCTACCTGACCTCTCTTTGGAACGATGGCATCTTCGCAAAAGGCGCCGAGCAAGGTTTCGACACCATCACCGATCTGGTGGGCCGGTATTTTACCATCACCGTACTCTTTATCGCGGTGGCTACGGGCCTGAGTTGGTGGGGGAGCGATCACGGTACCGCGGTGCGCGCCTTTGCGGCGGTATTGATTGTCGCCTGCCCCTGTGCGCTCGCCTTGTCCGCTCCCTTTGCGTTCGGCAATGTCATGCGCATCTTTGGCCGACACGGATGTTATCTCAAGAACGCACTGGTCGTCGAACGCATCGCCCGCATCAATCATCTGGTATTCGATAAAACCGGCACGCTCACGAGTGGCGGTCATGCGGTCGAAACGCTAGAAGGCGCGCTTAGTCCGGATGATGAAGCCGCTGTCCGCGGGGTGTTGCAGGCCTCCACCCATCCGCTCAGTCGCAGCCTCTTTCTACATCTCAACGCGCATCCAATCACGCCAACGCAATTTGAGCAACAGGTGGGCAAGGGCCTGATGGGCCGCGTGGGGAATCAAGACATCCGCATTGGTCGCTACAGCTGGTTGCGCCCGGATGAGATTCAACGCGAAGGCGTCTGGATTGAAATCGATGGACAGCTGAAAGCCGGTTATCTGTTCAGACCCGAAATTCGCAAGGGCATGCTGAAGTTGCTAAACAAGCTCCAACATGCATATCCGGTCAGCATCCTCTCCGGCGATTCGACCCGCAACGTTCGTGCATTTGCGGATACGGTCGAAACGGCCCATTGGCTATCCGAACAGAATCCTCACGCGAAGCTCGAAACCATTCGCGCGCTCCAGGTCGAGGGGGCACGTGTCGCCATGTTGGGGGATGGCTTGAACGATGCCGGAGCGCTCAAGCAGAGCGATGTTGGCATCGCGGTGACCGAAGACATTCACGCCTTTTCTCCAGCCTGTGACGCGATGTTGGATGCGGGTTCGCTCGATCAATTCGATCGAATTCTACGGGCCGCCCGGGCCAGTGTGACCGTGGTCATGTTCAGCATCGGCCTGTCCCTTTTGTATAACATCGGCGGTATTGCCTGGGCCGCGTCGGGTCGTCTGTCGCCGCTCTTCGCGGCGCTGCTCATGCCTTTGAGCTCCATCACCGTGGTGGGGTTTGCCCTCGCGGCCACGACCTGGGTCGCCCGCCGCAACCAGCTGGGGGGCGCCCGATGAGCGCGCTCATCCTCCTCATCCTCATGAGTATGCTGATCGCCCTGGGTTTTCTTGGCGCCTTTTGCTGGGCCGTACGCAGCGGCCAATTTGATGACCAGGTGACGCCTGCCTACCGGCTGCTCACCGATGATGAAATCGATTTAACCCCTGTGAAACTGGAGACAACAAACAATGAGTAACGTGGAAACGTTCAAGTACGACAACCGTAGCGTGCGAGATTTCGCCTGGGCCACCGTGATTTGGGGGGTTGTGGGCATGCTCGCGGGTATCCTCGCCGCGACCCAGCTCTTTTTGCCCGCGATGAATTTTGAAACCAGCTGGCTCACCTTCGGGCGTCTCCGGCCGATCCATACCAACGCAGTGATTTTCGCCTTCGTTGGCAACGGGATTTTCACCGGGGTCTATTATTCGCTGCAGCGATTGTGCAAGGCGCGCATGTACAGCGATGTGCTCAGCCGCATCCACTTCTGGGGATGGCAGCTGATCATCGTGGCCGCCGCGATCAGTCTTGCCGGGGGCCATACCACCTCCAAGGAGTATGCCGAACTCGAGTGGCCGATCGACATCGCGATCACCCTGGTCTGGGTGGCCTTCGGGGTGAACACCTTCGGCACCATCATCAAGCGGCGCGAGCGCCACATGTATGTCGCCATCTGGTTCTACATCGCCACCATCGTGACCGTGGCGGTACTCCATATCGTGAACTCGCTGGAAATGCCCGTCGATGCGATGAAATCCTACTCCATTTTTGCCGGCGTGCAGGATGCGCTCGTACAGTGGTGGTATGGTCACAACGCGGTAGCCTTCTTCCTCACCACGCCGTATCTCGGCCTGATGTACTACTTTCTGCCGAAGGCGGCCAATCGTCCGGTGTTCTCGTATCGCCTTTCGATCATCCATTTCTGGGCCTTGATCTTCATCTACATCTGGGCGGGTCCGCACCACCTCTTATACACCGCCTTGCCCGACTGGGCGCAGTCACTCGGCATGGTGTTCTCGCTCATGTTGATCGCGCCCTCCTGGGGGGGGATGCTCAATGGATTACTCACCCTACGCGGTGCCTGGGATAAAGTCCGGATAGATCCGGTTCTCAAGTTCATGGTGGTTGCCGTGACGGCCTATGGCATGGCCACACTTGAAGGCCCCTTGCTCGCGATCAAGAGCGTGAATGCGCTTTCCCACTACTCCGACTGGACCATCGCGCATGTGCACACTGGAGCGCTGGGCTGGAACGGCTTCTTAACTTTCGGGATGCTCTACTGGCTGATCCCCCGGCTCTATACAACTAATCTGCACTCCATCAAGCTGGCGAATTACCACTTCTGGATCGGCCTCACGGGGATGCTCTTCTACGTCGTTCCCATGTACTGGGCCGGTGTTGTTCAGGGCCTGATGTGGAAGCAGTTTGATGCGGATGGGTATCTGCAATACCCCAACTTCCTGGAGACGGTGCAGGAGATCATCCCCATGTACCAGCTCCGTGCGATTGGTGGCACGCTCTACCTGATCGGGGTGGTCATCATGATCGTTAACCTGGTCAAGACGGCCAAGGCCGGCACGTTCGAACCCGAGACCGAAGCCCAGGCACCGTCCCTCGAGAGAACTGCGATTGGCGATGAGTCGCATCCGTATCGTCACCGCGCCCTGGAGCGCATGCCGATCAAGTTTACGCTGCTCACCACCCTTGCGATCCTGATCGGTGGGGCCATCGAGATTATCCCAATGATCCTGGTCAAGAGCAACGTCCCGACCATCACCAGTGTGAAGCCCTATACGCCGCTTGAGCTGGAAGGGCGCGACCTCTATATTCGCGAAGGCTGTGTGGGCTGTCACTCCCAGATGATCCGGCCCTTCCGCTCGGAAACCGTGCGTTACGGCGAGTACAGCAAGGCGGGTGAATTCGTCTACGACCATCCTTTCCTCTGGGGATCCAAACGCTCCGGGCCGGACCTGCATCGCATCGGCGGAAAGTACGGCAACGAATGGCATTACCAGCACATGAAGGATCCGCGAACCACCTCACCCGGGTCCATCATGCCGCGCTATCCCTGGCTCTACGTGAATACCCTGGATACCTCCAAGACCGCGAAAAAGCTTTCCGTCATGCGCAAGCTTGGGGTCCCGTATCCCGAGGGCGCCGAGGAAACGGCTGAGGAGGCGATGCGTGCGCAATCCGCGGCGATATTTGAATCGCTTAAGCCCGTGATCAAGATGGACCAGGACGCTGCTGAGAAGAATGGCACAACCACGCCCACCTTGACCCAGGACAACGAGATCGTTGCGATGATTGCCTACCTGCAACGACTCGGAACCGACATCAAGAAAACCGCGCCAAGCGAACCCATAGAACAACCCGAAACCACGAAAGGCGGTGCGGAATGATCAAGAACGTACTCACCAGTCTGTATCGCATAGAAATATATCCGATGATCGCGCTCATCTTCTTCTCGGTGTTCTTCATCGGGATGTTGATCTGGGCATTCCGTCAAAACAAAGGACACCTGATCGAGATGGGACGCATTCCCCTGGATGAAAATGAATGGCCTGAGGAGAACAGTCGATGAGCGAAGATAAACAATATAGCGAGGAAGTCGTTCACACCTATGACGGGATTGATGAATTGGACAACCAGCTACCCCGCTGGTGGGTCTTGCTGTTCTACATCTGTATGATCTTTGCCCCGATTTACATGGGCATCTATCACATCTTCGACATCGGTGACCTGTCGGCCGCCAAGTATGAGAAATCGGTCGCTGCGGCCGAGGCCGCCGTTGTGGCAAGGACGAAGGCGGAAGACGAAGCCATCGCCCGAGGGGATATGGCGGCCCGACCCACCGGACCCTCCACCGATGTGGATGTTCTGGCCAAAGGGCAGACCCTGTTCCTGACCCATTGCGTCGCCTGCCACTTCATGGACGGGGGCGGATTGGTTGGGCCCAACCTCACCGATGAGTACTGGTTGAACGGGCCTACTTTCGCCGACAACCTGCGTACGATTCAGGACGGCGTGCCCGAACGGGGCATGATCCCCTGGAAGGTCATGCTCAAGCCGGATGACATCCAGGCCCTCGCCAGCCACGTATGGACCCTGCGCGGCAAGACACCCGCCAATCCAAAAGGGGCCGAAGGTCGGAAATACGATGAGCAGGGCCTGGTGATCGATGAGAAACCCCGGCTCGCCGCCGCCCCGGGGACGCCCGCTCCCGCGACCCCTTAAAATTAATCAGCCTGTATATTTAATCAATCCGTTCATGGTGCAACCGCGCCATGGACGGATGTTTATCCTCAAGTGCCGGGAGACCCCCCATGGTTTCCCTGATAGCCCCGTCATCCATCGGGCCGATAACCCCTTGACCGTGAAAGCATTACATTTCCCGATATGAGTTCACTTGCCATCATTGATGACGAGCCCCAGGTGCTCGAGCCCAGCTCCTTTCGCGATACCATCCCGACCGTCAACCGGAAAGGCGAGCGCGTTTGGATCTTTCCCAAAAAGCCGCCCTCCGCGAAGACGCGTTCCAAGAATGCCTTCAACTGGTATCGCGCACGCTCGATTTTTGCCTGGGTCTTGCTCGTGGTGATGTTTGTCGGACCGTTCATTCGCATCAATGGCAACCCTTTGTTGATGTTCAATATCCCCGCGCGGAAATTTGCGATCTTCGGCCAGATGTTCTGGCCGCAGGATCTCAATATCTTCGCGGTGATCATGGTGATCGCCTTTATCATGATCACGCTGTTCACCGCCGTCTTCGGACGCCTCTGGTGCGGTTGGGCCTGTCCGCAAACCGTCCTCATGGAAATGGTGTTCCGGAAAATTGAATACTGGATTGAAGGCGACGGACCCAAACAGCGGGCCCTGGCCAGAATGCCATGGAACGCGGAGAAGATCCGAAAGAAAACCGTCAAGCTGACGATCTTCTTTGCGCTGTCGTTCATCATCAGCAACTGGCTGCTCATGTATGTGATCGGCAGCGATACCTGGATTCGGATCGTCACCGATAACCCCCTGAACCATCTCAAAGGGCTGACCGCCATGATCATCTTTACGCTGATCTTTTTTGCGATCTTCGCGCGCTTCCGCGAACAGGCCTGTACCTTCATCTGTCCGTATGGGCGCTTCCAGTCGGTGATGATCGACGAAAATTCACTCGTCGTCGCCTACGATCATGTGCGCGGCGAAAATCGTGGGAAGAAAGCCCACGGCAGCCAGATGTCCGAGCGCCGTACGGTAGGGCTCGGCGATTGTGTGGATTGCAATGCCTGTGTGGCGGTCTGCCCAACGGGGATCGATATCCGTAACGGGATTCAGATGGAGTGCGTTAACTGCACCCATTGCATCGACGCCTGCAATGCGGTGATGGATAAGCTCAGCCTGCCGTCGGGCCTGGTGCGCTATGCCTCGCTCAATGCCTTAAAAGAAAAACGTTCATTCCGCTTCACCTCGCGCCTGGCCGGGTATTGTGCGATCCT
>JBLIND010000318.1:0-7767 GCA_047639095.1 Candidatus Omnitrophota bacterium | reverse complement strand
TTCCCTCACCGATGGATCGGATAGCGCCGACTCGATTCCGCCTCAGGCTTCACGGGGCTGGCTGCGCGGGTATATGATCGATTGATTCGGATCCATCACGAGCGGGGGGTGGAGCGGTTGGGTAGGGTGGCTGGCTTGTGCGCTGGGACGGAATAAATTCCGTGTTACGCTTGTCTGCTGGCTCCGATCATAGGAATGAAAATAATCCGAGCTTCCTATAATCGGAACGGCGCTGGAAGGCTACGCATGGCATCTTTCATTCACGGATTTTAAATGTCTGGGTTTCGTGTATGAACGCGGCGTGAATTTGAAATCCATTTACCTGCTCGCCGTGCTGTTGAGTCTGCTTCCTCTCGTCCTGAAAGCGGAAATTCGTTTTGCAGGAGTGCTTGGGAATTCCGGTGAACCAGAGGTGACCTTTTCGGAGAAGCCCGCGACCGGGATGGGGCCGGTACTCGACGCGGCGAACACGATCTGGGAGCGGGGTGGATCGACGCAGTTGAATCGTTATGCGTTGGATGGGCGTCTGCTTGCGCAGTTTGGGTTGCCGGATTTCAACAATAAGTATCGGGATCAACTCACGCTCGCGGGTGACACCCTGCTCATGCATTTCGGAAGAACCCTTTACTGCCTGCCGATCACGGCAACGCCCGGCAGCAAGGCCGAACGCATGGAGGGGAATGTCGATGTCCTGTCTTCGAGTGCGTATCAGGGGCTGGCGGTGATATGGGATCAGAAAGAACTGTTCTGGTTGCATCCGGAAACCGGCAAGCGGGTATCGATCGGCCCCTTCGATGAGTC
The DNA here is from genome assembly GCA_047639095.1 of Candidatus Omnitrophota bacterium. Lineage (GTDB taxonomy): Bacteria > Verrucomicrobiota > Kiritimatiellia > SS1-B-03-39 > UBA6053 > JAPYUI01. The sequence continues at coordinate 6,966 of JBLIND010000318.1, read as the reverse complement.
GCTCCGCAATCTCCACATCGATGCCGATGGGGTCGTCTATGGCTTCGCGGGAAATCAGGTGCACGCCTGGAAGGGGCGTTCGCCGGTGAAGGGATACCCGCGGCCTTTCTCGGGGGCACGGCCACAGAAAATCGGCGATTTCTGGTATAGCCACGGCTACCACGGGACGATTCATCGGTTTAACCTGCGCTTCGAGCCGGAGCCGGGGGTGGTCCTCGGCGGTGCGTCGGGATCCTTCATCGGATATCTTCCACAGAGTGTGGACATTACCCATGGCACCGGCCTGGTCCATGTGCGGGATGAGCTGTTTGCCATATCGGGGTATCAAGGCGTGGTCCAGCTGCTTGCGTGGAAGGAGGACGAATCGCGTTTCGAGGTGGTCCGTCGCATCGGCGCCCTGCCAAACCTCAAGGCGCTCGCGCTGAACGCCGAAGGTCAGATCTGGACGCCGCAGGGGAGCTGGCGATGGAACGATGATGCGGTGCACCCCCTGACCCTGGGCGATGTGGAGCCGATGGCGTTGACCCAGCCCGTCGTACTCGGCGGCAAGACGATTTGCTTCCTGAAAAATCATTACGGCAACATCCAAAAGACGCATGGCGACTTCATCGACGCCAGCGGTTGGGCGCATCTTGAAGCGCGCGGGGTGAAGGATGTTTTGCTCGGGGAGGGCGAGTTGGGTGCCTGTGCGATTCGCGATTCGAAGGGAGGGCTGCGACTCCTTGTCACCGCGCCGAATGGAAAAGCGATGAGCTTTGGATTGTCGGAGTCGGGTCAGATCAGTGATCAATACCGCGAGGTGGAACTCCCGGGTCTGGAAGCGTGCACGAGTCTGGCCTGGTTCGGCGAGCGGGTGCTCGCGGCGGACGGTTCGGTATTGCGCGTTTATCAGCAAAGCGACGACGGTGCCTGGAAGGAGGTTTCCTCCCGCGAAGGGTTCAGCGGGCCGATCCATGTACACAGCGATGGCCGTCGCATTGTCGTGAGCGATGCGGGAAAGGGGGACGTCCAGCTCTTCGACGCGCTGGAGGGCGAAGCCCTCGGTCGGTATATTGGCCTGGGCGCGCCACGGCATGTGGTCGTCTCCGGCGATCGGATCGTCGTGTATGAATCCGGGAAGCAACGCCTGGTGAAGTTGATGTATGCGACGGGCGCCGAGGTGGAGCCGGAGTTGCCGGCCAAAATCAGAGATGCTGCTGCGACAGCAACCTTTTCCGATAACGATTACTACGCATGGGGACGACCGGGAGGAGTTCCGATTTCCGTGGCGCTGCGTGAACAGGATGATGGCCTGCACATCGCCCTGCGTGTGGATACGAAAGATGATCCCAGAATCACGCTGGGTGTGGCGAATGATCAGTCGGCCTTCATCCGGAAGGGCTCCAGCATCCTCGTGCCGCCGGGCGATTGGTCGAAGCTCCGCCTGGCCGCGTTTGTGCAGCTGCCCGATCAGCAGGAGCGCGTGGGTTTTGTGGATCATCGTGCGATACACGCCGCGTTTTCCGAAGAGCCTACGGCTTGGGCCCCGTTCGACCTCACCACCTATCATGAAATCATCGCGGAGCGCAAAGCGCAGATCCAGATCGCATTCGAGCAGCCCATGGACGGCAAGGCTACGATCGTAATCGAAGATGCGGCGGGCACGCGCGTGCGCAACCTCGTGTCGGGTCGTTCGTTTCGCGTGGGCAAGGCGTCCGTGGTCTGGGACGGGCTCGACGAAGACGGCCAGTTGATTGCACCGGGGAATTATCATTGGCGAGGGATTACGCATCCGGGCATCACGCCGGACTTCCGCATGCCCTTTGCCGGGGGCGGGGAGGATGTCAACGATCGCCCCTGGGGACCTAACCATGGCCTGTTGCACGATGCCGTTTCCAACGGGACGAACATTTTCTTTGCCGCACCGGTGACCGAAGGCGGGTGGGCCTTGTTGGCGCTCGATGCGGACGGCGCTTTTGTCCAGGGCTATGAACACCAACATGGCTTCGGCATCGGACACGATGCAATCGCGGTGGATGGGCGTTATCTGTATTGCGCCCAGGATGGGTTTTCCTGGGGTGGCAATAGAGGCATAGACTGGAACAGCGATTCATGGACGTCGACGTGGACGGTGACGGTTGCACGTTATGACGTGTCCTCCGGAAAGCTCGTGGATTTCCCGGGCCAGCAACGGGGATTTGTCGCGGATACGATGGCGGTTGGTCCAGGGGCGGGGCATCCGGATTTGACCCAGTACAACCTCGGGGGTCTCGCGGTGCTCAATAAACAGATCTACGTGGGCTCGCGGAGCAAGCAGGCAGTGCTGGTCTTCGATGCGGAGAACGGGAACCTCATTGAGACTCTGCCCGTGAAGGGGCCGCGTCATCTCGCGGCCGGCAAGGATGCTGTGTTCGTCGCGACCGACCGTGGGGTGGTACGTTTAAGCGATGGCAAGCTCATCATCGATGCCGGGAAGCTGGAAATCACCGGCCTCACGGTCGCACCGAATGGTGATCTCTGGTTGAGCGATGGCGCTTCGCATCAGGTGCATCATTTCACATCCGCGGGAAAGGCCGTGGAGACGATTGGAACGCCGGGTGGGCCGTACAGCGGCGCGTACGATCCGAACCACATGGTGAATCCCGCCGGACTCGCTTTTGGTCCAGATGGTAAACTATGGGTGACTGAGCAGCGGTGGAATCCCAAACGGGTGCTCGCCTGGGACCTCGCGAAAAAGCAGGTCGTGTATGAAAAGTTTGGCATTCCCCATTACGGGGGCGATGGTTCGGGTTTTGATCCGTTAAACGAGCAGCGTTGGATCGGCCTCGGTTGTTTCTGGGATGTCGATATCGAAACCGGTTCGGCTAAGCCCACCCACATCATGGCCCTGGAAGAAGGCCACTTCACCTATTATCATCCGCACGGTTATTCCTTCTTTCGTGAAGGAGAACGTACCTTTCTCTGCACGCGGGGCAAGATCGCCTTGCTGTGTGAAGTGATGGAGGACGGAACCCTCCGCGAGCTCGCGGCGGCCAGTGGAACCCATCACTTTGCCTACGGGTGTGAATGGAAACCGCCCCAGGCTTACATCGATGCATTTTACGCGAAGTGGCCGGAGAAACGCCGGGAGGAAAAGCCCGGCAAAGGCGGGCAGGGCAAACCATGGGCAGGTCGCGTGGGCGGTGTGCTCTGGGTGGATCGGAATGGCGATGGGGACACGCAGGTGGAAGAGTTTTCCTTTACCGAAGATGGGGTTAAATTCGCGGATGGGTCCTGGGGGCATCGGCAGGATTCGCTCACCTTCCGTTTCCCGGCGGCGGTGGGCGATCAGTGTAAGATCGTTGAGATTCGGCCGAAGGGTTTTCTCCCGAATGGGATTCCGGATTATCCACGCCTCGAGGAAGCGCTTGAGCAAAGCTCGACGGACATCGACCTGACCCAGGGTTACAAACGCCAGGGCGTGTCCACCGCGCGCGATCGTTTCGGACGCTTTGTGTTTAACTCGGATCCCGAGCTGAATGCGTACGGACCGGATGGCAAGCATCTGTGGTCGTATCCAAACCAGTGGAGTGACGTTCACGGTTCGCACGATGCACCCTTGCCCGAGACCGGGGTCATGCAAGGGGCCATGGCCATCCTGGGCATGGCGAAATTCGATGATCAGGCCGACGTCTTCTTTCTGAACGGCAACCATGGGCGTTGCTTCCTCCTGACATCAGATGGGCTGTATCTCGATGAGGCCTTCACGGATGTGCGCGTGAGTTATTTGATGAACGAGTATCGCCTGGGCGGCGAAATCTTTGGTGGTATGTTCGAGCGCGCGGAAGACAGCGGGAAATACTACGTCCAGATCGGCCACGGACCGTATCGGATATATCAGCTGCACGGCATCGACCAGGCCCGGCGCATACAGGGCGACCTGCAGGTGACGCAGGACCAGGTGGCGGCGGCTGAACGCGGGAGCTTGCGTCAGTTGGCGGCTCAGCACACGGCGAAGACCTTTCATCTGCCGGGCGAAATCACCTGGGATCAAAGCGGGAAGTTCAAGGTGTCGCTCAAGGCGGCGATTGAAGGGGATCAGTTGCACCTGAGCTATGCGGTAGAGGATGCGTCGCCGTGGGTGAACCAGGGGCGCGATTGGACCAGTCTGTTTGCAAGCGGGGATACGGTTGATATCCAGTTCGGGGTGCATGCGGAGTCCGATCCAAAACGGCGGGAGCCGGTTGAAGGTGATCAGCGTTTGCTCATCGCGCCGTTCGAAGGCGAAGCCATCGCGGTATTGTATCAGCATCGCAAAGCGAACGGGACGAACCCCATCGAGTTCACCTCCCCTTGGCGGGGGGCGAAAGTGGATCACGTGGCGCGTGTGGCGGGCGCGATCATTGAGGTGAAGACCCAGTCGCAAAGCTATGAGGTCGACGCAAGAATTCCGCTTGCGGCATTGGGTCTCACGCCCTCCGACCGGGCGCTGCGGGCTGATTTTGGCGTGACCTATGGCGATGCCGCGGGCCAGGAAACCCAACTCCGTTCCTACTGGGCCAATCCCGCGACCATGCTGGTGGACGATATTCCGGGGGAAATCATGCTGCACCCGAATCTCTGGGGCGAGGTGATCTTCAAGTAGCTTGGATCTCCGACCCGACGCCCGGATCGTGAAGGGGATCGGAGATTCCTGTGGCAACCCGCGCAACGATCATTAGATGTCGACGCCCGGTGTCTGCTCCTCTAATTTACTGGTGTGTTGTGCGCGGCTCGGTTGTCTGCGCCAGCTTTGAATCCTTCATCGATTGGAAAACCCGATATGACCAAGCCTTTTTATCTCGCAGCACTTCTCGCCGGCCTTTTTACCCTTATGCCCACTCATGCGGCAGAGACGCCCGGCGCGGCAATCAACGGTTACCGCTTTGCGTTTCCCTGCACGGGAACGATGCCTGAGAATCCCAAGAATGGTGAGGGCTGCCTGTCCGCTCTCGTGGATGGGGATCCCTTCAAGACGGATAACTTCGTGGCGGTGAAATCCTTTGGCGGCGAGCCGGGCACGATGTATTCGGTCACCTTGCGCTTCCGCGGAGTGGTGGAACCGATGATGTATAAGAATGGGAAAATGGACGGAGACTATTTCTACATCGGCGGTGAACCGAATAATGGGACATACAATATTTACCAGGTCTCGGTGTCCGCTCCGAAGTCGCACTACTTCCTCAACCGCCAGGATAGCGTCGGGCATAAGATTTTCACCATCGACTATACCAAGACGATTGAGATCGAAGGCGGGGCGGAGATTACGTTTCTCGGCAACGGTCAGAATGGGAAATTGATTTCCAATTTTTCCAAGTTGGTGGTGCCGGATGTTAAGCCCGCGCCGAAGCCGTTTCACGGTCAGTTCATCCAGGTGGATGTGGTGAAGGTCGAAGCGAAGAAGTAATTCCCTGGGAGCGCGGGCATTCTGCCCGCCTTTGATTTGGGGCCCGCGAAACACGCGAAACGACGCAAAAAAGGCGTGGGGATGCTTTGTGCTGACGCGGTGGCCCCTGATGTGAAACAGCTGCACCTGACGTGGTCGGTACGGGCTTACCTTTGCCATTTGAGGATGACACAGCGCTTGAAAATCCGGGGAATCGTCAATTCTACCGGGTAAGTCGGAAGCCCCGGTCAAGTAACCGTTCTGAAAAGGTCCTCGTATGAAACCTGTCACGTACTGTCTCGCCCTGCTTTGCATCTTCACCTGTGGCATCAGTCGCGCGCAAGAAAGCAATGGCCTTGCACCGGAAGTCACGGATCTCAACGCGGCGGATGTTTCCTACGCGCTGGAAAAAAAGATCCCGGATCTCAAGCGGCCGTTCATCAACCCCGCGCCGGGTGATCGCAAGGACGGCATCGCGGTTGGCAAGCTGGGCGTGGATGGCGGCGACCGCGAGGCCATCCTCGCGTTTGCAAATGAAATTTCCGCAGGCGGACACGGCGAGATCGACAGTCTGTTGATCGCACGCAAAGGGAAGTTGATTTTCGAATCCTATTATCGGCGAGGTCGGATCAATTATCCACATTACCAAATGTCGATTACCAAGTCCTACACCGCGCTGGCGATTGGGCGGGCGATCCAACTGGGCCATCTGAGCATGGCGGATCTCGACAAGCCCGTCATAGGGATCCTGGATGATCTGTATCCCGCCCGGATGGTGCCCGGCGCACGATCGATTACGGTTGCGCAGGCTATGAACATGCGTTCGGGAATCCGCATGGATGAGGCGACCTCGAAGAAGCTTATGCGCACGCCGGACCTGCTGAAAGGGCCGGGGCAAATCCAGGCGTATATGGAGAACAGTGCACCGATCACGGAAGCGTCGAAGGCATTTAAATATCAGGGCTCGGATCCGTCGATAACGATGCAGGTACTCCACGCGTTCGTTCCCACATCGGCCAAGGCCTTCATTGCGGACGAGCTGCTCGCGCCCATGGGTATCAAGAATTTTGGTTGGCAGGAGGATGTCAGCGGTTTGCCTAAATCCGCGGCGGGGAGCAGCATGCGATCGCGCGACATGCTCAAGTTCGGTTTGCTGATCATGAACGACGGGATGTGGGAGGGCGAGCAACTCATCCCGAAAGCCTTCATCGAAAAAGCCACGGATAAGATTCACACGAATCCGCAGGGCACGTCCTACGGCTACTTCTTCTGGCGCGCCGACATGAACGTCGGGGATCGGACCTTCGATTGCCGATCCGGTCGGGGGGCCGGGGGGCAGTTTATCTTCATGATTCCCGAGCTCGAGCTCCTCGTCGTGATCACCGCGCATAACCAGGGCATGGGCCGGATGCTGCAGACCACTCCGCTCAAAATCCTTCCCGCGTTTGTTGAATAAGGCCCTCGCAGGGAACGATTGACTCTTTCGTCGGGGAGAAAATACATTGATTTTCCTTTCGGGAATTCCAATAGTGGAAGTGTATCCATATACGGAAACTTCAACCTGAGGTCGAAAAATGAAAATA
>JBLIND010000317.1:0-7798 GCA_047639095.1 Candidatus Omnitrophota bacterium | reverse complement strand
CATCGGGTCCGACTCCAAACACCCGGCTCAGGGCTTCCACGATTTCCGCCAGCGGCAGCCCGACCACGTTGGTGTAGGAGCCCTTGATGCCACGGACCAGGTGGGCACCCAGCCCTTGAATCCCGTATGCGCCCGCCTTGTCCATGGGGTCGCCGGTCGCCACGTAGCGGAGAATCTCTCCATGACCCAAATCGCGAAATTCCACCTGGGTGTGTACGGCCCATTGGCAGCCGTTTTCCGGGCCGAGGATGGCGACCCCGGTGATCACCTTGTGGGTCTTACCGCTCAAGCCTTTCAGCATGGCGATGGCCTCCTCCTCGTCGACCGGTTTTCCCAGGATCGCTTTTTTGCGCACGACATTGGTGTCGGCGGCGATCACGATGGCATCGGGATGGGCGGCATGCACCACATCCGCTTTCGCCCGCGCAATGCGAACGGCGTGGACCTCGGGATCTTCCCCCCGCTTGGGCGTTTCATCCACGTCGGGGCGGATGATCTCGAAGGTGAAACCTGCGATGCCGAGGAGTTCCTTGCGACGCGGGGACGAGCTGGCGAGGATCATCCTCATGCGGGGGCCGCCTCTCCCTCTTCCTCGTCGGCGCCTTCATCGTAGATGCGGGTGTAATCGGCGAAGGGGGTGTCGTTCAGATCTTCCTCGATCACCTTGCGCGCCACCTCGAGGTCCACAACGTAACAACAGGCTTCCATGGTGCCATCGCCGATACTACCACCATCGCAATGTCCCAGCCCGGTCCAGCCGAGGGTTTCGTTCATACGATCTGCGAGTTGATGACGCTTCTCGAGGTCCGCCTTCGTGCCCACGCCTTCGATGGCATATTCGATGAGGAGAACGGCGTGATTTTCATCCGCGATGGGTTCGTAACCGCCTCCATTCACCAGCGGCTCCAGAATGCGGCGGATGTTTTCATCGTCGGATTTTTTAGCCAGGCGTTTGTGTTCGAGGGTTTTGCCACGGGTGCCGATGCGCCCCTTGTGCTCGATGATCACCTGGCCTTCGATCCACGCTTCGCAGTAGTGCATCTCCGCGCCGGTGCCTTTATACAGTTTTAACATCATAAGAAGTCATCCGGATCCGTCGGCAGAGGCGGATCCATTTGGGTAAATTTTTGTATGTTCCAGTTCTCCCTGACCCCGGCTTTCAGGGCTTCGGTTCGTTGCAGTTCCGGGAGCAGGTTTTTAAGGTACTCGATCAACATAAGCAATCGCTCGTTTTCGCTGCGGACTTCCAACAGGTTGTGCATCGCCTCCGGATTGAGGCCGGAGGATTGGGCGATGGTAAAGGACAGGCTCTCCTTGCCGGAGTAGGCCGTGTCGGAGGCAAACTCGCCGAGTACGAGGTGGGTCAGGGTTCGATGCAGCTGGTAGGCTTCCGTGGCCAGTTCTTCGTTCCAGTCCGGTTGCGTGTCCTCCACCCAGCTGATGTCTGCGGTCTTGTACAGTTCGACCTGGTGCACCTGATCGATTTTAAACCGCTGATGCCCCCGGATGAGAATGTCGGATGGCCCTTCGGGATAGGTCTTCAGGACCTGTTCCACCTCGACCGCCGTGCCGACGGTCACCAGGCCTTCGCTGTTCTGGAACACGATGCCGAAGGCGTAAAACTGCCCTTCCGCCTGTTTGTCGAGGGTGTCCTGCAGGAGCGCCTGGTAGCGCGGCTCGAAAATGTGCAGAAACCGGGGCTCGCCCGGAAAAACCACCAGGGGCAAGGGGAAAAGGGGTATCGTCGATGGCTTGGTCATACCCATCCATCAAGCCACGACACAAAGCCTTACACAAGTCGTCAGGAAGGTTGGTTTTCGCCTACGGCGTGGCTGAAGGTATCCTTCAGATGTTGAACCGCTTCGGCGATCAAGGGCTCATCCATTTCATGCACCTCCATCTTGGCGCCGATGCCATCGGGCATGGTGATGCACAGTTCCCCGCCCAGGTGCTCCTGGAACGCGGCCAGTCCACCCAGCAGCTCGAGGCTGCCATCGCCGAGGCGGCGGTCGATTTCCGGATACCAGAGCGTGTAGCCACTCTCATGCAAGCCGGTTTCGATGGCGGTATAGTCCGCTTCGGTGATCCAGCCCTTTTTCATGGCGTAGTAGGAATCGATACAGATGCCGGCGGCCACGGCGTGCCCATGTGAAATCTTGAAGTTGGACATACCTTCGAGTTTGTGAGCCGCCCAATGACCAAAGTCCAGCGGGCGCGCCGTCCCGAGCTCAAAGGCATCGCCGTTGGTGCGGATGTGATCCAGGTGCATGATGGCACAGCGTTCGATCAGGCGTTCCATGCTCGGGATGTCCCGACGTTTAATCGCGGGCGCCATCGCGCAAAGCTGGTCAAAAAAGGCCGGGTCCTTGATGATGGCCACCTTGAAGGCTTCCGAAACGCCGCCCACCCAGTCGGTGAAGGACAAAGAGTTCAAGAAGTCGTAATCGTTAATCACCGCAAAAGGCGGGGCAAAGGTGCCGATGGAGTTCTTAGCACCGTGCAGGTTCATGGAATTTTTAACCCCGACCCCGGCATCGTTCTGGGCGAGCACGGTGGTGTTCATGCGGATCATGCGCAAGCCGCGATGGACGATGGCGGCGGCAAAGCCGATGGCGTCCTGTACCGCGCCACCGCCAATGGCGATCACGTAGGACTGGCGGCAGAGCTTGTATTCCAGCAGCTGGTCCAACACGCCCATGATCAGGCGGTAGTTGTTTTTGATCTGTTCGCCACCCGGGACCACTTCGGGATCCGCGACCAGCTCCAGCTGGTCGGGGTGGGCGTTGAAATAGTTGCGAATGTCATCGGCGAGCGCGGGGTTTTCAGCGGCGACACCCTCATCGATATACACAATCGCCCGATGCCGCCGGTTTTCGTCCAGGCGATTCAGGGTGTCGCGGAGCAAAGGGTTCTCTGGCTGGAAAATCCCTCGGCAGAAAGCCACCGGGTAGTTGAAATCTACGTTAAAAATCTGCTTATGTTCAGCCATAACTCACACACTACTAATACGTTACACATCCATCAAGCCGACCCTGAGGCGCGACTTACCCACCCTATCTTGTCTAATATAACGCTCTGAAAGCCGCATTTGTTCGGAAATAGCACCGGTATATTCAACTAAAACGGACAGATCCGTGAATCCGGTTTTCCAGCGCCTTGGAACGACGCCTAGTTGTTGACTTCTTTTGGCAGGATGGCCTTGCCGAAGGTTTCCTCCCGGGGGAGCGGTTCGAGCGTGATGGAGTTGTTTACGGTGCCATCGTTAACGGAGAATTTGTCCTTCAGCCGCTCGAAGGGGGCCGTGGTCCGAATCTCATCGAACTCGCTGGTCAGGATCCACTGGCGGACGAAGGGCGTTCCGAACTGGGCCTGGGCCGCGTAAAGCACATCGCAGGCGTTTTGAATCATGTCCGAACCGACCGGCGGTTTATCGAGCCGGGAGATCAGGGTGGTATCGTTCGTCCACTTGGCGTAACACACCGCAAGATTGAAATACCCCACCGGGTGTGACGGATCAATTTTGATCGTGCCCTCAAAAATCATGGAGGCGAGTTTGTATTTTCTCAGCCGCATGTAGGCGACCCCGAGATTGTTCTGGGCGGCGATGTCGAGGCTGTTCTCTTCGGAGAGCAGACGCAGATGCGGGATGGCCGCGTCGAAGTTTTCTTCCTTCATGAGGCTACGCACGAGGATCTGGCGGGCATCCGAATTAAAGCGATCATCCGCGAGGATCCAGTGGCCAACCGCGGTGGCGCTTTCATAATCCCGGCCTTCGAAAAAGGCATTGGCGAGGAGCAGGCGTGTGTACACATCCGAAGGATCGGCCGAAAGAATTTCACCGAAGTACTTCGCGGCCTCAAGGTATTGTCCGTTTTCGTAATGGATTTTGCCCAGCTGACGTTTGAGCGTGATCAGGTTGGGGTTTTTCTGTAACTGCGCTTCCAGGAGTTGAATCGTCTCTTCAGCGGTTCCTTTGTTCAAGGGGCTGTCAGCGAGGTTGATCTCCGTACGCGCCTGGGCGACGTTACTGATGAAGACCGCGATGCCCTCCTCGAAGACGGAGGCGGTATTCATAACGGGCCGTTGCGGTTTGGGTTCATGGCGTTGCGGACGGGCATTGGGATCCACCGGTAGATTGCTGGGGGGCAGCGCCTTGGTGTAACTCGCATTTTGGGTGATTCCCCCGCCCTTGCCCTTGAACTTTCCGCCAAAGCGCACCATGCCAAAGATGCCGCCGTAGATGAGCAGGGCCACCACGAGAACCGCGACGATGATCAGGTTGGCTTTGGTGGGTCCAGAGGTGCGGGTGCTGCCCCGGCTTTTACCGCGCCCGCTGCTGCCGCTGCTCCGCCGCGGGGCGTTCATGGCATCGAACATGCCGCTCGCACCGCGCCCGGCGGATTTTCCGCTGCCGCTGTTTGAGCCCTGCTTGCCCGGCCGCATCGGATCGGGAGCCCGGGTGTCGCTGGAGCTGCTCCGGTATTTGCGTCGGGCAAATTGCGGAACGCTTTCTTTCTTATAAATATCGTCTGTATGTTTGGCCATATCGACTCTTGCTATAGCTGTATAAAAGTACCCGTATTCAGTCGAAAAGACAGACCTAAGCCGAAGTTTCGTAGCGCAAAACACTCATGAGAAAGATGGCCGCAGTTTCGCTTCGCATCACATGCGGACCCAGGCTGACCGGGACCGCACCCGCTTCGCGCAGGGTGGTAATTTCGTCGGGAGCAAAGTCCCCTTCCGGTCCGACGAGGCAGGCGATGGAGGTCGCCGGCGTTTGCAGCGCGGCTTTTAAGGGGGCCGCATCTTCGCTCAAGTCCGCAAGCAGGACCTGGTCGAAGGTCGACGCATGGGTCTGGATAAAACCCGCCACGTTGGTTGCGGGATGGATCACGGGTAGCCAGGGGTTCCCGCTCTGTTTCAGGGCGCTCACGCATACCGCACGCCAGCGATCGGATTTTTCGGTCCGGCTGATGGCGTGATCGCTGATCAGCGGAACAATCGCATCGACCCCCAGTTCGACGGCTTTCTGCAGCACGAGATCAAACTTTCCCGATTTGGGTAAGGCCTGCACCAGGGTCACGGACACCGGCGGTCGTGCGTGTTCCGTCACCTCGAGGACGCGGCAGTCGAGGCTGCGTCGCTCCAGGTGGGTAATCTCCGCAAACACCCGGCGTCCCGCACCGTTGAGGAGCTCCACCGATTCACCGACGCGTGCGCGCAGCGACTGGATAAGGTGGCGGGCCTCTTCGCCCTCCACGGTGAGGACCTCGCCCGGTGTAGCCGGTTCGGTATAAAAACTACGGTGCACCTGCGACGTCCGGATTACTTGTCAATGCGTTCGAGGGAATCCTTGCGCTCGAAGAACTTGGCCACTTTTTTCCGGAAGCTGCCGTCCATTGAATGATTGGAGGCGTTGAGTAGGTCTCCTAGGTTTCCGAGTTCTTTCTTCTGCTTGTGGTTCAGGCCCGTGGGCACTTCCACAATCACGCGGATGTGCTGATCGCCCTGACCGTAGCCCCGCGGATCCTTGATCCCCTTATTGCGCAATCGGAAAATCTTTCCGGATTGGGTGCCGGCGGGAATTTTCAATTTAGCCGAGCCATTCAAGGTTGGCACCTCCACCTCTCCGCCCAGGGCCGCCATGGTGAAAGGCACCGGAACTTCGCAGCTCAAATCGAGATCGTGACGCTCGAAAATCTCATGGCGTTTCACGTGGATGATGACAAATAGATCGCCAGCCGGACCGCCGCGGAGGCCGCCCTCGCCCTTGCCGGCCACGCGCAGACGGGAGCCGGTTTCGACGCCGCTCGGAATCTTCAGGGTCAGCGAACGCTTGCCCTTCACCCGACCCGAACCATGGCATTTGCGGCAGGGATTGCGAACCACTTCACCGGTTCCCCCGCAGGTCGAACAATTCTGACGGATGTGGAAAAGGCCGTTAGAGGTCGTAATCGTCCCCGAGCCCTGGCACATCGAACAGGTTTCGCGTGAGCTTCCGGCTGCGGCACCTTCGCCGTTGCAGTCTTCGCATTCCTGCATGACCGGGAAGGATAATTCACGCTGGGAGCCAAACACGGACTCCTCGAAATCGATCTCGAGGTCGAAACGTAGATCGGATCCGCGATTGGTGCTGCGTTGACCGCCTCCACCACCACCACCAAAGATGTCTTCGAAGATCCCACCACCACCACCGCCTCCGCCGCGGCCTCCACCTCCGCTGCCACCGAAGGCACCCATAAAGGTGCGCAGGGCTTCTTCGAGGTCGACCCCGCCGAAGCCACCACTGAAGCCGCCCGCATTGCCCATGCCGCCTTCGAAGGCCGCGTGGCCAAACTGGTCGTAACGGTGACGCTTGTCTTCGTCGCTGAGCACTTCATAGGCCTCGGTGACCTCTTTGAAGCGCTCTTCCGCGGTTGCGTCGCCGGGATTCTTGTCCGGGTGATACTTGATGGCCAGTTTGCGGTAGGCCTTTTTAATTTCGTCCGGCGTCGCTGTGCGTTCGACCCCGAGCTCTTCGTAAAAATCGCGTTTCGCTTTCGACATCAGTTCCCGCCTTCTTCCTGCGCCGCTTCGGTTTCCGCAGCGGGTTCGGTTTCCGCAGCGGGTTCGGCATCCGCAGCGGGTTCGGCATCCGCTTTACCTGGACCCTGGGAGACGACGACTTGTGCCGGGCGAAGCAGCTTCTCGCCCATGGTGTAGCCCTTGCGGGTTTGCGCGAGGACCTGGTTGGTCGCGAATTCATCCGAGGGCATCTGGCTGATCGCCTCATGCAGTTCCGGATTGAAGACTTCGCCTTCGGCCATCACCGGGGCCACGTTAAACTTTTTCAAGGCGCTGGAGAATTGGCCCAGGATCATTTGAAACCCGGTGGTCGTTTCAGACGGCTCCGCATTTTGCAGTCCGAGCTCGAAGTGGTCGAGCACCGTCAGCAGCTCCATCACGATCCGCTCCTGCGCATCGCGGCTCCAGGCTTCCTTCTCGCGGCGCGTGCGTTTGCGGAAATTGTCGAAGTCCGCCTGCAGGCGCAGCAAGCGGTTCTGCAGCTCGGCAAAGGCTTCGCCCGATTCCGGGGACCCTTCGTCCAGGCCTTCCTCCAGGACCGGCTCTTCAACTGTCGTGGGCGCATCGGCACTTTCGTCACCTGCGTTTTCGTTCGCCGCCTGTAGGGCTTCGATTATTTCTTCAATCTGTTCTTCGTCTTTCATATCATTCTCGAAAAGCGTGGGTTGGGCACCAATCCCGGTTGGAAAAGGCAAAGTATCATACATCCGAACGCGTGCGCGTCAATTGTCAAGGTCGTGGAACCGGTGTGGATACTTGGGTTAGTTTTAGCCCCTTGAGCCGAATATCCCTTCATTCGTGGAGCCAGGTCCCTCGCGAAACCCGGAATTCATTCCGTCCCCGTGTACGTACGGCCCTCGCTCAATGCCAAATCAATAAATAAATAATAAACTACCACCCTCCGTGTTCCGCATGATACTCATTCGTTTGCTCGTTCACTCAAGAAATGTTCGCCGTCTCACCCTGTATGAACCCGCTTGATCATCAATAGATACAGTGAACATCCCCGCGATTAAAGGCATCATTCGACGGCGTATCCTGCTGAACTATCGGGTTGATCCCGATGTCATATCCAAAATCCTTCCAGCCAATTTCCAGCCGAAGCTCTTCAAGGGCTATGCGATCGCTGGAATCTGCCTGATCCGGCTGGAGGAGGTCCGGCCAAAGGGGCTTCCGTCCTTCGTGGGGATCAGGAGCGAGAATGCTGCGCACCGGATTGCAGTTGAATGGAAGA
>JBLIND010000316.1:0-7831 GCA_047639095.1 Candidatus Omnitrophota bacterium | reverse complement strand
GAACCACAGGCACTATTTCGAGTAACCAAACGTAACAACAACTGGAGGGAACCCATGGCGATTCGAAAAGACGCAAACACACTCAGTCCGGCAGAGCGGTAAACGCTGGTCGACGCGCTTAAAGCCGACGGACGATACGATCAATACGTGCTCCGGCATGCCAATGCGATCATGTCGGCCATTCATAGCTGTCCCGCCTTCCTGCCCTGGCATCGGAAATTTATTCTGGATCTGGAAACGGATCTTCAACAGGTCTCGGGTGACCCCAATCTCGGGCTTCCGTACTGGAACTGGCCGAGTGGCGCCAGCACGGCATCCATGTGGGATGCGAACCTGCTCGGAGGCGATGGGGATTCAAATGAAATCGTTCAGACCGGACCGTTCAGCCAGGGACAATGGTTGATCGTGAACATGAGCGGGGTCGGAACCGGACCGCTGCGTCGAAATTTTGGCAATGAATCCTGGGCCCGAACCTTGCCCACGCAGTCTGAGATTATTGGTGCGATGCTGGAGACGCCCTATGATCGCGCGCCCTGGAACCGGGACTCATCGCCCAGCTTTCGGAATCAACTGGAGGGGTGGATCGGGCCGAACCTGCACAATCGCGGTCATGGTTGGGTCGGCGGCTCCATGTTACCTATGACGTCCCCTAACGATCCGGTATTTTTCATGCATCATTGCATGGTCGATAAACTCTGGCATGAATGGCAACTGCGCTTTCCCAATCAGGGTTATCAGCCGACCGGCAGCGGTTCCTTCGGGCAGAATTTAACCGATCCCATGAACAGCACCCCTGGCCTGGCCAACCGCCCGCTCGATGTGCTCGACAGCAGCGCGCTGGGTATCAGCTATGATAGCCTGCTGCCGGGCACGCCGGGGGGCGGTGCTTCCACCGGGAGTGGGACGGCGCTCGTCGTGAACGCCGCACCGGTAAGCGCCTCCATCGGCGCGGCAGGAGAGGTGGATCTGTATTCCTTCGTCGTCTCGCAGACGGGCGATTTCGTGGTTGAGACCACAGGCGCTTCCGACACCTTTATGGATCTGTTCGGGCCGAACAATGCTTCCCTGCAGGTGACCCGCGATGACGACAGTGGAGCCGACCTGAATGCACGCATCACCAGTCGCTTGTCGCCCGGAATGTACACGGTGCGTTTACATCTATTTGATGCCACACGAACCGGGGCCTATGCCATCCAGGTGCGTGTGGTAACCGCGTCACCCGCCCTGCCGGCCCTGACCATCAACGGTCCCGCCGTGAACGGGGTAATTCTCGCCGCGAACGAAAGCGACACCTATGTTTTTGCGGTCGGAAGCTCTGGCCGCTTTACGGTGGAGACCCTTGGCGGGACCGACACGTTTCTGAATGTCTTCGGGCCGAACAGCGAAACCCGGGCCTTGGGGAGCGATGACGATAGCGGGGCCGACTTAAATGGCCGGGTGGTTGCAAATCTCACGCCCGGTCAATATTTCGCCCGGGTTCGTCATTTCAGTCCGACAGGCAGCGGTCCGTATGCCATTCGGGTGACGTCCACGTAGAGCATGGGAGCCGCGTCGTCGCGTGGGCTCAAGGATTCGCACCGGGTGCCGGCGAGGCAACGGATGGCGCACGGGTGAGGATGTACACTACCAGCTGCGACAGCGCGGCTTGGTTCGGCCCTTCGCGAGACGCGATACCGGACAGGTCCAGAAATGCTTTCTGGTTGAGTTGGCTGCCCTGGGTTTTCAGGCCTTCGATCAAGAGGCGGGTGAGTTCGGGCGATGGAACCGTACTGGATCCGAGGCGGCCGATCATGCGATCGGCGGCCTGATGGAGTTGGCTTTCGCCGAGCAGCTTTACCGCCTCAAGCGCGACTGCTGCTTGAGGGTCGTTGGGTTTGGCGGTTGCCCGCAACTCGATGACTTTAACCAGCGTTTCCGCGAGGCGTGACTGGATGGTGGCTTCGGGTTCGAGGAGGCGAGATTTATTGGCGGCCAAAACGGTAATCAATGCCCCGGCGCTCGCGCGGGCAGGGTCTTTGTTTAACTCGCTGGAGACTACATCCATGGCGGATCGCATGATTGGTTCATTTAGCAGGGTGATCGCATGTTTGGTGTCACCAGCCCGCTTGGGATCGTTGCGTGTATCGAGGTAGGTAACCAGGGCGGTGGTGAGGGCACTTTGCTGGGACTCGCTGAGTTCGCCAAGACGTGCCGGTTCACGAGCCAGGAGCGCGACATAATTATCTGCCGCCGGACGTGCCGGATCTTTTACGAAATCATCGAACAAGCCATTGATTACCTGGGGCAGGCGACTCGTGTGCAGGAATTTCTGGTTGCGTGCAAGTTCGGCTGCCTCGGGGCCTTGGGGCTTTTCCGGCTTGATCAATACACGTTCCATGTATGCGCGAAGGGCACCGGTTACCGCCGTTTGCACATCCGGCGGGAGTAGGGCGGGCAGGTGTTCGGATGCCCCGGTGCCGGTCAGGCTTTCCAGGTGATCGAGCAGCACGGTCTGCGCGAGTTCCGCATTTTCTCCGCCGGTGCCCAGGTAGGTGCACAGGGTTTTCACCGCCGCATCATCGAGCTGTCCTTTCATCCGTTGGAGATGCAGTCCGGTCCAGTCAGCGGAGGGCCCGGCTTTCAACACCGCGAGTCGCGCGGCCATAAGTTGCGGCACAGCGGATAGTCGCGGATTGCTCAACAACGCGCCCGCCTGATCGACGAGGGCTTTTTCCGGGGCCTTCAACTCGACCGCCAGTTTGGCATCGGTGAATGCACAGAACGCTTCGAACAATTTATTCTGTTGATCCGCCGACAGCTCCAGCAGACGCTGAGGCATGCGGGCGAGCTGCTTGAATCCGATGTCGGCCTCCGGCCGCTTGGGATCTTTGGCGAGTGCCACGATCAGCAACTCAGGGATACCCGGCAGCCCACTGGAGACGAGGATTTTCTCGGCCCGATCCAGGTTCCGTTTCAGGGGCGACTTCACCTTCTGATCGGTTGTTGCGGCCATGGCTTTGTGCAGCGCTTCGATATTCATGACCAAGGCGTTGAGGACGGACGGAAATGCGTCCGCACGCAGGGTGGTATTGAGTGCGTCTGGCGTGTTCACTCCCGCGCTCTTTTCCAATGCATCCAGCAAGGTTTCGAAGATGGTGAGCTGATGGACGCCTGGTTTTGCGGCTTGATCCGCGAGCGAGCGCATCGTGGTCTGGCTCGAGAGGCCTTGTCCGGTTTTGATCCCCTTGATCGCCCAGTTCAGCGCCTGAGGTTCCGGAATCTCGTGGAGCTTGGACGCGAGTTGTTCCGAACGCAGGACCAGGGTGGGATTGTCGAGCAGCTTGCTTGCCTGGGCCGCAAGGGCCTTGGTCTCCGGGGTTTCGGCGGCGGGTGCATGGGCGCGGACGTAGCCGATCAAGCCATTCACCAGGTTGACTTTGCGACCATCATCAAGTTCGCTCATCCGATCGCTGATTTTATTCAGCAGGAGTAGCAGGTGATGGGCTTCCGGCTTTTTGGGGTCGGCATTAAAGTGGTCGACCAGGTAGGTCGCCATGGGCGGCAGGCGGCTGTCGGTGATCATCAGGTCCGCCCGGCCCAGCGTGGCTTTTTCCTCATCCGAGGCGTCTTTTTTTCCTGCATAGGTGGCGGAAGTTGCGACCAGGGCCTGACAAAGGTTTCCGTGGTAACCCGCATTCAGTCGCGTGCTGAGTTTTTCCAGGCGGCTGCTGTTTGGCTGGAGTCGTGGTGGAGACGGATCCGGCTCCCAGGCCAGCTGCTCCAGATGCTGCATGAGCAGGTTGGCAGCTGGCAACAGCTCCGGACCCTTGGCGGTCATGTGTTTGATCAGCTCGTTGAGTATGCCGAGCTCAAAGGAACGGGTTTGCTTTTCGAGGATGGCAACCAGCCAGTCGGCTAAGGGTCCTGGGGGCGCGGCCATCAGTTTGCCGGTCAGGCTGGCCGGCGCATTTGGCAGTTGGCTGTCGACCATGAAGGTGATTCCATTTTCCAGCGCGGCCTTGGTCGCATCGTTTGCATCGGGTTTCGCGCGTGACTCCGCCCAGCGCAGCATGAGCTGGATCAGGCTATTCTGGTTGTTGGCATCGACGGTGGAAAATCGGCTACCCATCTGGGCCGCGAGCTGGATAAATTCATCGGTGATCGGCCGATTGGTGTCCTTGCCCATTTCGCTGATGAAGAGCGGGGGCATCGAAGGCAGACGACTCAGGATCAGGAAGTCGCTCGTGCGTTTGACCAGCTCGGCATTGGCGGGTGCCTGATGTTCAATGGTGCTGAGGCAGGCGCGCACCACCGCTTGCTGTAGCGGGTCGTCCAGACGGGTCGAAAGTGTGGCCACATCCGGTGAGATTTTGGCTCGGGGTTTCTGGAGGCTTGGGGAGGAGAGCTGGAGAAGGACATCGAGCAGCAGGTGGGCGGCATCGGCCTGTTGTGCAGGCTGCGCCTGGACCAGGTCGGTGAGTTTCTTGATGAGCAGAGGGTCGAAATGGGGGGCCATTTTTCCGAGCAGATCGAAATAGACCTTTGCTTGTTCTGCGGGGAGTTCGGCGACGTTCAGCTTGTCCATGAGGAGGCTGCAGGCGACGGGGAGATGGCTGCCGACCAGGATGTCGCGCACCCGTTCCTGATGTGCACCTGCCAGTTGGGTTTCTACATAGCGGACCAGCATCTGTGACACCTTGTTCTGCAGATCGGGGGTGAGCTGGAAGGCGAGGCCGCTGAGGTCGGTGACCTTTCCGTCCGTCCGTTTCTTCGCGGGCTTGTCACGCAGAGACGCGGCGTCCGCGAGGTTTTCCAGGGTGGCCAGCACCAAGGCAACGGTTTGGGTGTTCGCCAGGGTTTCCCGCTCGGCTTGTCCGATGAGGACCTCCAGGTGCTGTGCATTCAATCGGGCGTCGATTGAACTCAGGAAGGGGACGAGGAACACGCTCCAGTCCGGCGAGGCTTTCAAGCGTTCGACAAAGAGATCGGCCGCATAGGAATCATCGAGGTCGAGCAGGGCTTCACCCGCGAGTTCGACATCGCGCTCCAGGCCCGATTTCACCTGCCTGCGCAGGTAGGTCCGCCCGGCCTGGCTGGCATTTCGCAAGGATGCGCGGGCCTCCTCGAGGGTGTCGGTGCGATTGGCGGCGAGGGCTTTCATGGCTGCATCCAGCTCCAGGGTGGTGTCCCGTTCGCGTTGGATGCGGGCTTTGGTCGATTGGAGCAGCAGCAGGTCTGTGGATGCCTTGTAGGTGGTTAGAGCGGTTTCCGTCGTTTTGAGCGCCGCTTCGAGATCGCCGGACTGTTCCAGGGTCTGGATGTCGAGGAGTGCCTGACTGATGAGGGTCTGGGCGTGAACGGCAGTGAGTAACAGGAGGGGGAGTAGGGCGCTGGTAATTAATCTCATGCTGGGATCATTAAGGATTCGCTAGGGCATGCAAGTGCGATTTGGGCTGGATGCGGGACGTTGGCCCGAGGTGGTCTTGAGCGTATCCCTGAATCCATCCCGTCCCATGACCCGGGCCAGGTCCCGAGCGTATCCCGGAATTTATTCCGTCCCCGTGACCCTGGCCAGGTCCGGAGCGTATCCCGGAATTTATTCCGTCCCACGTCCCAAGTCTCCCCACGTCCCCAGCATAATCTTACCCATTCCCTTATTGGCGTCGAAATCACCCGCCACACGTCTCACAACCTGCAATTGTCCTTGATGAAAACCCCATATCCACCTATTTCAACCCCATGAATATACTCTCCAAATGGTGTGTCGTATCCGCCCTCTGCGTTTTCTCCAATGTGAGCTTCGCCGAAACGAAATCTAAGATCCCCGCCGCCGGTGCCGATGGTTGGATCTCCCTCTACAATGGGAAAGACCTCACCGGTTGGGAAGGCCTTGAAGGCTACTGGTCGGTCACCGACGGTGCGATTCAATGCACCGAAACCAAGGAAAACTCCAAGCAGACCAATTTGATTCTGCTGGCATCCAAAGACCACCCCGAGAAATTTGCCAACTTCGAAATGCACTACCGCTTTAAATGGGTCACTCCCACGGGCAACTCTGGCGTGCAGATTCGCGGGAAGATCGACAATCCCAAAATGTTCCACGTGGGCGGTTACCAGGCCGACATCGATGCGGGCAACGGCTACACCGGCATCATCTACGACGAAGGTGGCGTGGCCGGCGGTCGCGGCATCATGAGCAAGCGCGGCGAGAAGACGGTTTGGGATGCGGAGAACAAGCGCAGCGCGACCCCGCTCGACAAATCGGATGCTGAGATCAAAGCCATGATCAAACCGGTGGGCGAGTGGAACGACGCCGTCATCGTCGCCAAGGGCAACCACATCACTTACAGCATCAATGGCCAGGTCACCACTGAGATGATCGACCACAGTCCCAAAGCCTGCAAGGACGGCGTCATCGGCCTCCAGATGCACGGGGGCCACACCATGACCCTCCAGTGGAAAGATCTTAAGATTAAGATGCTGGACTAACCGGCGACCACCCCTTGCCCGATCGGTTCATCAATGCAGAGAATCCATTTGGCCTTCACACGGTAACCCCCATACCTCATCGTCAAGGATGTCTCAGTGCTTATGGCTTTCATGCGCACGGGCATCCTGTCCGCCCCTTGTCCGCCCCTTGTCCGATCATAGGAACGCCTTGCCACGGCAGCGCTTACCCGCCACGGCAGGGGACTGCCATGCAACGCGAAGAAAAAGCATCATCCTTGGGAATATTTCTGCAACTGGTGTCTCCTATGAGGTAGAAAGTGCTTCCCGGGACGTATCCCGGAGCGAATATCGGATGAATACCTATTGAATCAGGATCAGGCAGCAGAGGTCTATTATGAGGGCTTGTACCGATTCGCCTTCAGTCTGAGCAAGTGCGCATCCGATGCATCCGATGCAGCCGATCTCGTGCAGCAGACCTTTCTGGCCTGGATGAAGCATCGAGATGGAATCAACGACCTGAGCAAGGTGAAGTCGTGGTTGTTTACAACTTTGTATCGTGAATTTCTACGCGGTTTGAGAAAGCAGCAACGGATGAAATACCTGGAAGATGAAGAAATCGAGCACGCCTCACCAGACCTCACCGAGCATGCCGGTCGAAAGCTGGATGGGGCCTGGCCATGGAGGCTTTGCAGGGAATTCCCGATCCGTATCGGGCAGCCCTGAGCCTGTTTTATATCCAGGATTGCAGCTGCCAGGAGATCGCGGAGATTCTGGAAATTTCTCCCGGCACGGTGATGTCTCGCCTCTATCGAGGTGAAGAAATGTTGAAGAAAAAAATCCTATGGTTGGAGCACTCCCCCGCTCCGAAACTCCAGGTGCTGAGGCATATCCATGGATCTTGAAAAATACGGCGCTTCCGGGAAAAGGGTGGGGAAACTCCTTGGCCATCAGGGGTGCAGGTTCAAGGCGCCAAAATGAAAGAACATGTCGGTGCATAATCGCTCACGGTTTCGGTAACCGTTCTCGCCTTCTTGATCATCGCTTGAATGCGGCTGTTCATGCTTTCAGCATGGGCATTGGTGTGGCGATGAACAAAGAACGTAAGCACCTGGTCTATGCGTTCCTTGATCATGCGGGCGACCTTCTTCACGGGCTTCAATTTGCTCCTCATGGCGCTTAGGTTCCAATCTTTCCAATACGCATGGGCCTGGATCGGATTCTCGCATTGATACAAGCCTCGAAACACCTCTTTCAGGTGCCAGGCCCGGGCCGTTTTAAATCTGCTGTCTTTGAAGGCCTTTAAACTCGAAGCCCATTTTTTGGGGAGATTCTCCATGCCGTACAGCCACATCTGACGCGTGCCCTTCAAGGGCTTCGCGTCCTTACTCGAAAGTAAATTCAC
>JBLIND010000315.1:0-7879 GCA_047639095.1 Candidatus Omnitrophota bacterium | reverse complement strand
GGCTGCACCCGCGGCGATCATGGCCCTGGCAATTGACGCCTTGGAAGTTTTCATCGCCTTGTTGCAGGCGTACATTTTCACCCTGTTGTCCGCGATGTTCATCGGTCAGATGTACCATCCGGCACACTAGCATTGGTTTTAACGAGTTTCCGATTTAGCTTTCGGGCGGTCGGTAGATAGTAAGCGGCGGCTTTTCCGTCGAACCGTGATTGAACGGATTTTTTAACGAAGTAATAGTAGTACTAACTGGAGAAAGAACATGAGTGGACTCGCATCATTAGGAGCTGGATTGGTCACAATCGGCGCAGGAATTGGAATTGGTTTGATCGGATCATCAGCGATGTCCGGCATCTCTCGTCAACCGGAAGCCACCCCCAAGATTCAGGTGAACATGCTGATTGCAGCGGCCTTGATCGAAGGTGTTGCATTGTTCGGTGCGGTCATCTGCTTCCTCGCCAAGTAAATCTGGTTCGATCGGCATCCTGCCGGTCGAGCTGAACAACAGGGGCTCGTATGGCCGAAAATGATCATTCCCATCCGGAAGCGGATGACTTGACTGCGCATGTTGAACATGCTGCAGGACATGATAGTCATGAAGTGAATCCAATGGAGATCAACACCGATATGGTGTTGTGGACATGGGTGGTTTTTGCTGCCTTGCTCATTCTTCTCTATAAGGTGGCCTGGAAACCCATCCTCGGCGCGCTGGATCAGCGTGAAAAGGATATCCAGGACACCATCGACGAACGGGAAACCGTTCGTGAAGAGTTGGCAAGCATTGAAACCGTGCGAGCGGAAACGGTCGCAGCGGCGGATGCGAAGTCTGCTGAAGTGTTGGATGCGGCCCGTCAGGGTGCCCAGGAACAGGCGCGTCACATCGAGGCAAAAGCCCGAGAAGACGCGCAAATTATTCAGTCCAATGCAACCCGCGACATCGAAGCGGCTCGAGCCAATGCGGAAGCAACGCTCAAGCGCGCCAGTGGTGATTGGGCTGTGGAACTCGCGAGTAAAATCATTGGCGAAAACATGGACAATGCGAAGAATCGCAGTTTGACCGACCGCCTGATTGAGGAGCTGTAACCTTTTATGGAAACCTCAGCTGCTGCCGAACGTTACGCCCGGGCCTTATTCGACCAGGCTCAAGAAGAACATGCACTCGCATCCATTCGCGAAGACATGCTTGCCTTGACCGGTCTGATTCGTGATAACGCCGACTTCGCCGCTTTCGTGGCCGATCCGACGATTCCCGAAGGCAAGCGCGCAGATAGCCTCGATGCCCTGTTCGCAGGTAAGGCCCATCCGATGACCTTGCGTTTTCTCAAGCTGCTCAACATGAAGGGCCGCTTTGGCGAGCTCGCCGTGGTTGGCCAGGTGTTTGAAAACATGGTTTGTGATCAGCTGGGGATCCTGAAAGTGAAGATCACCGCTGCACATGATTTGAGCCTGGAGCAGCTGGATAAATTAAAGGCGAAACTCGGCGCTCGTCACGGCAAGGAAATTCAGGCTGAAGTCGAAACCGATCCCTCCCTGGTCGGTGGTTTTAAAATTCAGGTGGGTGACCACATCAGCGATCACAGTATCGCCACGAAATTAGATAAATTTAAACAACGTGTAATAAACGCATAAAGGATCGCCATGGCTATCGACATCAAGCCGGATGAAGTTTCATCCATTCTCAAACAACAGCTAAAAGAATTTGACGCAGGTGTATCCGAGTATGAAGTCGGTACCGTGTTGAGCGTAGGTGACGGGATTGCCCGTGTCCACGGCCTCAGCAAGGTGATGGCCGGTGAGTTGGTCGAATTTGCCAACGGCATGCGCGGCATGGCCCTCAACCTGGAATCCGACAACGTCGGTGTGGCCATCTTCGGTGAAGATACCGGCATTCGTGAAGGCGATATGGTCAAGCGCACCGAGTCCATTGCTTCGGTTCCGATTGGCGACGAGCTGATGGGCCGGGTAGTCGACGCCCTGGGTAACCCCATCGACGGCGGACCGCCCCTGGGTACGACCATGACCAGCGCCATTGAAATCAAGGCGCCGGGCATCATCGACCGTAAAGATGTACATGAGCCGATGCAGACCGGTATCAAGGTCATCGACGCCCTGACTCCCGTCGGTCGTGGCCAGCGCGAACTGATTATCGGTGACCGCAAAACCGGCAAAACCGCGCTCGCCATCGACACGATCATCAATCAGCGCCACGAAAAGGTGCACTGCTTCTATGTGGCCATCGGACAGAAGCGCTCGACCGTTGTTCAGGTTGCTGAAACGCTCAAAAAGCACGGCGCCATGGAATACACGACCATCGTCGCAGCCACCGCCTCCGATCCCGCGGCGATGCAGTTTCTCGCACCGTACACCGGTACCGCCATGGCCGAGTATTACCGCAACAACGGTAAGCATGCGCTGATTGTCTATGACGATTTGACCAAGCAGGCGCAGGCCTATCGCCAGTTGTCCCTGCTGCTTCGCCGCCCTCCCGGTCGTGAAGCGTTCCCGGGTGACGTGTTCTATTTGCACAGCAGACTCCTCGAGCGCTCGGCGAAGATGAGCGACGACAAAGGTGCGGGTAGTCTTACAGCCCTCCCGATTATCGAAACCCAGGACGGCGACGTTTCGGCGTACATTCCGACCAACGTGATTTCGATTACCGACGGCCAGATCTTCCTCGAAGCCGATCTGTTTAACTCTGGACAGCGTCCGGCGATTAACCCCGGTCTTTCTGTATCCCGTGTGGGTGGTGACGCTCAGACCAAGGCGATGAAGCAGACCGCAGGTACCCTTCGTCTCGACCTCGCCCAGTATCGCGAGCTCGCGGCCTTCTCCCAGTTCGCCTCCGACCTCGACGAGTCGACCCGGAAACAGCTCGAACGCGGCCAGCGCCTCATGGAAGTCATCAAGCAGGGCGTGAATGTGCCCATCGACATGGAAAAGCAGGTCGCGATTATTTTTGCCGGTACCAACGGCTACCTCGATGATGTTCCCGTTGCTTCGGTCCAGAAGTTTGAGGCTGAATTCCTGGACGCCCTCGATTCCAAGTATTCTGCGGTCATCAAGGCGATCAAAGACGAGCTGAAAATGACGGATAAGATTAAAGAAGATCTCGCCGAAGCCCTGAAGGACTTCAAGCGTACCTTTAAGGCGTAATTTCCAAGGCGTAATTTCATATGGCTTCCATCAAGGAATATAATCGCAAGCTCGCGAGTCTGAAAAACACGGTGAAGATCACCAAGACCATGAAAATGGTCTCGGCGAGTAAGCTGAAGCGTGCCCAGGACAAGCAGAATAGCGCCAAGGACTACGCCCGTGAGGTGAACAATCTCATTTTCCGGATTGCCGGTGCGGTGGAGCAGAGCATCCACCCCTTGCTGGAGCCGAAAGCCGAAGTCAAAAAGGTGCTGTTGCTCGTCTACACGTCCGACAAGGGCCTCTGTGGTGGATTCAACAACAACCTGATCAAGTTCCTGCGCCGCCAGATTATTGCCCTTGAAGGCGAAGGCAAAGAAGTCCGCCTCAGCCATTGCGGACGTCGTGGGCATGCCGCTTTCCAGAAAACCGGAAAGGTGTTCAAGAATTACCCGGGCGTTACCGCGCTGCCGAGCTCACGGGATGCCACGGAAATTGCGGACGAGCTGATCGAAGCCTTCACCGGCAACGAATTCGACGAAGTTCATATCGTCTACAACCGTTTCCAGAGCGCGATTTCCCAGACGCCTTCGGTGGCCCAGGTGCTTCCGCTGTCTCTGGGTGACGTCGCCCAGCACGATGCCGATGCGAAACAGGCCGGTGCCGATGATTTTATCGCGGAACCTGAAATGGGTGCGCTCTTGTCCGCGCTGATTCCCAAGCTGGTCGTGTTCAAGATTTTTTATGCCCTGCTGGAAAATTCCGCCGGTGAGCACGGTGCGCGTATGAGCGCCATGGATGCCGCGACCGGAAACGCCAGCCAGATGATTGACGACTATACTTTGCTTCGCAACCGCGCGCGTCAGGCCGCGATTACGACGGAGCTGATTGAAATTATTGCTGGCGCGGAAGCGATTTAATCCAGCTGCCCACCCGCTGTGGGCTATACGAACGTAAATTTAATAAGACTGTTTAATTAGACATCGGAGAAGACGAGATGAGTACCTCAACTGAATTGGCAATCGGCAAAATCACCCAGGTTACAGGCGCTGTAGTAGACGTACAGTTCCCGGAAGGCGGACTGCCCACCATCCTCTCCGCCCTGAAGCTGTCCAATCCGACCATCAGCGACGAGCCGGACAACCTCACCCTCGAAGTTTCCCTGCACCTTGGTGACAACGTCGTTCGCACGATCGCGATGGATACCACCGACGGTCTCGTGCGCGGAACACCTGTTCGCGATACCGGCGACTTCATTCGTGTACCGGTCGGCGAAGGCTGCCTGGGTCGTGTGATGAACCTGCTCGGCGAGCCGATCGATCAGCGCGGACCCATCGACGCTTCGGTCCACAACTCGATTCACCGTCAGGCGCCAGCGTTTGACCAGCAGGACACGTCCGACAGTATTCTTGTCACCGGTATCAAGGTGGTTGACCTCCTCGCTCCCTACAAAAAGGGTGGTAAAATTGGTCTCTTCGGTGGTGCGGGTGTAGGCAAAACCGTTCTTATCCAGGAATTGATCAACAACATCGCCAAAGGCCACGGTGGGTACTCCGTATTCGCCGGGGTGGGGGAACGTACCCGTGAGGGTACCGCGCTCTACCGCGAGATGCAGGAAGCCGGCGTAATGGACAAGACCGCGATGGTCTTCGGTCAGATGAACGAGCCTCCCGGTGCCCGTGCCCGTGTCGCCCTGTCTGCATTGACCATGGCTGAATACTTCCGCGATGACATGAATCAGGACGTACTGCTCTTCGTGGATAACATCTTCCGTTTCACCCAGGCCGGTTCTGAAGTATCCGCCCTCCTCGGTCGTATCCCGTCTGCGGTAGGGTATCAGCCCACGCTCGGTACCGACATGGGTGCCTTGCAGGAGCGCATCACTTCCACTAAGAGCGGATCGATTACCTCGATCCAGGCCGTATACGTTCCCGCGGATGATTACACCGACCCGGCTCCGGCCACGACCTTTGCTCACCTCGATGCAACGACCGAATTGTCCCGTCCAATCGCCGAGCTGGGCATCTACCCGGCCGTGGATCCGCTGTCTTCGACCTCGACCATTCTCGCCGCAGAAATCGTGGGAGATGATCACTACAACACCGCTCGTGGCGTACAGGAAATCCTGCAGAAGTATAAAAACCTCCAGGACATCATCGCCATTCTCGGTATGGACGAGCTTTCCGAGGAAGACCAGCTGACGGTAAGCCGCGCGCGTAAAGTGCAGAAGTTCCTCTCCCAGCCCTTCGACGTGGCCAAGCAGTTCACCGGCATGGACGGCGAATTTGTTCAGTTGGATGACACCATTCGCTCCTTCAAGGAAGTGCTCGAAGGAAAATATGACGATATTCCCGAGCAGGCCTTCTACATGGTCGGCGGCATCGACAAAGTCCTGGCCAAAGCCAAAACCCTGTAAGGCATCATGGCTGATTTCTCTCTAACGATTGTTACCCCAGAAGGTAACGTGTTCGATGGCCAGGTCGAGTATGTCTCGGCCATGGGCATCGTCGGTTCACTGGGTATCCTGGCGAATCACGCGCCGATGATCTGCGCTCTCAAGGCGGGCGCGGTCATGGTTCGCGGGAGCGAGACGATCCATTACGCCGCAAGCGAAGGCACCCTGGAAGTCCGCCCCGATAAAAAAGTCGTGCTCCTGCTCGACTACGCCCATCCCTGCGATACCGCCGAAGCCGCCGCGAAGAAGGCTCAAGAACTCATCGATATTCTTTAAGCTTTTTGGAGTGCGGGAACTCGTTCCCGCTTTCGCGCAGTAATTTATTGCCAGCCCGGGCCCGGACCCTCAAAGGCGATTGATCGCGTAAATAAATTCCGGCGGCACCCAATCGGTCAGCCACACGCCGTTCTCCGAAACGAAAAACGCATGCCTCGCCGTATGCATCCCCTTCGCATCCACCTCCACGATCATCGGTCGTCCATACCGTTTCCCAACCGCGGTCGCCGTGTCACGATTTGTGCTTAGATGCACGTGATGCCGATTCCCCTTCACCAAGCCTTTTTCCTGGATCGAAGCCAGATTCCGATCCGCCGTGCCATGATACAACACATCCGGAGGAGCTTCCGGCGTGTACCCAAGATCGATGTCCTTCGAGTGCCCCTGACTTGCACGAATCCGCACTCCATCTTCACTGAAGGCAAAGCGCTTTTTGTCATTCGTTTCGACCAGCTCGATGAGCTCCCTTCGCGTCAGGGCTTTTTGATGTTGAGCGAGGGCGCTGAGTAAAACCTCAACCTCGACCCATCCATTTGCATCCAGCTCAATGCCGATGACCTCCGGTCTGTGTCGCAATACCAGGCTGAGGTACTTGCTGCGTTGCTGCATCCGGCTCATGTCTTCTTCCGGAGCCATGGATATACAGTTACGCGTAGCAGGACATGCGTCAGCACGATGCTGGTAAATACGATGTTGCGAAGGAGCGTGCCCGGCCAGAAATGTGTGTGGCGTCCGGACGTTTCGTTTGCAAGATGGCTTGCCAGGCTTTTGAGATAGGAGGTCCCAATCGGCCAGTCACACAGTCCATTCAGCCACGGACCGGGAATGCCTTGCACGCCGGTCACGCTCCCGGCCAACGCACCGGTAATGGCGGCTACGGAGTCGGTGTCGCCGCCGCAATTCAAAACCTGGGTGATCGCGGCCTCAAAATCACCCCAATGATGAAGCCAGGCATAGATAGCAATCGGTACGGTCTGGTAAACGTAGCCGCTTACCTGTTGGTCGCAGCCCATCGCGGATGCAAAGGTATCCACATCCCACTGGTTCTCACGACCTTTCTGCATCAGGGCGACCAGGTCCTGCCATACCGCATCCTCCGGTCCGAGCGCGCTAAGTTTTTGCGGGATGTCATTCGGCGAGTCCCGACATTGCACACAACGAGCGACCGCAAGCGCTCCGAAGAAGGCTTTGGGATCGGTGTGGGTGATCACGGTATTTCCTGCGATCCATTCGGCAAGCTGATCCTCTTCCACCAATGCCCCGAGAATCGCACTCCGCATGGCGGGGCCGTTGCCCGCAGAGAAAACGCCACATCGTGCGGCTGGAAACCCAACCCAACTTTTCAACAAAGCCTTCATAGTGGCAAAACCCACTCCGGCCGGGCCGCCAAGGATCCAATAGCGAAGTTTGCATAGGAGGACGCGTTTGAATATTTCTGCTTCGCCTTCGCTCTCCAGCCATGCCTGTGCCACGAAAACCGTATGCTGCGTGTCGTCACTAATCATACCGCGGCCGAATACCAGGCGATGCCGCCAGGGATGCCAACCCAATGCACGAATGCGGGCGCGTGAAAGTCCTTCGGCGGGAAGGCCGAGCGCGTCGCCGACAGCGGTACCCAGGAGGATACCTAAGAGGGCGTCATCCTGAGATCTTTGTTTTGTGCTCATCCTCCCACGTTGATCGGCCACCTACCGACCCTTGAGCCGGTCCTTGTGGGCCCACAAGCCAAGCGCGGGATTGCCGATGAAGAACACGCGTTCGCCATCGACGTCGTTCCAGCCTTCCTTGAGCGTTTTGGGGTTGTACTTCTGCTGCATCTCGGCGAGGTCGCCATACTGGAAGCCCACTCCCTCGATTTCTTCCCGGGTCAAATCGCCCGGGCAATAGGTCACGGTGAAGCGACCCTCGGGTGAGCCGTGCATCAGGTGTGCCGCTGCGCTCAGGTTCTGCTGGAGCTCTTCGTTGTCTTCGATGAACTGCAGGATCTCCGGGCTGGTCCGATATCCGTATTTACGGATC
>JBLIND010000314.1:0-7911 GCA_047639095.1 Candidatus Omnitrophota bacterium | reverse complement strand
ACCTGCGTTCGAACGCTACTCACCAGCATCATCCTGTTCCCCTTGATCGTGCTGCTACCGATCGTCCTGCCAATATTCCTGTGGCGCGCGAGCCTGGTGCGTTACCGCATCGAACCCGGGCGCGTGCTTATGCGCAAGGGACGGCTCTACCGCCACCAGACCTCCATCCTCTTCAGCCGCATCGACCACATCCAAACCGGCCGTGGCGCCCTGAATAAACTTTTCGGCAACGGAAACATCGTGATCAGTACAGCAGGCAGCAGCCGCCCCGAGCTCGTGCTGCGCAACGTAAAAGGCCACGAAGATTTCTACCGGGCGCTACAGGAACACCATCGGGGAGACGGTGGTGAAGCCGGATCGGACGACGGCAAAACTTCCCGGAATTTCACGGCAACAACGTCAGCGGATTAAGGAACGAGGCTGTGCACATTCGGCAGGGACTGCCGGGCTCGTTTGCTGTACCCCGTCATATACGAGCTGACTCCGGGCGCGAGATCACGGCCAGAATCGATTTCAATTACTCCTCCAGGTCCGGACAAAGATACGCAACATCGAGGATCTCCTGGCGGACGGCTTCGCCTTTGCCTGGGACCGTTTTTTTGGGTCCCGTGAAATGGGCGAAACGGTTTTCGAGTGCGGGAAGGTGTTCCCGCTTTTAGTACAAGCCCCTTCTATTCCGGGTGGGCTGACGACTGCGACAAAGTTGACTGGGTCTCTGGGCTGACACCAAAGGTTGTCGGTTGTGTCGGAACGGAGTCCCAACCTACCGAAAAATCGGTCGATGGGCGGGAAA
The DNA here is from genome assembly GCA_047639095.1 of Candidatus Omnitrophota bacterium. Classification (GTDB taxonomy): domain Bacteria; phylum Verrucomicrobiota; class Kiritimatiellia; order SS1-B-03-39; family UBA6053; genus JAPYUI01. The sequence continues at coordinate 7,118 of JBLIND010000314.1, read as the reverse complement.
TGTTCTTTGTACCAAACGCCTGATCTGCCAACATTTATCACCTGATGACTGCCCTACTCCCCACCCTCCTGACCCTGCTGTTGTTTGGGGCAAGCACTCTGGCCCTGGCAGCCGACCGTACCCGTGACGGTTTGATTGCGCTCTACGATTTCAAGGATGTCGACGGGGTGCTCATTCAGGATCAATCGGGGGTCGGAGAAGCCCTCGATCTGAAGATCGCGGATCTGAAGGCCGTCCAGCGAAGCCCGGGGGCTTTGCAGGTCAACGGCAGTGTCCAGATCGTTTCGGAAAAGCCGGCGCGCAAGCTGATCGATGCGGTGCGTCAATCCGGCGAACTTACCATCGAGGCCTGGCTCCAGCCGGCCAAGCTCGACCAGGAGGGCCCCGCGCGCATCCTCTCCCTTTCGCGGGATACCAGCAATCGCAACTTCACCTTCGGGCAGGATGGCGATGCGTACGAGCTGCGCCTGCGCTCCACAAAGACCAGCGCGAACGGCATCCCCTCGGTGTCCGCCGGGAGTAAAAGCGCTGTGCTGAAAGACACCCACGTGGTTTACACCCGGGACCGTAATGGGAACGCGCGCTTCTACCTCAATGGCCAGCCGGGCAAAGCCGGCAAGGTCCAGGGCGACCTGGGCAACTGGGACAAGAGCTACCACCTCACCCTCGCCAACGAACGCACCAACGACCGGCCCTGGCTGGGGACCTATCGCCTCGTCGCCATTTACGACCGCAGCCTGTCCGCCGATGAGGTGGTCCACCACTTCGAAGCCGGCGCCTCGGCCGAATTGATCGCCGACACGGCGGAAGCCCGCGCCAAAGCCGCGGCCGCCGCACGCCAGCACGAAAGCGCGGCCTTGTTTGAGACGGCGGTAGCGCCCCTGATTGCAAAGCACTGCCTGGAGTGCCATGACTCGGCCACCCGTGAAGGCAAACTCGATCTATCCCGCGAGGCCACCACCCTGGCTGCGGGCAAGAAGATGAAGGTGCTGGTGCCGGGGAAGTCCGCTGAATCCAAACTCTGGATTTCCGTGCATGAAGACGAAATGCCGGAAGATCGACCCGTCCTTTCCAAGACCGAAAAAGAGGTCCTGAAAACCTGGATCGATTCCGGCGCGGCCTGGACGCGTGAGCAGATCGATCCTGCGGACTACATCCAGCAGGAGAAGGCCTCCGAACTTTATGTCCAGCGCCTGACGGTCAACGAATACATCGAAACGGTCAAGAGCACCGTCGGGGTCGACATCGCCAAGGAAGCCCGGGAGCTCCTGCCCCCGGATGCGCGCGCGGACGGCTTCAGCAACACCGCCTACAACCTCGGGGTCGACCTTAAGCACGTTCATTCGTACAGCCAACTCGCCAGCATCATCGTCAGCCGCATGGATGTCGAAGCCTTCGCGGCCCAGCATACGCGGGTTAAAAAGTTGATGGATAAAGATGCCCGAAAATTTATCGACGAAGTGGGCTCCTGGGTCCTGCGCGGCCCGGTGACCGGCCCGGAGTCGGATGTCTACTGCGGCATTTCCACGACCGTCGCCAGCGCAGGGGGCGACTTTAAGGAGGCGGTCGGCTACATGCTCGAGACCATGCTGCAATCCCCGCGCTTTATATACCGGATCGAGCGCCAGCAGGGAAAACCCGGTTCTTCCTGGGACGTTGAACCCTACGAGCTGGCCAACCGACTCAGTTACATCATCTGGGGCGCGCCCCCGGATAAAGCGTTAATGCGTGCGGCGGAGAAAAACGAACTGTCGAACGAAGCGGCGATCCAGCAGCAAGTAAGTCGCATGCTCCAGGATCCGCGGGCGCTGAAACGGGCGACACAATTCGCCTATGAATGGCTGGACCTCGGGCGCCTCGACAATCTCGCGCCCAACCCGAAGGCTTTTCCGGCATGGGATGCGGAGCTTGCGAAAGACATGCGCCATGAGTCACTGGCTTTCTTCATCCAGGTCGCCTGGAAAGAAAATCGGCCGCTATCGGATCTCTTGAATGCCCAATTCACCTATGCCACTCCGCGGCTCGCAAAGCATTACGGACTGGAACCCCAGGGCGACGGGCTGAAGCGCTACGAGTTGGTGTCCATCCCGAGTCGGGGCGGGCTGCTCACCCAGGGCAGCGTGCTGACCATGGGAGGCGATCACGCGTCCATGGTGACCCGGGGCCTGTTCCTGCTCCACGATGTGATGCGCGGCGTGGTGAGGCCTCCCCCACCCAACCTCGATCTCACGCCCGTGGCATCACGTAAAGGCCTCACCCAACGCGGGGCGGCGGAAATCCGAATCGCAGATGCTCAGTGCGGCGGCTGTCACGCCAAGTTTGAACCGCTGGCCTTCGGGTTGGAACGCTTCGACGGCATTGGTGCCTATCATGAACGCGACACCTTCGGAAATGCCCTCCGCGAAGACGGCGAAATTCTTTTTCCCGGTGCGGAAATGGCGGTGAAATACCAAACCGCATCAGAGATGATGGACCTGCTGGCCGCAAGCGATCGCGTAGCCAAAACCATCACCTGGAAGGTGGCTCAATTTGCCCTCGGACGCCCGCTCGGTGGTTCCGATGCCCGTTTGCTCGATGAGGTGTACCGACGCGCCCAGGAAAAAGGTGGTACGTATGCCGCCACCCTGGAAGCCCTGACCACCAGTGAGCTAGTCCGGAAAACCCACGCCCGATAGTTAACCGAAAGTGATCCGATCATGAAACCTTCGACGCTCAGCAGACGCACCGTACTTAAAGGCCTCGGCTCGATCACCATCGGGCTACCCTTTCTCGAAGAGATGATACCCAGCGCTCGCGCAGCCACACCCGAAGTACCCATGCGCGCGTTCAACGTCTTCTTCGGCCTGGGCATTCCCAAGCCGCTGCAGACCGAAGGCTTCGATGGGGTGATGGAGCCGCTCAAGCCGCTCGGCGACAAGCTGCTGATCATGCGCAACGTCGATCATGTGCGGGCCGATCAGAATGGCAGTAATGCCCACTACGACGGCGCATCGGCGGCTTTCACCGCGACCCCACCCAACGGCGAAGCCAAGGCCGGCGGCGGCTCCATCGACCAACTGCTGCGCCGCGGCCACTATCCCAAAGGACTCCCGCCCGGTATGGTCCCCACCCTTGTCGCCGGCACCTTTTTCCGCCGCAGTCGCATCGGGCGCTACGTGCACAGTTACAACCCGGATGGCACCATCGCCGCCCCCATCCAGGAACGTCCACGCGATTTGTTCGAGCGCGTGTTCGGGGTGATGGATATTCCGGAAGGCTCCGATGAACGCAGCATGCAGATTCGACGCAGCGTGCTGGATTCCGTGATGGAGCAGTACAAATATTATACCGGCACCCACTCGCCGCTCGGCCAAGCTTCCAAGGCCCGCATTCATGATCACCTGGATCGCATCCGCGAATTCGAACAACGCGCCTATGCGATTAAAGGCAAGATTCCCGGCGCACCCGATCTCCCGCCGGCCTCGAAGGTTCTGCACGAGGGCCTTGCCGATCCCGGCGGTCAGGGCATCGATATGCCCTTGAGCCACCTGGTCGAAGAATGGCGCTTGATGGCCGACCTGTATGCACTTGCGATTCAAATGGATCGCGCCCGCTTCGGTGCGCTCACCTTTCTCGCCGCGGGCGAACGCCTGCGGATGACCGGCGATTACGAATACGCGGGCCGCAAGATCTGGACCTTCGATGACGCCAAACAGCAGAACGCCTCAGGGGATAAGGGCTGCAGCCACGAGTGGTGGCACAAGTTTAACGAGAACAAAAAGAACGAACAGCTCCGCGCACACGCCCACATGAAAATGCGCGAAGTGGCGTACTTCCTGTCACGGCTCGATGAAGATAAGGAAGCCAACGGACGGAGCGTTCTCGAAAATTCCATGATCACGGTTTCCACGGAGTCCGGTGACGGACGTCATAACGATGTGAAGCGCGAGCTGTCCGGCGTCTTCCACGCCATCACCGGTGCGAACGGCCGCTTTAAAACCGGCCAGATCATGGATGTGAATGCCGAAGGCATTGACGTGTACAACACCATGCTCGCTGCGGCCAACTGCACCGATCATCTCGGGCCTGCGGATCGCGAGCACAAGACCATCGATCAGATTCGCGCGTAGATTGGGACTCCGTCCCGATTGCTGGGCAAACGTCGGGACGGAGCCCCAAGCTTACGCCGTCGCGAAAACGTTATTTAACGCGCTCGCGAACGAAGGCGGGCAAGCGTTTGTCTTTGGCGAAAACGATGCGGACCGGCTTATCGTTGGAAAGCTTTGGTCCGGGCGTGCTGCGGCCCTGCTCAATCTGGCGCTGAAGCAGTCGGACCATCTGTTCGACCCGCTCGGGATATTGAGCCGCGAGATTGTGGTCTTCGTGCGGATCATCCGCGAGGTTGAACAGCTGGACAAAGGGTGGCTTCAGCAAGTCGACTTCGGTCAGCGTTCCGTCCACTTCGTCCAAAGCCTTCCGCCAGGCCACTTCCGGCAAGGGATCGTTGCCCATGCCATTTTCCATGTTGGCCGGAATGCCGCTTCCCGGGCAGAAGCAGAGCTTCCAGGGGCCATCGCGCAGGACAAAGGAGACCACCGATTGCATGACCAGGTTTTGTCGCGCACCCGGGGCCGTGGGTGTCCGCAACAGCGGGGCAAAACTGATCGAGTCCGGCGCTTCATGCTCTTCCAGGGTCACGTTTGTGAGCTCGGCAAAGGTGGCCATGCAATCGTTGAGCCCGATCAACGCATCGCAGGTGCTTCCCGCGGGAATCACCCCGGGCAGGTGCGCGATCATCGGAATGCGCAAGCCCCCTTCGTACACCGAAAATTTATAACCTCGATGCGGTCCGCTGGAATAGTGACCCATTGCTTCGAGCGCCTTGATTTGTCCCGGTGTAGCCTTCAGGATGTTCCCGGCGTAGGGCGCCGGCCCGTGATCCGAGGCGAAGAGGATGAGCGTGTTTTGGTCGAGCCCCTTTTGCTTGAGTGCATGGCGAATCCGCGCGACGGCATGGTCGACCTCCATGACAAAATCGCCGTAGACGCCCAGTGCGCTTTTGCCTTCCCACTTCGCCCCCGGACTGGTGGGCGTGTGCGGGGCGGTGAGTGCGAGGAACAGAAAAAAGGGCGCATCCTTTTCCAGGTTCCCGATGAACGACTCCGCTTCCGTGTAAAAGGTTTCCAACACTTCGTGATCCTGAAAATCTTTTTCCGCCGGCCCCACTCGATTAAAAGCACTCCAGCCTTTCTGGGCGGTGATCTCCCCCTGCCAGACATGGTTGCGCGCGAAGGCATAGGGGTACATGTCGAGCGAACCGGGCAGGATAAAACTTTCGTCGAAGCCAAACTGCACCGGCCCATAACGCAGGGGCTGGGTAAAATCCACATTGGTCAAACCCTGGTTCTTCCCATCCCTGGTAACCATGGTTGTGCCCAGGTGCCATTTCCCGACGTAGCCCGTCGTGTAGCCCGCTTTTTTCAGCAAGGTCGCCAGCGTGGACTTTTCGGTGTTCGGACGGGGACCGATAAAACCCCAGGGGCCGTTGTTGACGGTCGCACCGAAACGCCAGGGATATCGACCGGTCATCAGCGCTCGTCGCGTGGGCCCACAGACGGACGCATTGACATGTGCATCCGTGAAGCGCAGCCCTTCCGCCGCGAGCGCGTCGATGTTCGGGGTGTCGATGAGACAACGATCGCCGCCGTAGCATTTCACATCGCCGATTCCGAGATCGTCGGCGAGGATCAATACGATATTAGGTTTCGTCGCGGCAAGGACTACACTCGTCCACACCAAGATGGTCGTGGCTAAAATGATTGACGGTCGTTTCATTATTGCTCCGTCGCTTTCATCTCATACATGGCCGCCAGCATCGACCGTAGAATGGCTGACCTTAGCCGTTTTCAGCCTTTGAGTACGGTTTTCGCGGCTGGGGACAGCCACGGTACACTTTTTCACGTGCACATCCCCGCTAATCACCTTATACCCGCAGCAAAACTGGAGTTGCCCTTATGAAAACGATCTTGATCAAGTTATTCGCCCTCTGTCTGCTCACCCTGTCACCTACGACCCAGGCCGAGACCTGGACCATCGATGGCCAGGACGAATGGCAAGCCATCGCCGCCGATCAGACCGGTATTGAGATTGCAGACGGCTTTGTGCAAGCCACGGAATCGGAAGCGACCTTTAAGAGCACGATCAAAACCTTTAAGCAAAAGCGCTCCGCCCAATCCATGACCTTCGATCAGTCCCCGGTCTGGCACAACTGGGAGGGCGTGCCCAATGTCGGGCCATCCAACTGCCAGGATGCACCGGTCGTGCTGACCCTGGGTCCAAAGAACTATTGGATGTTCGGCCGCTATGGTAGTTTTGCATCGAAGCGTAAAAAAGGTGCGCCGCCCTCCCAGAAGCGCGCGAAGTTCGAACCGCAAGCCGCAAGCCACGAAGGCTATGACATCCCCCTGCTCACCACGCCGGACCCGCACCAGTTTACAGCTCCGGGTGGATTGACAAAGAATGCGGGCGGCTACCACGCCTGGCAGAGTCGGGACATGGTGAACTGGGTGCACCACGGTTCGATCACCGAGGGCTTTTCCCGCTGGATGACCTCAGCCGAGCACGTCGATGGCACCTTCTATTTTTATTACGACTATCCGAACGATCAGGATCCGCACGTGTACGTCGACCGCGACCTGACCGACGGCTTGCCCGGCGAAAACAAAGGCATCGTCTTGCGCGATCCATCCGACGGATCGGATGCGGGCTTTTTCCGCGGCGCAGACGGCCGCTTCCATGTCATCTACGAAAACTGGGATCCGATTGACGCGAGTAAGAACGCCTGGGATTCTCCCCTGGCGGGTCATGCCGTCAGCCCGGATGGCGTCGGCCCCTTCAAGATTCTACCTCCGGCCGTGGACAACCGAACCACGCCTACCGGGAAGACCGCCACCTACAAACACCCGCACTGGAAACAGCATCCGGAATGGGATCGCGACATCGGCACCTACAACGTGCATGAGCCGGAGCAAGAAGCGTATGGTGACTGGGCGGTGATCCAGGTCGGCGGTCAGTATTACCTCTTCGGTGATTACGACCCGGTCGGTGATCACATGAGCGTCTGCTGGTTCACCTCCTCC
>JBLIND010000313.1:0-7918 GCA_047639095.1 Candidatus Omnitrophota bacterium | reverse complement strand
ACGCCGCGTTGATCACCTTGGCGTCCGGGTGGGTTTTCCCGATCTCCTTTGCCACGCGATTGACGAAATCCCAGACGTGATTACTCAGGAGGCCACGCTCGTGTCGCTCCGGCGAGTCCTTGCCCTGACACTTCTCGCATTGGCAGATCGAGGTATAGCCATCCGGCGGCATCACGGAGACGCCTTTCAGGTCGTAGGTATCCAGCAAGGCGCGGGAATATCGCACGGTTTCGCGAAACAGGCCTTCGTCCGAATAACAGAGCTGGCATTTAGAGTAGCCGGGCTTGAAATCGCGTTTGCCCCCGTAAAGCGCGAACCACTCGGGATGTTTGGCGAAGACCTGCTCGTTATTGGTCATGCGCGCCAAGCCATGGGCTATCTGGTAGCGTTCGTCGTTACGAATCCCGAGGCGCATCGCCCACATCGACGTGTCGTAGCCACATACGCTGAAACGAAAATTGAACTGACGCAGGGGGAAATCGGGGGTCACCGTTTCGTCGATCTGCGGCAGCGGAATCGTCTTCATCGTCGGCAGCACCTCTCCCAGCTCGCCGGGCAAATACCACCGCGCCCCGAGGGTGTGCAGATAGCCGCACACCGCGTTGAAACTACCCCGTTCGTCGAAGCCCCAGATATCGAGCGTTTCGTTCTTCTCCGTCACAGCACCATCCGGTTTACCGGTGGCACCGGGTAGTCGCAGATCATTTTTGTAAAGGCCGCTCGCCGGCATTCCGTAAGGGGCGCCGACGATCTTTTCCCATTCCGCCTGGGCTCTCGGAATGTCGCCGTTGTTGCGGGCAAAAGGATGCACGGGCTCGAAGTCACGGTCATCGCCGATCAGCGCCATCCAATCCGGCCCCGTGGTGATGCGAAAGGCACCCGCCTTTAAGCCTTCCCCTGCTATCGGATTACGCACGCTGGCACCGATGTAGATCTTTACCCCTTCGGTATCCCCTGGTCGCGCGACAATCGGCAACCGGGCCCCGCTGATCTTTTCAATCTGCATCCGAAACTCCTCCGCCGCGACGCGTTGCATCCGGGTGGGCGTTTCCGAAAGTACGATCATGGCTTTCGGTATGCCGTTTTCGACAATGAACCGGTCCTCCGCATAGCAGGGAACGGCGAAAACCGAAAGAAGCAGGAAAAATGTGCTACGTACTGTCATATTCATGGAATATATCTTCATTTGAACCGGTGAGACGCAAGAACAATGTTGCCGCGGGTCATTCTCAAACGCGGACCTTGGAGCGCTACATAACCAATACTTTCGAAAGCCGTAAGAACGCGGTTGATCTGGTTGGGGAAAAGATGACCAAAGTCATGGGTAAACAGGCTGTGCCGAAAGCTTCCAACCGAAAAAGCAGGGCAAAGAAATGCCAATAAAATGCCACCTGCGTCTGGCGATGGGGCAGGTGTGAAGGTAATGGCGACCGAAACCGGAAGTGCATGACATCACGTATGTTATAGCATCCAATGGCCTTTGTGCTGCCTACCAGATTCCGCCAATTCCGCCAATCGCGATGCGAAAGTTGCCCCTAATTTGCCACCTTGAAGTCTTGGTATCCCGATGCGAATCTCCCACATGCTAAACGAACCTGCCAATCGCTTTTACGCCCCCTCATGACAGTTCCCGCAACTCGTGTGATACGATTGTGGACAAAGAATATGCGTGATAAATCCGAAGACCCATGCGTGCAATTCTACTCTTATGGACAGGTCTGATGATCGTTGGATCCACTCGGGCGGAAATTCAGTCACTCCCGCATGATCAAGCCAAGTACGAAGAGGAGGTCGCCCGAATCGAAATCGATTACGAAACCTCAACCGCCGGATGGTCTTCCGTTTATTTCGATCAGATGATTCGTGAGCACATCGCGGGTGATGTTTTTGGGAAGGACGATCCTGACACGGCCATCGGAAGCGCGTTTCTTGTCGCCGGTCCTTACGATGATGGTGTACTCGAATCTGGAGCACGGTCTGGGAAAATCCGCGTGGTCCTGTTTTCCGTGACATGAAGAAATCAAATTCGACCCAATAGTGATCAGCTCCACCATGACCATAAGCCGATATTATTTCATCCTCCTTGCATCTTTCACCGTGGCCACAGTGGTTTCGGCCAGGGAACCCTTCGAGGCCTTCCTGGAGCAGCATTGCGTCAGCTGCCACGGCCCTGAGAAGGAGAAGGGTGACTTGCGCTTTGACCAGCTCTCGCGCGCTTTCAAGTTGGGCGTGGACAGCCATCTCTGGGCGGAGGTCATCGAAAAGATCAACAGCGGAGAGATGCCTCCGGAAGACGAGCCGCAACCAAAGCAGGAAGAAATCACGACCTTCGTCGCGGAGCTCGATTCGCGCATCAAGGAAGGCAAGGCAGCGCGAATGGCGGCGCGGCCCTCCGTGGCCCACTACCGCCTCAGCCGAAAGGAGTATCAGAACACGGTCTACGACCTGCTCGGCGTGCGCTATGATCCGACGAAGCCGGGCGAGTTGAACGAGGACACGCTGTGGCATGGATTTGAGCGTATCGGCTCGGAACTGTCGCTTTCGCCCTCGCATGTGGACCGCTATTACCGCGCTGCGGAACTCGTGCTCGATCGCGCCTTCCCCGCCACGTCCGGCGAGGCTCGCAAGGCCCTCAAGACGGCGGCGGATTTGCGTTACGGTGGCGGGAAAGACCAGCAGGCGGCGTTGGACCGTTTTGGCATCAAGCGACCGCTGCGTTACCTCCTTTTCCCCGGAAATGTCCAGCACGCGCTCTCGGCCAACTGGTTAGGCAAGACCGGGCCGGAGCACAGCGGACTCTACAAGGTGCGCATACAGGCCAGCGGAACCCGTCCGATCGGCGGCCAGACAGCACATCTGAGCATCGGTAAGCGGACCGGCGAGGAGACGGTGGACGGCCTCATCGAATTCGACATTGCCGCACCAGAGGACCGTCCGCAGGTGTATGAGTTTGAGGTATTTCTCGAGATGCCCGCATCACTGCATTTCTGCGTGGTGGCCACCGATGTGATCGACCGAAGAGCCGGCGCGGCCTTCCGCGGTGCGCTGGACAGCAGGAGCGGGTATATTTTCACGCACAGCAGCGAAACCCTGCTGCTGAATCCGAACGCGCCGCAGATGTTCGATGACAAGGGAAACGGCCTTTTCTCCACGGTGCTCCTCGATTGGATCGAATGGGAGGGCCCGCTGGTGTCGGAGGCGGAAAAATCCCGGCGCAAGGACGTGCTGCCGCCCGACGACGCCACGCCCGAGGTCGTCGCGGAGCATCTGCAACGCTTCGCCGAACACGCCTGGCGGCGAGCGGTGAAGAAGGAAGAGTTGAAGGACTACCTGGATTCGTACCGCGATGATCGCGAGGCGGGCGAAACGACGGGCAATGCCTGGCGCGGGGCGATGCTGCGCGTGCTGACCTCGCGACATTTCATCTATCTCGTCGAGGGCGATCCGGTGGCCCGCGAACGTCTCACGAATTCGGAACTCGCCTCGCGACTCTCGTATTTTCTCTGGAGTTCGATGCCGGACGACGGGCTCTTCGCCGTGGCCAAAGAAGGCGCGCTGGACGGCGATGGACTGCGGGAGGAAGTGGACCGGATGCTGACGGACGACCGGATCAACCGCTTCATCGACGACTTCTCGCGGCAGTGGCTGCAACTGCACCGCGTGGGTATGTTCCCGCCGGACAAAAAGCTCTACCCGACCTACGACGACTGGCTCGAGACCAGCATGCGGGCCGAGCCGGTGGAGTTCTTCCGCGAGATGCTCGCGAAGAACCTGCCGATCGATCATTTCCTCGATTCAGATTGGACCGTGGTCAACGCCCGGCTCTGCGATTTCTACGGACTGCCGGAGCCGAAGACCGGCGACTTCCAGCGCGTTTCGCTGAAGCCCGAGACTCGTCGCGGCGGCCTGCTCACGATGGGCGCGGTGCTCGGCCTCACTTCCGACGGCACGCGCCATCGTCCGGTCCACCGCGGCGTCTGGCTCAGCGAAGCGATCTTCAACAAGACGCCGCCCGCGCCGCCGGCCAATGTGGATCCGATCGAGCCCATTCCACCCAAAGGAACCAAGATAACTATCCGCCAGAGAATTGAAGCACATGCCAAGAACCCCAACTGCGCGGCCTGCCACCGCGGCATCGATCCGTTGGGACTGGCATTTGACCAGTACGACGCCATCGGGCAGTGGCGCACCCGCGAGCGGGTGCCAACCGGCGTGGGTGAAGACCCCTTGGTCGATGCCTCCGGCGTCATGCCCGACGGTCGCCCGTTCACCGATTCCGTCCATTTCAAACGGCTGCTGCTCGAGGACCGCGATCAGGTCGCCCGGGCCTTCATCGAACACCTCTGCACCTACGCCCTCCGCCGCGTGCTCACCTTTGACGACCAGGACGACCTGAAGACGATTGAAGAAGAAGCGAAGAAGAACCAATACCGAGTCAAGGACATCGTCCGCGCCGTGGCCCTATCCGATCTGATTCAAAAACGCTAAAACAATTGTTCTTCGTTCCTGGTTCTTGGTTGTTGAGTGACTATGAAGCCTGAAACTAAGAACCAGGAACCAAAATCTAAGAACAAGGAACCAAGAACTATGAACTACTTATCCCAATCCTGGTTGATCGACCGCCGGCACGCGCTGCGCGCACTGGGGACCTGTATCTCCCTGCCCCTGCTGGAATGCATGATCCCGCTCCGCGCGGCGGAGAAAACCTCAACGCCCCGTCGCAGTGCTTTCATCTACCTCGCGAACGGCGTCCATTCGCTGAACTACCAGATCCTCAAACCCGGGAAGGACTACCAGTTCTCGCGGTCGCTCAAGCCTTTGGAGAAGCACCGTGACGTCATTACGCCCATCAGCGGACTGCATCACCCGGGGGCACTCGGCCACCATCACAACTGCATCGATGTTTTCCTGACTGGCGGGAAGCTCGGCCCCTCGGATCGCAATACCATCTCCGTGGACCAGAAGATGGCGGAGGTCACCGCGCAACACACCCGCTACGCCTCGATGGAGATCGCCCTCACCCAGGACTCGCTCGCCTGGACCGCGGACGGCGTGCGGCTACCCGCGATGCGGCGGTGTAGCGAAATCTTTGCATCCATGTTCGAGGAACCGAAGGGCGGGGTCGCAGCCCAGCGCAAGGCGCTGCGGCGGAAGGCCAGCGTGCTCGATGACAACCTCGCCGAAGTGCGTCAGCTGGAGAAGAAGATGGGTACGGAAGACAAGGGTCGCATGGAGCAATACCTCACCTCCGTGCGTGAGGCAGAGATCCGTACGCGGCGAGCCGATACCTGGCTCGACACACCGCTTCCCGGCATCTCCGACGCCGACCGAAAGCGTACCAACCGCGATATCGCCAAAACCCAGGCGGGCGATTATTTCCGCACGGTCTATGATCTCATGGTGCTCGCGTTCCAGACGGACGTGACCCGCGTGGCGACCTTCAGCCTCGGTGGCGAGGGGGACGCCTTCTCGATTCCCGAGATCGGCATCACGGAGTCGCGCCACCAGCTCAGCCACCACGGCGGCGATGCCGGCTACATGGAAAAGCTCACGAATTACGACACCTTCGCCATCGAGCAGTTCAGCTACTTCCTCTCACGGCTCGCGGAGACCAAGGACCTCGGTGGCAAGCCGCTTCTGGGCTCGACGATGGCCCTGTTCGGCAGCGGCATGTCCTACGGCCACAGCCACGGCAATGCCAACCTCCCGCTGGTGCTCGCCGGCGGCTCCGACCTCGGCCTGAAGCACGGCACACACCTCGACTTCAACAAGCAGGCCAAAGACTTCCAAGACTACACCTTCGGCCCAGACGGCGCGCTCACCACCGCCCACTACGGGATCTGCAGCCGTCCGGTGGACACCGACGCCCACATGAGTAACCTGCTGCTCCTCATGTCCCAACGCATGGGCGTGGAGACCGAGCAGTTTGGGGATAGTAATTCGGTTCTTAGTTTGTAGTTCCTGGTTCTTGGTTCGTATGAAACATTTGTTTAGTTCCTGGTTCGTGGTTCGTGGTTCATCCTTCGTGGTGCTGATGGGTTTGCTATTGCCTGTGATCGCCGCTGGAGATGAACCCGGAACAAAGAACAAAGAACCAGGGACGGAAATCTTCCGCCCCGAGGCGGGGAAGTTCCCCCCCTTGGAGAAAGCGCACGCCTATCGGGGCGAACTCGTGTTCGTGGATCACGTCAACCGCCGCGGCAGCATCCGCGTGCAGGGGACGGGAAAATTTTACCGAAACGACCCGCAGCCCTTCGCCATGCTTCCCTACGGTGTCATCCGATATCAGGGCGCTCCGGCGGATCTCCGGGATATTCCCCTCGGCACGGTGCTGCACGCCCGCGGCTTTCTCCCGCCGGACCCGACGGTATCGGTAGTGCCAGTGTTGCCGGTGGACAACAAGGCGACCGACGCGGGGCATTATCGTGGCACCGGCACCGCACCCGCCGAGAACCACGTGCTGCTCCTCGAGGACGAGCCCAGCCACTGCCTTCGCGAGGGAATGGTCTGGAAACTTAAAGAAGTGGAACTCAAGAACAATGCGGGGAAGATCATCGCCAGCCGCGGGCCGAAGGCCGGCGGAGACGGCAACTTCGAAGAAGAAGAAGAACTGACCTTCGATGCCGCGACCCGCATCTGGCGCAACCGCGAGCGCATTAACGTCGCGGACCTGGTCGCCGAAGAAGCGTGGCCCGCCAGCGGGAAGAAAAGCCTCAGTGGGCAACCGGTCCTGCTCGGGATCACCTGGAGGCCTGCACCAGGGGATGGGCTGAGTGGCGCTTTCACCCGCTTCCACATCTCGGACATCTGGCTGGACGACGCCGCCATCCAACACGCCGCCCAATTTCAGACCGAAGCACACAAGGTGTTCATCCGCAGCCGCTGGATGCCGGCCTGGGTTGATGCCGTCGAGTATGGCAAATTCGGCCGCGCGACCGTCACCGCAACGCTGTTCGGCGGCATGGATGCTGCTCTCTACGCCGACTTCCTGAAAGGCGTCGGGGCACAAATCAATGCAGCCGAGAACACCTTGAAACACACCGCCGGCCACTACGGGCCCGGCCACGTCGCGTCCAACGGCAAAATCCTTGACGTCACCCAGGCAAGCGGAGAAATCCCCCTGGGCAGCAGCGGTATCCAAATCCAGTTTGAGACCGACCTGATCATCGAGGGCATTCGCTCTGGAAGAGTCGTCCGTGTCCGCCCGGAAAGCTGGCCCAAGATGCAGATACCCCGCGAGGAATACCTATTCCAAAACAGCCCCGAGAACCGATTCCCGACTCCTGCTATCTACCCGAAATACTGACATCGAATGATGAGACCACTCAAATTTACCTGCTGGGTCGCCGCGCTCTACCTCGGCGTTTCCCTCGCGAGCACCGCCAACGCCGAAGGTGAAGGCGAACCCTTTCGTCCCGAGGCGGGAACGTTCCCCCCGCTGGAAAAAGCGCACGCCTATCGCGGCGAACTTGTTTTCGTGGATCATGCCAACCGCCGCGGCAGCATCCGCGTGCAGGGGGATGGAAAGTTCTTCCGAAACGATCCGCACCCCTTCGCCATGCTGCCCTACGGAATCGTCCGTTACCACGGCGCTCCGGCGGACCTCCGGGATATTCCGCTCGGCACGGTGCTGCACATACGCGGCTTTCTCCCCCCGGATCCCAGGATCTCGGCCGTGCCGGTTTTGCCGGTGAATAACAGGGAGAAAGACGCGAATCACTATCGAGGCACGGGAATCTTTCCCGCTGAGAATCACGTCCTCCTCCTCGAAGACGAGCCCAGCCACTGCCTTCGCGAAGGCAAAGTCTGGAAGCTGAAGCACGTGGAACTGAAGAACAAGCAGGGGACGATCGTTGCCCGTCGCGAACCGAAGGCAGGTGGAGACACCCAGGCTGAGGAGGAATCCATGACCTTCGAT
>JBLIND010000312.1:0-7926 GCA_047639095.1 Candidatus Omnitrophota bacterium | reverse complement strand
AGGCTACGATGACCCAGGCGATGCAGATGATGCATTCGGATCAGCTGAAGGCCTTCGACGTGAATGAAATTCCGGCAAGCGAGCGCAAAACCTATGGCGACACCGCCTTTGGTCGCGGCTGCCTGGCCGCCGTACGCCTCATCGAAACCGGCGTTCGCTGCGTGGAAGTCACCCTGGGCGGCTTTGACACCCACGTGAACAACCACGAATTCCACATGGGCAAGAAAGCCATTCTCGACCCGGCTTTCGCAGCCTTGATCGACGCGTTAAAAGCGCGTGACCTCTTGAAGTCGACCGTCGTGCTCTGCGGGGGCGAATTTGGACGCACGCCGAAGATCAATCCGGCCGATGGCCGGGATCACTGGCCGCACGGCTTCAGTGTCGCAGTCGCCGGTGGCGGATTCGTGGGCGGACAGGTCATCGGGGCAACCGATCCGGAAGGCGAGAAGCAAGAGCCCAAGGACGCGGTCAAGGTGCAGGATATTCATGCCACGGTGCTGCACGCACTGGGGATCGATCCGGAAAATGAGTACACGACCGGAGCGGGAAGGCCGATCATGCTGAGTGACGGAAAGTTGATCAAGGGGCTGATGCCGGTTTAGATCCCGAAGGATTCGGGACGTACGATTACGGCTTGGCCTTCGCTTCCGACATCGGCCAATAGAGGTGGATCTTCTCAACCGGCGGCACGACCTGAGGCCGAATCACCCGAAAGCCGGCCGTCAAGGCATCCGTATGATGCCCGGCACTCTGCGGGATTTACGGATCCTGCTGGCTCCACTCCGGCGTAGAGCCCAATCGGGCGGCACTTCGGCAACGCTCAACCGGATCGTCCCAGGATCCTCCGCGTAAAGCCCCCAACGATTCGGGAGCATGGTCCCGACTCTCTGGTACTGCCAATCGCTGTTGTTTTCTTACCAGGCATAGTCGTTGAGCAAGGTCGCATCATCCCCCCAGTAATACGCGGTGCTGGAACCCGCGCGACGGGCGTACTCCCATTCCGCTTCCGTCGGCAACCGGTAAAACGTTCCCGTCTTGGCGCTCAACCACATGCAAAAGGTCTTGGCGCTCAGGTGGGTCATGGTGATCGCGGGATGCCCGTGGGCGCCCATGCCGAAGGTATGATCGGTATAGGGTGCCGAAGGACCCGAAATCGCATCGGCGACGGTTTGTTTCGTGGCCTTCGATTTGTCGGGCAAACGGCTGCCGCCTCCATGCCAGTACAACCACTCATTGAACACATCCCAGGTGGTTTCGGTCTCAGCCATCCAAAAGCACTTACGCTCACCAGAACTTGCGGTCCTTCGGCGGTACTGCGCCCGGGTTCATCCAGTGGACTTCCGGTGGACTTCCGGTGGACTTCCGGTGGACTTCCGATTCGAACGGTACCCTTTTGATCGGCAGCATCTTGAATTCAGTGCCCGCACCCGGCAGCCCGTCTTCTTCGTACTTCAAGAAATCATCTTGGATCGGACCGGGCTTCAATTCCATCAGTCGATAAACCTCCGTTCCACGGATGCCTTCGGAAGTGCAAAACGGGGATATTCCGCCGCCGGCATAGACACAGGCCATGTGCTCAGCAGGCAGGCGCTGAAGCCCAGCCAATCGCCTGTAAGTATGTTTCGTCCACGCATCCGAGGTCGAATATATCGCAAGATCACGCTCCGTTGGGTGATATTCCTTATGAAATAATCACAAAGACACGGTTTACGCGTACTTATAAGAAGTGTTAATCCCCTGTTCCGTCAAACGAATGGCAGAAAAAACCATAGGACCTCTAATATGATGAATTGTATCAAGCTGACCCTCACCCTGCTCTCGATCGCGGCGCTTAGCTTCGGCCAGGGTTTCGATTTTAAAACCGGAGATCGCATTGCCATCGTCGGCAACTCGCTGGCCGACCGCCTCCAACACGATGGCTGGGTGGAAACCCTGCTCCAGAGCCAACTCGGGGGCAAAGAAGTCTCCATCCGCAATCTGGGTTTTGCCGGTGACAAGGTAAACGACCGGCCGCGCAATAAAGGCTTCATGTCGTCCGATGCCTACCTCAAGCATGTCGGCGCCGATGTAATCTTCGTCATGTTCGGCTACAACGAGTCCTTCGATGGGCCGAAAGGCGTCGACGGCTTCAAAGCCGAGCTTGGCAAGATGATCGACACGTATCAGGCGGCCCGGTTCAATGGCGAGAGCGACGCACGCCTCGTACTCTTCACCCCGACCGCACACGAGAATCTCAAGGATAAAAACCTGCCGAACGGCAATGGCAACAACCGCCGCATCGCCCTCTATGCCGATGCGATCAAGGACGTGGCAGAAGCCAAAAAAGTTCCCTGTGTTGATCTCTTCAACGCGACGCGTTCAGCCTACGCGAAAGCCAGCACGCCGTTGACGATCAACGGGGTTCACATGAGCAAGGCGGGCAACAAAGTCCTCGCTCAAATCATCGCCGAAGCCCTGACCGGCAACGCGATCTCGAAACCGGATGATCACGAGAAGCTTCGCCAGGCCGTCCTGGACAAAGACCTCCACTGGTACAACCGCTACCGGGCCACCGATGGAAACGACGTCTGGGGCGGACGCTCTTCGCTCAAGTTCTTTGAAGACCAATCCAACTTCGTAGTCATGCAGCGCGAGCTCGAAATCTTCGACGTGATGACCGACAACCGCGACAAACGCATCTGGGCCGTCGCCCAGGGCAAGGACTTCAAGGTCGACGACAGCAATGTCCCGGAGAAGATCAAAGTCATCTCCAATGTCGGTGGCGGCAGCAAGAGTTCCAACGCCCAGAAAGAAGGGTCACTGGAATACATCGACAGCAAAGCCACGGTCAGCAAGATGACCGTCCAGGAGGGCTTTGAGGTCAACGTCTTCGCGGACGAGAAAATGTTTCCCGAGCTCGTCAACCCGGTGCAGAGCGCCGTGGATCCCAAGGGCCGCCTCTGGGTTGCCGCCTGGAAGACGTACCCGAAGTGGGAGCCCGGACTGGAAATGGACGATCGCCTGCTCATCCTCCCGGATGAAAATCGCGATGGCGTGGCTGACAAGGCGATCACCTTTGCCAAGGTGCACAACCCGACTGGCATTGAATTCTGGAACAACGGTGTGATCGTGGTTTCCGCCCCGGACATCCTGTATTTAAAGGATACCGACGGCGATGACGTGGCCGATGTGCGCGTTCACATGCTGCAGGGCATCGACTCCGCGGACACCCACCACACCGCCAACAACCTCGTCTATGGTCCGGGTGGAAATATCTACTACCAGCGCGGCGTCTTTCACGTCTCCAACATCGAAACGCCCTGGTCCGGCCCGCAAAAATCGGGCGACTCCGGCATGTATCGCTGGAATCCGCGTACGCATGAGTTTTCCTTTCACGCCAAAAACAGCCCGAACCCGCACGGCATCAGCTTCGATTACTGGGGCTACCACTATGCGACCGATGGCACCGGTGGGCGCGCCTATCAGGTCATCCCGGACAAGACGGGCTTCAAGATGCGTTCGCTGCTGAAGAAGACGGTTCGCCCGGTGCCTGCCAACGGGGTCATCTCCAGTGAGCAATTCCCACCGGAGAGCCAGGGCAACTTCCTCATCTGCAACTCCATCGGCTATCTCGGCATGAAGCAGTACAAACTCGATCGCAATCCCGAAACCGGTGAAGTCAACGGTACCGCGGTTGACGATCTCGTGGTCTGCGAAGACCGCAACTTCCGCCCGACGGACCTCGAGTTCGGCTCAGACGGCGCGATGTACTTCTGCGACTGGCAGAACGTGATCGTCGGCCATATGCAGCACAACATTCGGGACCCGAATCGCGACCATGCCCACGGCCGCGTCTTCCGCATGATCGCCAAGGGCCGCCCCCTGCAGAAAGACGTGCCGGTATTCGGTCAGCCGATTCCCGTGCTGCTGAATAACCTCAAGCACCCCGTCGACGGCATACGCCATCGCACGCGCATTGAACTGAGCGGTCGGGATAGCGACGAGGTCATCGCTGCTACCCGCAAGTGGGTGAAGCAATTCGATCCGAAGAAAGCGGGAGATGCACACCATATCCTGGAAGCACTCTGGGTGCACCAGCAGCACAATGTGATCGATAATGATCTACTGACCCTGGTCCTGACCTCCCCGGAGCTGCATGCGCGCAATGCAGCCAAGGTCGTACAGCACCATTGGTCGGGTCTGGCCCGCGCAGGGAATGCAGCAAAGGCTGAACACGAAGAGGTCATGACCAAGCCGGAAGCCAAGCGTTCGGGCGGCGTATTCGAGATCACCATCCTGACCCGCTTGGAGAAGATGCAATACGACACGAAGAGCTTCGATGTACAAGCGGGTGAGCAGGTCAAACTGACCTTCCGGAATGATGACTTTCTCCCCCATAACATCGTGATCACCGAACCCAAGAGCGCCGACGAGATCGCCCTGGCCGGCATCAACCTCGGGGCTAAAGGTTTCGAGAAGGGCTTCGTCCCGGATTCGGACAAGATCATCGCTTCGTCGAAGTTGATCGACCATAAGCAGGAAGAGGTCCTGACGTTTACCGCGCCGAAGACGCCGGGTGATTATGAGTTCGTGTGTACCTTCCCCGGTCACGCCGCCCTCATGCGCGGGGTGATGAAAGTCCGCTGAGTACAACCAACACCTTAGCTGAAAAACGCCCGCTTCTTTATTTGAGCGGGCGTTTTTCTTGGGTGGGCGTTTTTCTTGGGTGGGCGAAGTAGGATAGGTTAAGACCGATCCAACGAGAGCCTGAGCGACCAGCGGATGGGCGTAACCTGTCCGTGTGAGGGAGGGTGGCGGGGACGGGTGGTGGTGGCGGGTGGCGGGGACGGGTGGTGGTGGCGGGGGACGTGGGGGACAGGTTACGCCAACCTGAGATCTCGCCGGGGCTCGATTCCAGGAAGGCTTTAATCTATCCTACTCAGTCGACACAGGGAGCAATTGTTCGTACTTTATTTCACTAAAACTATGAAAATAATTACGATACTTACCCTTCTATTGGGCCTCACGGGCTCTCTGCATGCTCAGGACTGGCCGATGTGGCGTTACGACGCGGGGCGTGGGGCATCGACCCCGCACGCGCTGCCTGCGGAGCTGCAGCTTCAATGGACGCTTCAACTCGAAAGCGCCCTGCCGGCCTGGGATCACACCCAACCCAAACTGCACTTTGATCTCGCGGCAGAACCGGTGATCATGGACGGGCGTCTGTTTGTGCCTTCGAGTCGCTTCGACTGCCTTTCGGCCTACGACACGAAGACGGGGAGAGCCCTGTGGCAATTCGATGTCGAAGGTCCGGTGCGCTTCGCGCCGGTCGCCTGGGACAACAAGGTCTATTTCGTCTCAGACGATGGCTACCTCTATTGCGTCGCTGCGGACACGGGTGCCTTGGTCTGGAAACGCAACGGGGGTCCCGCAGATCGCTGGGTCATCGGCAACCATCGCCTGGTTTCGAGCTGGCCCGCGCGTGGCGGGCCGGTGCTCAAGGATGGGGTGATCTATTTTGCCGCGAGCATCTGGCCCTTCATGGGCATTTTCATTCATGCGGTCGATGCCGAAACCGGGGCGACGGTCTGGACCAACAGTGGCGACGGAACCAACTACACGGTTCAGCCCCATCACGCATCGGCTTTTGCCTCGATCGTTCCCCAGGGGCACCTCGCCACCAGCGGCGATGCGCTGGTCGTGCCGGGCGGACGCTCATCCCCGGCGATCTACGACTTGAAGGACGGTGAATTTCGCCACTTCGAATACGACTGGCGCCGAGGCGATCACCAGGTCATGGCAGGCCCGGATGCCTATTACAATGCAAGCACCGCCCTTGATTACAAAAATGGCAGCGTGCTCGGATCGGAAATGCCGGTGGTGTTCAACGACGAGGCCATCATTTTTCGTCATGGCACAAAACTCACCGCTCGATCGGCCAGGGCTCAATGGGAGACCAGAGAGAAGAAAGACAAACGCGGCAAAAAAGTCGTCGTGCGCACCCTGAAGCAGACTGATCTCTACCAACAGGAACTCGCCGATGCCGGGCACATCTTTCTCCAGGCCGGAGAGCACATCTACTCCGGAGCCTTGAGTAAGATCGCGGCCCACAAACTTAACGGTGACGCTGCGCCGGTCTGGCGGGATGAAATCGAAGGCGAAGTCTGGAGCATGATCGCCGGCGATCAGCGCCTGTTCGTCATCACTCGATCCAACCGTATTTATTGTTATGGCGCTTCCAGGACGGAAGTCGTGCATCACCCGATCGCAACGAAACCGTTCGTCGTCGCACGTGAAGACTGGCAGGGCTTTGCCAGTCGCGTCCTGAAACAACCCGGCACCCGCGAAGGGTATACCGTCATCCTGGGTGCGGGCTCCGGTCAACTCGTCCGCGCCCTGCTCGAGGAATCGGATGCGAATATGGTCGTCGTGGAAGGCAACCCGGATCTGGCCAAGCTGCTGCGGCGCGAGCTGCAGGCAAACGACTTGTATGGCGAGCGCATTTGCGTACGCAAAGCCGATCCCGAACAGGCACCCCTCCCCCCCTACCTTGCAAATCTCGTGGTAACGGAAGCCCGGGAGGTCAGCGATGCATGGTTGCACAGCGCCTGGAAGGCTTTGCGGCCCTACGGTGGCACCGCGGCGATTCCCTGTACGACTGCGGTGCACGCAGATATTGAAGCCCGGGTAAAAAAGCTCGGGTTCACCCAGGCACAGGTGCTGCGCGGCGACGGTCTTACCTACATCATTCGTGCGGGTGCCTTGCCGAATACCGATGACTGGACTCATCAGTATGGCAATGCCGCCCAGACGGTTGTCTCGCAGGACGATCTGGTCAAGCCACCCTTCGGGGTGCTCTGGTTTGGCGGCCCGCCGCACGATGGCGTCCTCCCCCGTCACGGACACGGACCCTCACCTCAAGTCGCCGCCGGTCGCCTCGTCATCGAAGGCGCGGACATGCTGCGGGCGGTGGATGTCTACACCGGGCGGCTGCTCTGGCAACGCGAGCTGAAAGACCTCGGCACCTACTACAACCGGACCGACCACTTCGCGGGGGCCAACGAGATCGGCAGCAACTATGTCACCCTACCCGACCGCGTTTATGCAGTATACGGCCCCAAACTTCTCGAGCTCGATGCGGCGACGGGGGAAGAAATCCGTGCCTACACCCTGGAAAAGAAAGCCGATGGCGAACGGCCGAACTGGGGTTTTCTTGCGGTAGAAGGCGACTACCTGGTCGCAACCTCCTCGCCGGTTCCAGTGGACGCCAGCAAGGCTAAAAAGACCGGTGGCCCGCCCGCGGCGGCCGGCAAACGGGCCATCCCCAAAGGCGCGGTCTGGAACTATCTCGCCACCGAGGATCCCGCCTCGACCTGGAACCAGCCCGGCTTCGACGACACCGCCTGGAAAACAGGCAAGGCGGGATTCGGCTACGGAGACAACGACGATGCAACCGAGTTGAAGCTGAAAAACACCTTCGGTCGCGTCTACCTGCGTCGGTCCTTCAACAGCGACCAGGTCATCGGCGAGCTCAGCCTTTCGATCAATTTCGACGATGGGTTTATCGCCTACCTGAACGGTCATGAGGTCGCGCGAAAACAGGTCAAGGGATCCGGCCCGAATGCCACCGTCAGTCTGCATGAAGCGGAAGGATTCGAAACCATCAAACTCCCCGGCGCGAAACGCTTCCTGAACGATGGTAAAAACATCCTCGCCATCGTGGGCTATAATCACAGCCTGAACAGCAGCGACTTCTCGCTCGACCCGATCCTGCTCACGGCCGACAAAAACACCCCTGACACTGCCCGCGACGAGACGCCCCTGCCCTCAGGTCAATTCGCCCCAGGTAGCCGACGCATGCTGGTCTTTAACCGCAAGACGGGCGCGAAGCTCTGGGAACGCGATGCGGTGTTTAACTGGCGCCACAACAACCTTTCGATCAGCCCT